>JBCCWV010000123.1:0-14484 GCA_039192745.1 Verrucomicrobiota bacterium | reverse complement strand
CGGTCGCGGATCTCACCTTCGTAGGTGTAGGACAGTCCAGGATAAACCGCGACCAATTCGTCCAGCTTTTCGCCGAGCTTTGCTTCCAGCGCCGGACTGTTCACCACGTCTTTGTCGATGTCTGCACTCACGTCAATCGTTCGGCGACCATTGACTCGCACAATGGACGAATATGCGCGCCCTACCGTGGCCTCTGCAACGTTGGCGAAAGGAACTTCTGAACCGTCCGGGGTTCGCACCCGCATCGATTCGAGATTCTCCAGCGATTGTCTTTCTTCGAGGGGATATCGGACCATTACCCGGATGTCATCACGCCCACGTTGAATGCGTTGAGCTTCTTCGCCGAAAAACGCCTGGCGAGCTTGTCGCGCAAGGTCGTTCAAGGTCAGTCCCAGGTGTTCGGCTTCGGGTTTGATCTTGAGTTGAATCTCTTCTTTGCCCAATTCGAAATCATCCTTGATGTCGAAAACTCCGTTGAACTCGGCCAGGAATTCCTTCAGTTCATCCGCTGCTTCTTCCAGCAAATTGAAGTCTTCGCTCTCCAGTTGCACTTCGATGGGATCACCGCCGCGCCCGATTTCAGCCTTAAATCCCAGTTGTTCGGCGCCCGGAATAGGGCCGATTTTCATTCGCCACTCCTTGACGATGTCCTGTGTGTTTTTCTGCCACCTGCGAGCCTCTGGTGGAATGAGGCGCATCGAGACTTCGCCGATATGAGAGGCACCACCACCTTCGCCGCGCGAAAGTCCCCGTGCGCCCTTGGTGACGAGAATATTCTCGACGATGGTTTCCTTTGTGTTGGGATCGATGAGTACATCCTTCATCTCAAGCGCCTTGGTATGAACGTGGTCGATATGTCCGGCCATGACATCAAAGGGTGTTCCCAGAGGAAGCCGCAAATTCACGGTGACGGTTTCGCTCGAGACGCGGGGGAACGGAACGTATTTGATGCGATGGGAAGTAATGAAGGTGCTGACGATGACAAGCAGACCAACGAATACCGCGGCGGCTGTGTAGCGATGTTGTAAAACACGTTCGAGAAACGGGGAATAGATGTTCGCGATGCACCACTCCAGTCCTCTCGCGACTCGCTGTTGCAGTCGTTCAAGCCCACGTAAAAGTCGGCTGAACCCTCTCCGCTCAGTGCCTTCAAGATTGCGGTTCGTGCGGATGTGACGGAGGTGAGCGGGGAGAATCAGCTTGGATTCGACCAGCGAAAACAGAAGGACGGGGATCACGATGGCGGGAATTCCATAAAAAATCTCCCCGCGACGCCCACTGATATTCAGGAGGGGAATGAAGGCGGCAACGGTCGTCAGGATGCCGAACGTGACAGGGATCGCCACTTCTTGCGCGCCTTTGATCGCCGCTTCGGTGCCGTCCTTTGCTTTGCGGAGATGGACGTAGATATTCTCGGACGTGACAATGGCGTCGTCCACGACAATACCGAGGACGAGGATGAATGCGAAGAGACTGATGATGTTGATCGTCACGCCGAGCGTTGGCATGAGGGCGATCGCTCCGAGAAAGCACACCGGAATACCGACGCAGACCCAGAACGCGAGTTCGATCCGGAGAAAGAGCGCGAGCAGGCAAAAGACGAGAAGTCCGCCGAGGATGGCGCTGTCGATGAGTGTTTGAAGGCGGGCGTTGATGACTTCCGACCGGTCGCGCCAGAGGGTGAGTTCGACGCCGGGAGGCATGGAACTTTTCGCCTCTTCGATGAAATCCCGCACGGTGTCGGCAATTTTCAGGAGGCTTTGATCGCCGGAGAAAAAGACATTGATGACAGCGGTCGGCTTCCCGTTGAAGCGGGCGATGATGCGTTCTTCCTCAAAGCCGTCGTTCACGTTGGCGATGTCGCCGATTCTGAGGCGTGTGCCATCTTCGCTCGTGCGCAGAGTGATCCTTTCAAAGTCCTCGCGCACGTAGGCTTGGCCTTTTGTGCGAACCAGCACTTGTCCGCCGTCGGTCTTGATTTCGCCGGCTGGAAGATCGACGGAGCCGCGGCGAATGGCGTTGGCGACATCGTCCAGGGAGAGTCCGTATTCCTGAAGCGTATTCTCGGGTACCTCAATTCCTATTTCGAAACTGCGGACGCCAGCCAGTTCGACCTGCGAGATTTCGGGCAAGGCGTTGATTCTGTCCCGGACAATCTCGGCGAGGTTGCGCAGTTCGCGTTCGCTGAGGTCGCCGGCCAGAATTGCTGTCACCGCCGTGCTCTCTCCTTGTGGTAGTCGGACGAGAAGATTCTCCGTGTTCGGCGGGAAGGTATTGATGGCGTCGACTCGCGCCTTGATGTCGTCCTGCAGCCGACGGAGGTCATAGCCTTCGACCATTTCCGCGACAACGTAGGCGCGACCTTCCGAGGAAAAAGACACGATCTTGGCGATGCCTTCAATGTCGTTGATGGCTTCTTCAATTCTGGAAGTAACCGCTTCCTCCACTTCGGCAGGAGATGCGCCCCGGAAGTTCATGGAAACGACCACTTCCTTCGGGTCATATTCCGGAAAGAACTCGATGGGGATTTTCCCGCTCCGCAGTGCCTGCACGCCTGCGATGATGATGAACACCATCAGTAAATTCGCCGCCACGCTATTGCGGGCAAACCATGAGATCAGGCCATGCACGGATTTCTGATTTTAGATTTTAGATTGTAGATTGCTAGAAATGAATTGGTCCGCGTGAAATGTTATTGATCTCCATGTTGTCAGCGGTGGGTTTTTACCATGAAGAGCATGAAGATCACGAAGGGGAGAGTTTGGCCCGTCCCAGCCGCTTTCAAAATCTGTGTTCATTCGTGTCCATCTGTGTCCATTCGTGTTCCATAAAAATCCTCGGCGTCTTTGCGCGAGAATTCTTGATCTCCGTGTTTTCAGCGGTGGGTTTTTACCATGAAGTGCATGAAAATCATGAAGGAGAGAAATTAGCCCGCCCCGCAGCTGTCTGAATCTCTGTGTCTATTCGTGTGGAAGAGAATCGGAACCAAATCAGCGGCTCGGAAAGAACTGCGCGACGGCGAGGGCGAGGAGGAGGAGGCCGAAGACGAGATTGATCGTTTTCTCCGCGCGAAGGAAGGTGGACTTGATGATCCGATGTTGGAGGAGAACCACGTAAAGCGTCCAGAAAAAGGCCGCTTCGAAGAGGATGATCGAGCCATAGGCAAGTCGCTCTGTTGTGGCGGCGTTAGGGTCGAGGAATTGGGAGAGGACACCGGTGAAAAAGGCGACGGCTTTGGGGTTCAAGAGATTGGTGAAGAGGCCTTGGCGGTAAGCTGCGCCATCGGATAGAACCTTCTGGCCCGACGACGATTGCGAGTCGTCGGACGAATCTGATTTTCCGCGCAGAGAAAAGAGAAGTCGAATTCCTAGATAGGCAAGGTAGGCAGCCCCCGCGTACCGGATGGCAGACGAAAGATGGGGCGCAGTTTGCAGGAGAAAAACGAGGCCGGTTAGCGCGATCACTGTGTGAACGAGAATGCCGGTAGAAATGCCGCCGACGGTGAAGAACGCCGCACGCAAGGGGTGGTTCAAAGCGTTCTTCGTCAATAATAGCATGTCAGGCCCGGGCGAGAATTGCCCGAGGAGCATGACGACGGCGAAGACGAGGTAGGACATGGGTTTATGGCGAAGGACCGGGACCGCGACCGGGGGTAACCACGAATGGACGCGAAAGAACGCGAAAATCCTTCAACTTTTTCTCTTTCGCGAAATTTCGCGTCTTTTCGTGGTTTGCGAGATTAGTCTATGGCGTTTTTTGCGAGGACCAGTGCTCCAAGGATACCAGCGCGTGCGCCGAGTCCGGGTGGGACGATGAAATTATCGAGTCCGTCCTCAAACTGAGGCTGCGCGATGTATCCGTTGAGCTGATCACGGAGACTTTCGCGAACGAGAGGAAACAACTGTGTTTGCTCCATGACTCCTCCGCCGAGGATGACACGTTTTGGAGAAACGGTGAGGACGACATTCATCACGGCAGCTGCGAGGTAGTTGGCTTCGAGACGCCAAGCTTCGTGATCGGGCTGCAACGTTGCCGGGTCGCATTCCCAACGGGCGGCGATGGCCGGTCCGGCCGCGACTCCTTCCAGGCAATCGCCGTGAAACGGGCAAGTCCCCGGGAAATTCTTCTCCGCAGTGTCGCGGGGAATCCGCAAGTGCCCGACCTCTGGATGGACTAGACCATGCACCGGCTTTCCGTCGATGATCACTCCCGCGCCGATGCCGGTCCCAATGGTGAAATACACAAATGCATCCAGTCCGCTCGCCGCGCCCCAGCGCCCTTCGCCCAGCGCCGCGCCATTCACGTCAGTATCAAAGCCGATGGGAATTCCGAGAGCGTCTTGGAAAAATGCCACGACGTTGGTGCCCGCCCACGCTGGCTTCGGCGTTGTCGTGATGGAGCCGAAGGTCGGGGAGTTCCGGTTTAAGTCGACAGGACCGAAGCAGCCAATCCCCAAAGCATCGATCTGACGCGAGTTTTCCCGGAAAAAAGCGAGACACTGGCCAAGCGTTTCGTCCGGCGTCGTTGTCGGGAAGATCGTTGTTTCCAAATCATCCGGACTGGTCCCAATTCCGCAAACAAACTTCGTCCCGCCGCCTTCGATGGCTCCAAAGGTTAAACTGCGTGGCATGTTTTGTTTTTCTAGAACTAGTGTGACGAAACAAGAACAATCGAAAAATCGTCGGGGAGATTGCCGGTTTGGAGTGCGGCGGACGATCGGATCATTGGTATCGATTGTTGAGAGATGACGCCTGAAAGAATGGCCGTGATCTTCGACACTCCTGCATATTTCCAAACTCCGTCAGTCATAAGTGTGAGCAAGGAACTGGGACCGAATGACTTGAAAAATGCCACAGGAACTGCCTCAGAACTACCAATGGGCGGACTCTTTTTCTGGGATTCGGTAGCGACAAACAACTCGCCATCAGAGTCGAAAACGAGCGCCATCGAGTCACCGACGGATGCTCCAAAGATTCCCTGTTCCGAAACCGTCAGTCCAATCAAAGTGGTTAATCCTCCTTCGGCGAGGCTTGAGACTCGCATATCAGAACGACAAATGATTTCTGTCCATCGTGATTCGCTTTGCAGTTCCTCGAAAGGCGTCGATAGCGCGGCTTCCAATCCCGCCTGACAGGCAATTTTTGACGCTAATGCTCCATTTGGGCGCCCGCCTTGGCCGTCAGCGATGAAACAGAGGTAGTTCGCATTAGATCCAGGGTGCGACTGACACACCAAATAGTCTTCGTTTTTCGAATGCGACTCTCCGCGCTCGGTGTGCGTCCAATTCTTCACATGCTCGAAGAATCACGCGATAGCACTCAGCGATTTCGGCGAGACATCGACGATCGGATTGGTGCCGCTGGCGCCGAGGTTGGCGTAAATTTCCTTGGTCGCTCCGCTTTGGTTCAACGTGTAGAAATGCATGCCGCGCACGTCGTTGTCGAGGAGGTCGCGGCATTGCTCGGTGGCGTAATGAATGCCGACGCGGCGGACGGCGTCGGCGTCGTCGCCAGCGCGGGCAAGGGCCTTGAGCAACTTGGCGGGGAAGCGGGCGCCAGCTGCAAGGTCTGCCATGCGCTTCATCCCCGAAGTCGAGGTAATTGGCATGATGCCGGCAATGATGGGAATATCGATCCCCGCCAGCGCGCAGCGGTCACGGAAATCGTAGAAGTCGCGGTTGTCGAAGAAAAGCTGCGTGCAGATGTAGTCCGCGCCTTCATCGACCTTGGCCTTCAAGTAGTCCATTTCGAGAAGGCGGTTCGGAGTCGTCGGATGGCCTTCGGGAAACCCGGCTACACCCACGCCGAAACCTCCCGCGGGATGACTGCCGGAAGCGTTGAACTTCTGAATGAACCGTACGAGATCGGCGGCCTTTTGAAAGTCGTCGTCTTCCTTGCGGTAATTTTCCAAGTTTCGGGGAGGATCACCGCCAAGGGCAAGGATGTTGCTCACACCTGCTTCGGCATATCGTTCGAGGATTTCCTGAATATCTGCCTCCTTGTGGCAAACACAGGTGAGGTGGGGAATCGGATCCAGCGACGTCGTCTCTTTCAGGCGCACGACGAGGTCGTGGGTCAATTCGCGTGTGGAACCACCGGCACCGTAGGTGACGCTGACGAAATGTGGCTGGTAGGCTTCCAATTGCGCAATGTTTTCGTACAACGCCTGCGACGCCTTCTCTGTTTTCGGCGGAAAAAACTCGAAGGAAAAGGTCGTCTCGTGCGCGGCAAGGATTTCTTTGATATGCATCGGCGGTTAATTTACAACTAATCGGTGAATATGAAAACGGCGTTCGTGATCTTCAGCTTGATGTTTTTGCCTCTTGTTTCCCAAGGCACCAATTATCAATTCACCGGCGGTAAATACTGGATTTTTCACCTGAAATCGACGCAAACCGCGTTCAATCCGAAGGGAGTGTTTAATTGCAAATTCGTGCCGAAGCCACCTCTTGTCTTTTGCGGGTATGCTGGAACGGCAAAAGCAACCGTTGTTAAATTCCCGGAAGGGCCGAGGGATCGGTTGAATTCCGCTCGGTTTCGCGTGCGCGATGATATTCATGTCATCTTGTTTTCGAATAGGGAGACCCTTGTGAAAAACTATACGGTGGGGAAAACCGGAAAGAAGAATCAGGTCACCAAGGAAGAAGAAATGACCTACCCCGAGGCGGTTACCATCGGCGATGACGAGACCTACGAAGTGGCTATTTTCACGCGGAAAGGGTTCTTCGTTTGGGAAGGTGAAGAATTTGTCGAGAAAAACCCAAAGGATCTGGAACTGCCCAACTTCGATGATTACCTTGAGGAAAAATAAGCGCTCTTTTGAGCCAGAAGACGAAGGCCCTACTCTTCCGCTGGCATGAGGTCCGCGATGACACGCTGAACCAGTTCTGAAGGCAGCGCAAAAGTGGTCACACGGTCGGACATCGCGATGTTCAAGCCTAACGCTTTACCATCAATGTCGAGCATGGCCGTTCCCATCGCTTCAGGGGGGAGGGGGAGATCTGACTGAAGGATTTCGGAGAAGCCAGCCTTGCGGATGGAGGTGCTGCCGCTCATGCGTTGATTGCGATCGAGGGGGTCGAAAACAAAGGAACGATAAGCGAGCGTGGCAAAGACGGTGAGGTTCTCTTCCCCGCGCACGATCGTGAGTTCGATGGTGTCACCGGGATCGTGCTTCTCGATGATGCGACCGATCTGGTTGCGGTTACGGATTTTTCTCTCGCCGACGCCGGTGACGAGGTCGCCTTTGAGAAGTCCGACCTTATCGGCGGGGCTGTCAGGGCGGACGGCGGAAATGCCAACGCCCAACTCCTTGGGATCGTCATGCGGGTCGAGAAGCACGCCGAGAACGCCGCCACGGCGCGGAATTTCCCGTCGATTCGCGCTGATGATACCAACGGCAAGGTGCTCTCCACGCACACCGGCAGAAGTCACCCAGGTTCCATGAGAAGTTTCTTCCGAGCTGGTCCATTCGATGGGTGGAACTTTCCCCGCTGCGATTTTCACCAAGGCGATGTCTTCCTCCTTGTCTATGTCGATCAACTCGCCGTCGAGCCGTTCTCCATCGAGTGTCTCCACTTCGAAGGGCAGCCCGTCTTCGAATTCACTGGCCTTCGTGACAAGGTAGCCATCTTCGGTGATCGCAGTTCCCAGGATAAACACTCGTCCTTCTTTGAAAAATTTGACGGTGGATGAGAGCGCCACTTCTTCCGCTTCCTTGAAGGCGCCAACCACTTTTTCGCCGTTGAGAAAGAGGTCAGGTGAGAGCTTGTAGGAAGTAACGAAAGGCAAAGCCTTTTCCGCTTTGCGCTCAGGCTCTTCGTTTTTCTCGGCGGTGACTTCCTCGGCGAACGCGCCATTGGCGAGAACGCACAGAATGAAAGCGATGATTTTAAGGTGCGAATCCATTTTTTAAGAAGAGGAGGGATGGGTTCCCAATTCGATCATGAGTTCCTGAACTTCTCCCTCGCGCTCGAAAGTGAACTTCACGACTTCGTTCGGTTTTTTCGATCCCACTTTGCGTGAGAAATCGAACGTGCCCTCGACGGGTTCGCTATTGACGTGGGTAATGATGTCCCCGGAGCGAAGTCCCGCGATTTCGGCCGGAGAATCGCCGACGATGACGGTGAGCGAAACGCCTCGCGCGTGGGCTACCTTGTTGACGCCGAGGTAACCGCCATTGCGGACAACGTAGGTGCGCGGGACGCGAACGAGTTGTGATTCCCGCATCTTTTCCCAGTAGCGTTTGAAGGCGCGGATCGTGACGTGGTAGTTGTCGTCGAGGCCGAGGGAGATGCGGCTGTTGATGCCGATGACCTCGCCCGCCATGTTGAAAAGCGGTCCCCCGGAATCGCCGCCGATGAGTTTGCAGTCGGTTTGAATGGTTGTCGTGCGCCGACGAATAACGCGCCCGATGCGCAGGACGACGCCTCGGTCTTCGTCGATGCCGCCGGGATGCCCTAACACAAAACACCAATCACCGGGATTGGCCTCACCCGGTTCTCCCATCTCGACGTAGGGGAAGGGTCCATCGCCATTGATCTTTACCAACCCCGCGTCGGCGAAAACAATGTTCCCAAGCGATGTGGCTTCCAGATGCTCGCCGCCAGTCGTGACAATCGTCACATCCGCATCGGGTTCCCCGCTGACGTGACCTGCGGTTAAGACGTAGCCGTCCGGGGAAATGATGACGCCGCTTCCGGAACCGTTGCTGAGAATGCCAACGGTTGCCGCCTTTGCCTGCTCGAGCACGTCGAGCATCGCTTTTTGAATTGCGACAAGATCCGCTTTCGACTCAGGAAATTCTTTAGCGAGGGGATCGACCGGCTTCTCTACTTCCACTTTTCCTTCAGCGATGGCGCTGCCGCCTGTGCAAAGCCAGCTTGCGGTGGCCAACAAGCCGTGAAGGGAAAATCGGAGCCAATGAAATCGGCGCATCATAAACTATAACGCCCGGTTGGGCCTTTTTCAGTCCAAAATTCTACTCGGCCAGTTCGGTTGGGTCGGAACTTTTTACCAGGACGTCCATTTCGTAGACCTGCGATTTTAAGGTCGAGCCATCCTCGTTGAAATAGACGTTCGGCCCGTTCCGTTTGCCCTCCTTGAAATTCGTAGAGACCTTGATTTGGCCGCTTGGATAGTATTCGCGGGTCGGTCCGTCGAATTGGCCATCGCGAATGGTGTAGCTCGCGAGGAGTGATTCGCCTTCCCGTCTTTCGGCCTTGCCGGTGTAGGGCTTGTCTTCAAATGTGTAGAGGTTGTTCTTCCAACCGAGATCGGCGTATTTCACGACTCTGTTCTCCGGAGCGATGACCTTGGAGACGTCCGGGCTTTCCGGGTCACCAGCGATGGGGGCTTTCGCTTCTTCTTTCTTGCTGCATGCGCTGAGAATAAGCACTGAGAGGGCAATGATGTGGAATGAGAGTTTCATATTGGGAAAATGTTAGGATAATGTCGATGCATCGGCATCGCGGATCTTGGAAAAATCGCCTTCTTCGCAACAAGTGACGAAACCCTCCGTAAAGGATTTCAAAGCATCCCAGACGTGGCGAATGCGATCGGACTCATCGTCGGTGATCGCGTTGTCCTCGGCCGCACGGCTGATCTCGGTGAGTAGGGCGCCGAATTGCCGGACGATCTCATTGGTCGCGGGCATGACCTCATAGCCCTGCTCGCAGGCGCTCTCCGGATTTCGCACAAAATACCCACCTGCTTCTTCGCAAAGCCACTGGATGAGACGCCGGTCCTTGGTGATCCGAATCAGCTCGGCGACCCGGTCGAGTGGGTTCCGGCTGCCGCTTCCGGTCTCTGAGTTGGGCTCGCCCCATTTGTAGACGAGGGAAAGCGAAACGCCCAAATCGGCCGCGACTTGCTTCGGACCGGGGTTTTCGCAGGCTTTTCGAATCACTTCGTGAGATTCCATGCCCCATGGTCGCGAAAAGCAGGGCTCCGGGCAAGCATAAGTCTCTTTTACAAAACGCGGATTCGATTATAATCGATTCGTCGTGCGGCTCCCGGTAGTTTTGGCCGCAAAATGACGGAGATAATTGAGGAAGCCATTCGGGCATACAACCTGCCGCTAACGATCCTTCTGGGCATCGTGCTCGGTTACTGGGTCTTCGTGGCCATCGGTGTCGCTTCGGCAGATGCATTCGACGTCGACCTCGATATGGACATGGAAGGCGGCATCGATCTCGACGCGGACCTGGATTTGGATGTTGATGCGGAAATTGATGCCGATACGGGTGACCTCCCAGAGGCGCATCACGGGAACGTGCTGCACGCTGTTCTTCGCTTCGTCAACGCGGCGGACGTGCCCCTCATGGTGATCTTGAGCATTCTTTCACTTTCCCTGTGGAGCATCGCCGTCACAGCCAACCACTACTTGAATCCCGGCCACAGCGTCCTCATCGCGACCGGACTTTTTGCTGTGAATTTCATCGCGAGCATTTTCGTGACGAAGGCAGTGACAGCCCCTCTGCGTCCCCTCATGCGTGCGCTGAAAAAGGGCGCAGACAATCATGAGCCAGTCGTGGGATCTGTCGGCGTTGTGAAAACTTCGGAGGTGACTGAAAGGCACGGTCAGATCGGAATTGACCGTGACGGCACCGATCTTCTTCTCAATGCCCGTGTGGCACCCGGGGCACCGGCCATTGGCAAAGGTGTCTCTGTTCTTGTCGTCGATGAAGACAAGGAGAACCTCATTTACACCGTAAAACCTTTTTCCAACCCTGAACTAACAGACTAAAAAATGACAATACCCAACATCGCTATCCTCGCATTTCTGGGGCCGATGCTCTCCATTGTGATTGGAGCCTCGATCTTCATCCTCGTCATGGGGATCATCGTGATCCTGAAGTGCTTCGTCAAGGTCGAGCAAGGCAAGGCCCTTATCCGCACAGGCGTCGGAGAGACAAAAGTCTCCTTTTCCGGCATGATCGTTCTTCCTGTTGTGCACCGGAAGGAGTTCATGGACATCTCCGTGAAGCGCATTGAGATCGATCGCTCCGGCTGCAACGGATTGATTTGTAAGGACAACATTCGCGCCGATATCAAGGTCGCGTTCTTCGTGCGCGTGAATCCGGAAATCGATGCCGTTAAAAAGGTTGCGCAATCCATCGGTTGTGACCGCGCCTCCAGTCAGGCGACGCTTGAGCACCTCTTCGACGCAAAATTCTCCGAAGCCCTGAAGACGGTGGGTAAACGCTTCGACTTCGTCGAGCTCTACGAAGAGCGAGACACCTTCAAAGAGGAAATTTTGAAGGTCATCGGAACGGACCTCAACGGCTACCTTCTGGACGATGCCGCTATCGATTACCTCGAGCAAACAAGCCTGACCGAGCTGAGTCCGGACAACATCCTCGACGCGGAGGGTATCAAGAAAATCACTGACCTCACGGCGGCGCAAGCGAAGCTCGCCAATAACATCCAACGCGACAAGGAACGCGTGATCAAACAGCAGGACGTCGAAGCGCGCGAAGCGATTCTCGAACTGGAACGTCAGTTGGCGGAAACGGAAGCCAAGCAACAGCGGGAGGTCGATACCGTGCAAGCGCGTGAAGGTGCCGAGGCGAAGAAAGTCGCTGAAGAGCAGCGCCTGAAATCAGAGCAAGCCCGCATCATGACGGAAGAGGAACTCATGATCGCGGAAGAGAACAAGAACCGCCAGATCATCGTTGCGCAACGCAACAAGGAGCGGACGGACGCCGTCGAAAAAGAGCGTGTCGAGCGGGATCGCCACCTTGAGGAAATCGAGCGTGATCGCGTCACCGCCTTGAAGGGTATTGAGCGCGACAAGGCCGTCGAGGTTGAGAAACGCAATATCCAGGACGTGATCAAGGAACGCGTCGCGGTGGAGAAAACCGTGGTCGAGGAACAGCAAAAAATTCTTGATACAGAGGCCTTTGCCGGTGCTGACCGCGATAAGCAAGTGGCCGTCACCGCCGCCGAAAAGGAAGCGCAGGAGGGGCTCGTCAAACGCATCAAGGAGGCCGAAGCCGAGAAGGAAGCCGTGCAACTGGCGGCGGATCAGGAAGCCTATGCCAAGGTGAAGGAAGCAGAAGCAGCCAAGGAGGCCGCCGAATTACATGCCGCCGAAGTCATCATCGAAGCGGATGCCATGGAGGCCGCCGCAAGCAAAGAGTCCTCCGCGAAGAAGTCTATCGCGGAAGGTGTGGCAGCCGAGTCCGCGGCCGCAGGTTTGGGTGAAGCTCAAGTCATGGTCGCCAAAGCCGAAGCCACCGAGAAACACGGCACTGCGGAAGCCAACGTCATCGAGTTGAAGCAACTCGCCGAAGCGAAAGGCATCACCGAGAAAGCGGAAGCCATGAAGCTCTTCGAAGAAGCCGGTCAAAGCCACGAGGAATTCAAGCTCAGGCTTCAGAAAGAGAAGGACGTCGAGATCGCCGAGATCGACGTGCAGAAAGACATCGCCGCCGAACAGGCGCGCGTGGTGGGCGAGGCGCTCAAGAGTGCCAACATCGACATTGTCGGTGGCGAAGCCGAGTTCTTCGACAAGATCACGACTGCAGTGACCGCCGGCAAGGCGGTCGATCGCGCCGTAGAAAACAGCGACACTCTCGCCCTCGTCGAAAAGGCCCTCTCCAAACTCACCGGCTCGAAGAAGAAGCCAGCTGCCAAGGAGAACGGGGAGTAAAAATGCCCAAAAGCGTCCTCAACAGCGGACCGCGGACGTCCACGTCCGCACCAACCTCTGGCGCGAAGCGCGAAATCAATAACCGCTTCGCACAGAAGGCGCTTTCCAACATGACCCAAGACGCCGACAGCCATGAAACCAAGACGCACAAGGATTGGCACGACCGCACCTATCTTCCGCATTGGGACAAGGAGCACCTGATTCAATCAATCACGTTTCGTCTCGCCGACTCGCTACCAAAGCATGTGGTCGACGAATATCTCGAGGCTGATGACGAGACAAAGAAAATGAGAATCATCGAACGCGGCCTCGATCAAGGTGCCGGTAACTGCTGGTTAGGCGATTCGGTCATTGCAAAGACCGTTGAGGACGCATTCCTTTTCTTTGACGAGACCAGATACCGACTGCTCGCGTGGGTAGTGATGCGCAATCACGTGCACGTGGTTGTCGAACAGTTCCAAGGATACCCGCTTGGCGACGTGGTCAAATCCTGGAAAAATTTCACCGCCAGAAAAGCGAACAAACAGCTCAATCGGATCGGAGCCTTTTGGGCCGAAGACTACTACGACCGCTACATTCGCAACGTCGAGCATCTGGACTCGGTGATCGCATACATCCACGAGAATCCACAAAAGTCAGGTTTGTGTGCGAGCGCTGAAGACTGGCGGTGGTCGAGTGTTCGCTTGCTGCGCCGAAAACCAAAAGTCAGGCCATCTGCCGATGGCTGGTTCTGATGCGGACGTGGACGTCCGCGGTCCGCCGAGGATACGATTCAATCTAATAAATGCCTGAAGCACAACAACTTGAAGGTGGCGCCTACGAGGTCATCCGTGCCCGCTTGGAAAAGCAGGGCGCCGACCTGCGCGAGCGGCTGGCAAGGCTGAACACCGATCGGAACGCCGTTTTTGGGGCTGTGGAGATGCAGTTGGTCGCCACCGAGCGGGTGACGACAGCCAACAACTGCACACCGCAGGACATGTTCCCGATTGGAGGAGACAAGTTCCTCTTCGGATACAATGTGCAGCTCGGTTTGCGGTCAACGACAGAGCTGAGTGACGTTTTCGCGGCCTACTCCCATGATCCCGAAACTCATGCGATGGCCGAGATTCCGCTCTCGGAAGTGATCGAAGGTGCGGATTTCGAGGCCGACTTCAAATACATCTACAAGTATTATAAGGAAGCCGTTTTCGTGAAGTTCCGCGTAAATGGCCCGCATCTCTACATGGCGTTCCGGATCGGACGGGAGATTGACGACATCAAAGCTTTCAAGTTCCGCTTGGAGGAGGGAAGGATTGTTTATCTGGGAAATCGTTTCGACCACGAATACGCGTTTCCTCCCCAGCAGGAATTCGAATGGAAAAGGGCTCATCGGGACATGCATCGCGAAGGGGAGCATCCTCACATTTCGATTGAAGATCGCGTCTTTGTCGAAACCACTGGTGGCGATCTCACCGTCAAGGTAGAGGATAACACCTCTTCGGGTCTCGGGATTTACGCGGAGCCGGTGGAAGACGCCGATCAGACCCTCGACGACGCCGAGATCTTTTATGCGACCGTGGGGAGCCTCATTCTCCTCCAGATCAAGCCGTTCAAGGAGAGGGACTTCCGCATTCTGGTCTACAATGAGAAAACGAAGGAAGTCCGCCGTATCGACTCTATCCGTCATTCATGCGTTCTCCTGCCGGAGGACCACGGAATCATTTTTTCCGACGGCTATTACTTGCAGACGGGGGAGACAAAGGTCTTCGACAGCGACTTGTCGGACATGTATTTCGACCGGCGAATTGTCTCGTCGAATGGAGAAGACTATCTCTTCGTTTTCTACAATCG
>JBCCWV010000122.1:0-14540 GCA_039192745.1 Verrucomicrobiota bacterium | reverse complement strand
CGCTCGACGGGGTTTCGTTTGGGAAATACTGGATATCGATGCCGCCGCCGTAGTTGGGAGTAAAGACACTGATGTCTCCAAATCCGTCCGTGATGGTGAGGTTGTCGAAGTGGCAGGCGGCGCGGACGAGAAAGGGAGTGGTCTGGTTTTGACCGGAAATGGTGATGCCGTCGGGGAGGTTCGAGGCGTCGATTGTCATAGGGTCATTGAGGAGGAGTTCGCGTGGATCAAAGCCGCCCGCGCCGTCGGAGAGTTCTTCGAGGAGGATGGTCGCGCCGTTGAGCGCGCTTGAAAACGTGATCCTCGCGCCGTCGGGGGCGGTGGCGATGGCTTCCCGCAAAGAAACTCCGGTGTCGGGACTAACGCCGTTTTCATCTACGGCGGTGGTGACGGTAATGGTAGGCGGAGTGAAGAGGATGGCGTGGTTGGATGGGATGGAGTTGGCGGTATCGCAGCTGTATTCAAGGCCATTGAAATATTGAATGCCCGTCGTGGAGCCGGAACCGTCTTCGGGATTCCGGTTGTCGTACTGCATGAGGATGTCGCCGTTGGCGAAGAGGAGGAGTTGAAAACTGAAAGGAACGGCGGACCCGTCGTGCGTGATGTCCTCCCATTGGAAAATGCTCACCGGGCAATCATTGTGCGGGTGTGGGCCGTTGACGATGTGTTGGTAGTAGATCGTTGCATCGTCGAGAGCCGTGCCGAGATCGAGATGATCGTGCAGGACGTAAATGCGGTCTGGCGATCCACTGCTGGGAAAAACGATGAGCCCGCAGTCGTTGGTGGTGTCGGTGCCGTCTTCCGTGGCGGTGAAACTCAGGTAGCCGTTCGCGGAAGGGACGGCCTCGCGAAAGGTGAATCCGTAAAACGTGAATGGAGAAACAAGCTCGACGGGAGCGCTGATGCCGAAGCCGTTGACGGTGGACGAGCCCGACTGGAGGACGGCCGTCCCCGATTCCGAGATGTCGATCCATTCGTAGCTGGGGCCGCCGGGCTCGGTGGAGTCGGTGAAGGTGTAGCCGTAGCCGTCAGGCCCGCCGGTAAGGGCGCTGGCGATGGGGCAAAAGCCCAGGAAAATAAGGAAAACGAGGGAGAGTGTGCTGGTTTTGATCACGAATTTGCGAGTTTGTTCGCAAGTGCAAACCAGCCGTTTCCGGGGTTCTTATAGGAAAGTGGAGAAAAATTCGGGGGAGGTGATTCAGGGGGTCGGCTACGGGGGAGTTTAAGAACCTTACTTCGAGACTCTCTGAGAAAGGGATTCGAGGCGGGTGACTAATTCAGGATTTTCTTTTGCTTCGGCGAGAGGGCGTAGGTGATGGAAGATGTGAGTCCAATCCAAATTCGAATTTCCCTGGCGGACAATGATGCCCTGAATGTCTTCCCAGTCGCGCGGGCGGTTGGCGAAGGCTTTCATGATAATCAGATCTTCCGCAGTGCAGAATCTCAGGGTTCGGCCTGGAACGACTTCGACCTCCCTTGCCCGGTCGATGGCCACTTTCTCGAACTCGAGCCCGCCGAGGGCGATGTCGATTCCGACCCCGCTATTGGTTTTTAAAAGTAGGACTCGGTTGGCAAGGGCGAAATTTCTTGCTCCGTCGATGCGGGGACTCCAATTCGCGAGGAGTGCATCGATCCACTTTTCCTCGCCGCCGAATCCCGTGAGAAGGGTAAGGTCGACGTCGATGGTCATGCGTGGTTCACCCCAGTGCTGGACGACGAGCCCGCCGATGAAGCAGAATTGCCAGTCGTTCGCTTGGCAGAAGTCCTGCAAATCCCCTGCGACCTCGACGAGATCGCTCATTGACCAGCGAGCTTCTTGAACCAGCGCTGCTGTTCGACAAGGCCGGACGTGGGGCGGAGCGGAGTCTCGCGAATGGCGGATTTGACTAACGGAGCCAAAAGCTTGAAAGCTTCGATTGTGCTCGCAGACTGGATGGATTCGCGGCGATCCGCTTCAAGGACGGGAGTCGCGCGGCCCCACGCGTCAATGCGTTCCTGGATGCGGGCATGTTGGGTCATTTCGCCGTGAAGATAGGCTGGGGATGATGTTATCGCAATGGCCGGAGTTTGCGGATCGATGGAGATTGGACCGCCGAATTCGCGCGGATCAACAGATACAGTTTTGAGAAGAGATGTGGGAGATCACCTGTACGTGAAAGTGAAGAGAGTCTTGGGACTGTTTTCGTTCTTGTTGCTGGCGCCGCTGAGAATTCTTTGTGGGGAGGGTATGTGGCTTCCATTCAGCTCGAAGTTTCACAACTTCGGTTGCGGGGGGGGGGACGCTCGCTTCGCTCGGGATGGGGTGGACTCCTCGGCGGAGCGAGATAGCTACAACTCCAGCTTCTCGCGGATGAGCTCGCCGACTGTCTTGGGGTTGGCCTTGCCCCTGGACGCTTTCATGACCTGGCCGGTGAGCCAGTTGATGAGCTTGTCGTTGCCGGCTTTGATCTCGGCGACTTTTTCGGGGTTGGCGGCGATGGCTTCGTCTAGGAAGCCTTCGATCTCGCCGGAGTCTGCCGGTTCGAAGCCCTTGGCTTTGGCGATGGACTCTGGATCGTCGTCGGGGGATTCGAAGAGGGTCTCGAAGACTTCCTTGGCTTGGTTGTTGGCGAGCTTGCCGCGTTCGACCATGTCGACGAGTTGATTGAGCTTCGCCGGGGTGACGGGGCAATCGGCGATTTCGAGGCCGCGGTCGTTGAGGACGGCGAGGACGTTGTTGATGACCCAGTTGGCGACTTTTTTCGGCGCGCTGGAATCGGCGGCGGCGGCCTCGAAGTAAGTGGCGAGATCCTTGTCGCTGGAGAGGACGCTGGCGTCGTATTCGCTGACGGCGAAGTCGGCGACGAAGCGTGCGGCTTTCTCATGGGGAAGTTCGGGAACGAGCGGACGCATGCGTTCGAGAATGGACGCGGTGCGGATCGGAAGGAGGTCCGGCTCGGGGAAGTAGCGGTAGTCGTGCGCGTCTTCCTTGGAACGCATCAAGGTAGTGATCCCGGCGTCGTCGTCCCAGCGGCGGGTGGACTGGATAATCTCGCCGCCGTTCTCGAGTTCGTTAATCTGGCGGTCGATTTCGAAGTGCAGCGAGCGGCGGACGGCGCTGATGGAGTTGAGATTTTTCAATTCGACCTTCGCGCCGAGTTCATCGGTGCCTTCGGGGCGCACGGAGACGTTGACGTCGCAACGCATCTGGCCTTTCTCCATGTCGGCGTCGCTGAGGCCGCCGTAGAGGAGGATCTGGCGAAGTGATCCTAGATAGGCGGCGGCTTCTTCGGGGGAATCGATGTCGGGGTCGGACACGATTTCCATGAGCGGCGTGCCGGCGCGGTTGAAGTCGATGGTGCTGTGGTTCGCGTGGTGCGTGCTCTTGGCGACGTCTTCCTCGAGGTGGATGCGCGTGAGCTTCACGACTTTGCCGGGATTGGCGATATCCTTTTGCGCGTCCTTCGGATAACAATGGTCATAGAGTGGCACGCCGCCGCCTAGGCACAGCGGCAGGTCGTATTGGCTGAGCTGGTAGTCCTTCGGCATGTCCGGATAGAAGTAGTTTTTCCGATCCCACTTCGAGATAGGCGGTGTTTCGCAACCGAGCATGAGACCGGCGAGAATGGTTTTTTCGATGGCGCCCTTGTTGAGGACGGGCATGGCGCCGGGAAGGCCGAGGCAGACGGGGCAAGTAAGCGTGTTCGGGCCCTCGCCGTATTGCGCGGGACAGGCACAGAACATCTTGCTCTCGGTGGTGAGCTGCGCGTGGACTTCAAGTCCGATGGTGGCGATGTAGGAGGGCATTGCAGGCTTAGGAAACCACGAAAGGCGCGAAAGGGCGCTAAAATTTGGAAGCTAGTCGGGAACGTTTTTTAAGGAGGTTGGAAACTCTGATTCCAGTTTGATTCGGCGAATGGTTTCCAATCGAGCTATTCATGAACCTAGTGGTCCTCCGGCGATTGCGGAATCCTAGACAAAGAAAACTTTCGCGTCCTTTCGCGACTTTCGCGGTTGCCCTAGCTCCGGTTAGCGATCGGCGGGATCGGTGGTTGCTCGGCAGGGCCGGTGTAGTCGGTGAGGGGGCGGTAGAGGCGGTTGTCGTCGAGTTGTTCGAGGACTTGCGCGGTCCATCCGGCCATGCGGCTGATGGCGAAGATGGGGGTGAAGAGGTCGGTGGGAATGCCGAGGCTGTAATAGACGGTCGCGGAGTAGAAATCGACGTTCGCGTTGAGGCCTTTTTGCTCGCGCATGATCTCGGCAATACGCTCGGACATGTCGATCCATTTCGTTTCGCCAAGCTCGGCCGTGAGCTTTTGCGCCATCGTCTGGAGATGGGGGGCGCGGGGGTCGAGGACCTTGTAAACGCGGTGCCCAATGCCCATGATTTTCTCTTTCCGCTCAAGTTTTCCGGCGACGTATTCATCGACTTTGCTGGGATCGCCGATTTCCTGGAGCATGTGAATGACGCCTTCGTTGGCGCCGCCGTGGAGAGGACCTTTGAGGGTGCCGATGGCGGAAGTCACGGCGGAGTAAATGTCGCTAAGGGTGGCGATGGTGACGCGCGAGCTGAAGGTCGAGGCGTTCATGCCGTGGTCGGCGTGAAGCACGTAGGCGACGTCGAGTGTCTTCGTGGCCTCGGTCGAAGGTTCTTCGCCGGTGATGAGGTAAAGAAAGTGGGCAGCTTCGCTGAGGTCGTCGCGGACGGGCGGAAGGTCGAGTCCCTGTCGTGCGCGGTGGTAGTAAGCGACGATGAGCGGGACCTGCGCGCAAATGGTGAGGGCGCGTTCTTCATTGAGCGCACGATTCTGGTGATCGCCTCGCGTGTCATACAATCCTAACATGGACACGCCGGTTCGGACGACATCCATGGGACCGGCGTCTTGGGGAGCGGATTTGAGGAATTCGACGACTCCGTCGGGAAGCGAACGTTTGGAACGCAGCGTTTTCGTCAGTTCGTCCAGTTCACTTTGATTCGGCAACTTCCCGCGGTGGAGAAGGTAGATGACTTCTTCGAACGTCGTGTGCTCGACGAGGTCGTCGATGTGGTATCCGAGGTAACGGAGTTCGCCGTCTTGTCCGTTGACGAGACTGAGAGCGGATTCGTTGGCGATGACGCCTTCTAAACCTTTTGCGGTGACTGCCATGATCTAGGGTTGGATGGTGCTGAGGTGATTGTGTTTTCCGTCGCGCGTCTTCGGCGACGAATCCTTAGCAGCGTTTCCCCACTTGGTGAAGCAGGAAAACCGCCAGCTTGTTGATGAAATGTTGGCGATCCATCGACAAAACGATGCGGGATGGGGGAGGGGGGAACGCTCCGAAAATGCGGGAATCCTCAGAACGAATTCTCAATTATGAAAATTATTGTAATTTTAGGAAACGTCGAGTAAACTTCTTTTCACGCTCCGCTCTCTCCTCGCATGGATCTCAAGGTCAAAATCTACAGCGCGATGCCGCCCCTCTTGAAGGAGTGGATGACGGACGGGTATATGGCGTTGCGGAGTTTTCGCGAATCGAGGGCCATGCGGTCGGCGAAAAATGTGGGCCGTGTCGTGGCAAAGCCGCGTGTGGTGTATTTGTCAGGGTTTCCGCGAAGCGGGACGACGATGCTGAAGTACTACTTCGGCGATTATCCTGGACTTGAACAAACGTCCTTCAATCCGGTTGGTTTTTTTCGCGCTTGGAATCTCTCGAAGGGACGCGACGGGATTCTCGTCGACAAGTCGAACCACTACATCCGCACCTTGCCAAAAATCTTCGAAGCCTATGGTCGGTCGGTGCGGGTTTGCATCATCATTCGTGATCCGCGTGACTGCATCGCGAGCTTGGTGAAGTATCAGGAGAATCGCGAGGTGCCACGGGATGAGCGATTTTGGCCATACTGGTTGGAAGTCCATAGCGGGTTTCTGGATTTTGTGGAGAAGAGCGAGCTTGCCGATTGCCTGTGGATGCTCCGCTATGAAGACTTGGTGCGGTATCCCGTTGAAGCAAAAACGAAATACTTGGAATGGGTGGGGTTGGAGATCGATTCAGAGGAAGTATCGAATGAATACACGAATCAGAATCCGAACGAGAGTTGGGACGACAGCGTGCATCATCGTCGTGAGGTGACGGACTATGCGCTGCAGAAGTGGAATAATGAGACGGACTATCCTGACTGGGCGAAAAAGCTGCTTTCAAGCTGGAAAGACGGGGGAGAGACGGAGGAAATGATGTCGCTCTTCGGATACAACGAGGAAGGATTTGCAGCGAGGGCGGACTTTGACGGCGGAAAGGGAACCTTTTTTCAACCGGCGGAGAGATGAGTAGCAAGGTGGTTCCAGCGGATGAAGTCAAGATCGCGTCTTCCGCTTCGCGGACGTCACCGCTTGCGTTGGGAACGCTTTTTGTGAGTATTCTTCTCTGCACGGGTGCGCATCTCCTCCTGAAAAATGCCGTGATGGTAGAGGGCACGTTTGTCGAAAAGCTATTTTCGCTTCCCGTGATTGTGGGTCTGGGTGTTTACGGGACCGGGACCGTATTGTGGATTCTTTGTTTGCGATGGCTCGACTTGAGTTTTGCCTATCCCGCGTCGGCCATGCAGTATGTCCTCATCGTGGCCGGAGCGTGGTCGTTGCTTGGTGAATCGATTCCATGGCTGAGGCTCGTGGGAGTGTTCCTTGTCATTGTCGGCGTGTTGGTTCTCGCTTCAGAGAAAACGAAAGAGGAAGGAGGTGCGGAGTGACGGGTCTGGTTCTTGTCCTTTCGAGCGTTTTGACGATGGGAGTTTCGCAGCTTCTCATGAGTCATGGATCGAAGCGCGGCGCGACGCTGCGTTCGATCTTTTTCGAACCGCTCATCTGGGTCGCGCTTGGCATGAATGGGCTCTCTGCGTTGCTTTGGCTGCGTGCTTTAGAGACGCTTGATCTCAGTTACGCCTCCCCGTTCCTTGCGCTGAACTATGTCCTGATTCCGCTCCTTGCGGCTATCTTTCTCTCCGAAAAGATCAATCGCCGACGGATGGTCGGTATCGGGATCATTTGCTTGGGCGTGGTTTTAAGCGGGATGTCGTGAGCCTGTTCAGGCGCTTGTGTCACCCTCAAGCACTTCGGTCAGGTCATCAATCCATTTGCCCGCTTCCGCGTGGAGGATGTGCTTCTTGATGTGGCTGACGAGGCCGCTGAGACGGGAGTTGGTCCGTTCAACTTTGTAGAGATCGATATCGCGTTCCCACAACAGTCGGGGATAAACGACTTCAGTAAACTGGCGCTTCGCTTCCGCCGTTTCACGTTCTTCTGCGCGATTCTTTTCGGCGCTGATGCGTGTGTTCCAAGCGGTCTCCAATGGATCCACATCATCCATGGCGCGGAAGAAGGGGAGGATGTTTTTCTCGAAGATCGAGTCGATCCGGCTCGGCACCATCTCCCAGTTTTCCTTCTGCAACTTCAAGGTCTCCTCCAAACGGAAGGCCTTCGCGAAAACGGACTGATCGACGGGTTCGTTGATGAGTCTGCGGGCGGCCCGGGGGTCGCGGGCTTCGGAGATGATTTTGTCGCCTTTGAAAAAGTCCTCCATGTATTCATACATGGGACCGGTCAGCTTTCCGATATCGCGTTCCGTGGCTGCCCGCAGCGAAATGGCAAGCCACCGCAACTGCAGTCGCAGGGCCACACCATACTCTTCGGAATCGAGATTGCGCTCCGTGCCGCGGTTGTCCTCCCAGTCGCGGAAGTCCGAGCTTCTTTTCTCCGCGCGTTCGAACTGCACCATCTTCACCGCCTTCACATAAAGTTCCTTCGCCTTCCGCTCACTGCTCGCGGCGGCCAGCAATTCCGCGATGATGTCTTCGTTTCTCTGCTCGTTGTTCTCCGTCGCGGCCGCCTTCAGCTTGCGCAATTCTTCGATCAAGGCTTTCAAATCCACTTCGTCGTCCGCCTGGAGCGGGAGAGCGAAGGTGGCGATCAGCGCGGTCAGGAGACCCAGCGCAATGGGAAAAAAACGGGCGGGAGTTTTCATATTCGGGAATGATTCTTTCCTATATAGACGTCGAGATCAGCGCTTTTTTGGACAGGAATCCGATTATTTCTCTGGAGAATTGCAAGATTTCCAATAATTCCGGGAATCCCGAAGCTTTTCGATAGCAGATTTTTCCATGATTTCGTACGAAAATCGGCACAGCATAAGCTTCGAAATGTGACGAGCAGTTTACTTTTAAACTGTTCTCAACGCACAAATCCTCTCTATGCTCCCCCTGCATACGTGCGCCCTCATATCCAGACCCAAACTGACCTCATGAACACCAAGAATATCCTCTCTCACTGCCTTGTTGTGGCTTTCGCGCTTGGCTTCCTCTCCAACTCTCTTCTACACGGACAAGTCCGATTGAACGAAATCGATTCCAATACCCCTGGTGTCGATACGGCGGAGTTCATCGAACTTTATGACGGCGGCGTCGGAAATACCGACCTTACTGGTATGGTGGTCGTCCTGTTCAATGGGAACGGTGACTCATCCTACGAGGCTATCGACCTCGACGGGTTCTCCACGGATATGGACGGCTTCTTTGTCATCGGAAGCACCGGGATGGGTACAGATATTGAAATCGATCCCGGAACTTTCGGTTGGATTCAAAACGGCGCCGATGCGGTCGCACTCTACTTCGATGATACGACCACCTTCCCCAACGGGACCGCGGCCACGACGACCAATCTCGTCGACGCCCTCGTCTATGGGACGGATGATCCAGACGACGCCGACCTGCTCTCGCTCTTCATGGTCGACGCCTCTCCCAGCCAGTTGGACGAGGACGTGAACGACGACGCGGACAACCAGTCCATCCAGCGTTTTGCTACAGCTTCCGGACTCCGTGACTCCACCGCTTGGTCCGTGGGTAGTCCAACTTTGGACGCGGCCAATCCTTCGTCCGGGACTTTGACTCTTACGATTACAGGCTCTTCGCCCATCGCCGAGGACGCCGGATTTACTGCGGGGTACGCATCCGTAACCACCTCTGTTACAACTGGAACGGTGGAGGTAAATGTGACCACGGACGACGCATCTGAAGCACTGAGTTTTCCTGTCATTATCGACACCTCCAGCAGTCAGACTGCCCTTGTCGATATCCAGACCATCAATGACACTTTCCCGGACGGAACTCAGGATGTGACCCTGATTGCGAGTGCGCCGTTCCATGACACGACGACCGCTGATTTCCAAGTCTCCGATCAAGTCGGTGATGCCTACACGCTGGTCGTCAATGAAGTGTATTACAACATCGACACGACGACGGGGGATGCGAACATGGATTCCGTCGTTGATACAAGCATTGCCGGTGACGACTTATTCATTGAACTGGTCAATGTCTCCGCCTCTCCCATTGATCTTTCCGACTACATCGTTGTCGACAATTTCGGAACTGGAAACATTCACGATTTCCGTTTGGGAACCGTTATTGACCCGGGATGTGCCATTGTCATTTTTGGTGGAGGCGTGACCGAAGGGACGATTTCGACGACACTTGGTTTCGGATCTGCCGAACTGCAGAATTCGACGAATGGGGGACTATTTCTGAGTAATGATGGGGAGGATTTCGTTTCTATTCTCGATGAATTTTCGCGGGAAGCTTACCGGGTTGATCTTCCCGTCATTGCTGACTCTTCGACCGGCTCCTACAACCTTGCGACCGACGCCGACCCGGTCTCAGGCTACGTCGCGCACACGACCGCCGCGGGATCAACTGGCGAGTATTCGCCCGGGACCATGGTGGATGGCACTGATTTCTGCACGGTGACCGATGCACTTGCTATCACCTCCGTCTCGCCATCGTCCATCGTTGAAGAAGCCGGGTTCAATGCGGCGACTGTGACGGTGACGCTTCCCTCGCCAGCGCCTGCGAACGGCGTCTCAGTGACACTCGTCAGCGAAGACCCCGGCAAGATCGATGTTTTTGTCGGCGAGGTAACGATTAGTTCGGGCGATACCATGGCGGTTTTCGATCTCGATGCTGTCGATAACCAAACAGCGGACGGGACGGTGGACGTCGGTCTGACCGCCATTGCCTCAAACTATCTGAACGCTTCCGGATCTATCGAAGTGACTGACCCCGTCGATTCAGGCAGCGCATCGGATATCCTCTTTACGCAATACTATGAAGGCACGGGAGTGAACAAGTATGTCGAAATCACGAATATTGGCGCGACGGACATCACGCTGGATGGCTGGTCGCTGACCTTGTGGTCAAACTCCAATTCGGAAGGTTGGAAGTCGGGTAGCACAGCCACCGCTTCTTCGGATTTGACCGGTGAGACTGTCCTTGCTGGGCAAACTATTGTAATTGCAAATCCAGGCGCAGGCGTCTCAGGCGTGACCCCGACTTTTTCTGATGGAGTCATCAACTTCAATGGCAATGACAGCATGGTTCTCTTCAACGGGACCACCGTCGTCGATGCGCTGAGCTTCACTTCCGGAAACGAAGGGGCGAACACCAGTTTTGTCCGGATCGCAACAGGGACTGGCTTTGACACAACTCTCGGAACAAGTATTGAAGACTACCCTTTTGTCTGGGAGGAAGTCGATACGGCCACAGTTGATGCCGCGGGTTCCGGGGTGAACGAGTTTCTGGGGTCCTACGTGCCGCCCGCCGCGCCTCCGGTGCTCACGCTGGCTGTCTCGCCGGACACCATCTCCGAAAACGGAGGCACATCGACGGGTACGGTGACTCGCGTCAATTCCGATAACTCCTCGGCCCTCACCGTTTCCCTGACGAGCGACGACCTCACGGAAGCCACCGTTCCCGCCTCCGTCATGATCCCCGCCACGGTGGACAGCACGACATTCACCGTGACGGCCGTGGACGACTTGGACGATGACGGCACACAGGTCGCCAACCTCTTCGCTACCGCTCCCGGCTTCTCAAATACCGCGACGGCTGTTCTCAATGTCACCGACGACGAAGTGGGGACGCAGGTGGCCAGTCTGGTTATCAACGAGGTCGATGCGGATGACGACGCCGGTGACGACATGGAGTTTGTCGAGCTCTTTGATACGTCCGGAGCTGGCGGTTCTCTCGACGGGTTCGTCCTCGTCTTTTTCAATGGATTCAACGAACAGGTGTACGAAGTCGTTGATCTCGCCGGATTCAACATTCCTGCAAGCGGCTTCTTTGTCGTGGGAGACGTCGACGTGACTCCCGCGGTTGACTTCGTGCCTTCCACCTTCAGCACGGGCAGCGACATTCAGAACGGTGCCGATGCCGTGGCGCTTTATCGCGGTACTGCCGGGGACTTTACCGTCAACTCCACGCTCGTCGGAGATATTACCAACACGCTCGTAGATGCCTTGGTCTATGACACCGGCGACGCCGATGACGCCGAACTCCTCGCTGCCCTCACGCCCGGACAGCCGCAAGTCGACGAGGACGGAAACGGCAATTCCAGTACGGAATCCAGTTCCCGTGTCCCCGACGGCGGGACACCTCTAAACACTTCCACCTATGTCGCTCAGACCGCGACTCCCGGTGCAACCAACGGGGTTGCCAGTGCGATGTTGACGCTCTCCGTCAGTCCGGAAAGCGTTTCGGAAGGCGATGGTGCGGCAGCGTCAACTGGAACCGTGACCCGCGTCAATGCTGATAATTCTTCCGCTTTGATTGTCTCCCTCTCCAGTGATGATACCACCGAGGCAACTGTTCCCACCTCCGTCACCATTCCCGCGACGATCGACAGCACAACATTCCCCATCATGGCGGAGGACGACCTCGACGTCGATGGGACGCAGATTGCCAATATCCTTGCAACTGCACCTGGTTTCGCGGATACCGCGACCGCAGCATTGTCAGTAACCGACAATGAAGTGCTCACCGCCTTCACCGATCTCGTGATTAACGAGCTCGATACGGATACCACCACCGAAGGGATGGAGTTCGTCGAGCTCTACAACAACACGGGGAATGCCGAATCCTTGGAAAACCTCGTTCTCGTCCTCATCAACGGAAATGGCGATGTCGTCTATGATGCCATTGAACTCAGTGGCACGATTCCCGCCAATGGGTTCTTTGTTATTGGTGATCCGGACGTCTCACCGCTGCCCGATATCGTTCCTGCCGGATTTTCCGCTTCCAGCAGCGACATCCAGAATGGCGCTGATGCCGTGGCCATTTACGTTGGAACGGCCGCTGACTTCCCGAACGGAACGGCAGTCGGCACCATCAGCAACTCTATCGTGGATGCCGTGGTTTATGACACAAGTGATGGAGACGATATCGATCTCATCAACGCCCTGACACCGGGGCAAGCGCAAGTTGACGAAGATGGCGGAATCGACAAAGATATAGAATCCAACTCCCGTGTTCCCGACGGCGGTACCGCACTCGATACCGCCACCTACGTCCAGCAAGCGCCGACTCCCGGTGCAACGAATGTCCTTGGCGGTGGCGGCAATACCTTCGCCGACTGGATAGCTGGCTTCCCGGGTGTGGGCGGCGAGAACGGATTCGGCGATGATCCGAACAACAACGGCATCCCGAATGGCGTGGAGAATGTCCTCGGCCAGGATCCATCTGCCGACGGAGGAGAGGTGAATGCTCTGCAGATGGTATCCACAGGTCCGAATACGCTCACCTTCCGACATCCGCTAAACGTGTCGGTGGCTTCCGATCTCGATTGGGAATACGAATGGTCTGTAGATGCTACGAATTGGAACGCCAGCGGTGCCTCCAGCGGCGGCATCACCGTCACCTTTGTCGATCCGCCGGTAATCATTGCCGTGACGACAGGGGCAAACATCGTCGAAACCACCGCCACCATCACCGGCTCGACCACTGCGATCCTTCAGGCCCGTATCAAGGTCACGCAGACGCCGTAGGCTCATTTTGATTTCGAACCCAATAAAAAACCAAAAAAGCGCTTCCGAAAGGGAGCGCTTTTCTTTTTCCTACGGCGAGTTCAAAAGAATCGCAGCAGTGCTTCACGCTGTCCTTTGGCAGATTCATGAGAAGCCATCGAGCCATGTGAGAGACCAGCAGACATTCTGGTCATGACGAATGAGTGACTTCGTCGTGACCGGATCAATTTGACTGGATGGAAAAAACTAGCGGTTCGAAGAGGGGTGAGTAAGGACTTCCACGTCCGAAAAGCGGCTCATGCTCCAGATGATCTAGCGAGAAGCTTCGTTCTCTTCGTCCCTGAAGAACATCTCCCCGCCCGCAATGCGGGGCATGAATTGGTAGCAGCAGTCGCGGTCGCTCATCTGCACACGCCAACGCCCAACCGTCTGTCGCAAGGAGGGCGAGATATTCCTGATCATCCGTCCGGTCTTCGCGGCCGCGAGCTGGAGGTGAGTGAGGGGTGGCTTCACCACGATTTAGGGATTGGAGGTCAACGAATTGGATCGGGGCGATAACAACTAAATGTCTGGCATTTATTATGATATTCTTTATTTTTAAGAATTCTTGACAGATAAGCCAAAAACTAATTAAGTTTTCTTAATTAAATAATCTCCGTACCCAACCGGATTCAGCCACTATGAAACTCAATTTCACTCTCCTTTTGATCCTCGGCTTCTCTCATTCAGCCATTGCCGAGACGCTTGTTTTTTCGGATCCGACGATGTCGGAATCGGATTACACCACGTTTTTCTTCAATGGGGCTGATCTTGGCGGTCCAGGTGCGAACCCCGATGACGAAGGGTTTCTGGAGAATGTGGAAGATAGCAGCACCGGAAATCCCTCTCCCTCTCTCCTGTTGACGCACTTCCATGACGTTACGAGGGACGGATTTGGCGATCCGGTCGGCAGCTCGATCTCTTCGGTTCAGACCTTTGTCAGAAATACCTCCGTTTCCTATGATCCATCGGTTTCCGGCGCAGCGCAGAGTTTTCGCTTCGTGATTGAACTGAGCACTGTCGGTCCCTTCGACGAGCTCTTTTTTACCATCCGCAGCGGTGGCGGGACTTCGCCAGCGATTGGACCCTCGGGAATTGGATCATTCTTCACCATCGATACCTCCGGAGACTTTGAGGAATATAGCGTTTTAGAAGTCACTCAAGACCAGGCACCCTTTCAAGACTTTTCGGGGTCGGCCCCACTTACATTCGGATTTGGCTTCACCTCTGAAGCCGATGTCCCAATTGATTTCGAGACGTTCGATATCTTTGTGGATAACTTCCAGGTTTTCGTCACCCCCGTTCCTGAGCCCAGCGCTTTTCTCTTCGGAATCGCCAGCCTCGGATTGCTGGCACGCCGGCGGCGGCATCGTGTGTGACTCTGGGCTCGCGGAAGAACGAAAGGAAGTCCGCACAGCTACCACCGCCACGATTTCCAACGGAAAGAAACTGATCATTCAAGCGCGCATGAAGGTCACACAGACACCGTAGGGCAGACTTCATTTTCGAATTCAATTCAAAAGTAAAAAAGAAGCGTTTCCGAAAGTGGCATTCCTGCCTGTCCCGAATGCCACGTAGATAAGGGTGTGTATCGTGGGAAGAAAGTAGTGAAACTGTTAGGATAGAGTGGCGGAAAAACCCTGCCCGGATTACTCTTGGGTGTGAAACAAAAAGCACCGTTTTTGGCAGGGTTTTCCCGGTAT
>JBCCWV010000121.1:0-14702 GCA_039192745.1 Verrucomicrobiota bacterium | reverse complement strand
CGTGGCATTCTGTCGGGTCACGGTGTGGACCTTGCTTTCGTTGCCGCGCGAACCAACGACGATGAAGCGGTGACCTTTCGTTGTCCGCTGGGTGAGCGTTTGTCCCGGTTCGATGATGCCGGTCTTTTTTCGAGGACCTTTTTCCGGAAGCCAATACACGGTGAGTCTATCCTCCCGCTGGTTGCGAAAATGAATTACCGGTCGTGCTTCATTCGGAGCGGTAGCCACATAATCCGGTGGTGCTGGAAGTTTATTCCAAAGTTGAGCACTCAGGCGACGGAGCCATTTTTCCTGCGACGGGTCGACAGCGAGGTTCTTCGTTTCGCCGGGGTCGTGTAGGTGGTCATATAATTCGAATTCGACGGCCTCCTTAGTGCGGCGATCAATCCATTCAACGTAGCGGAAACGATCAGTCCGCATCGCGTAACCCATGAGATCCCGCTTGGCGTCGCCGTCCCGCCGCTTGAACTGACTGAATGCGGCGTCCTTCACCTCGGCAGTAGGATCGCTAAGAACCGGAACGAGACTATCTCCTTCTATGTGCTCAGGGTGATCGAGCCCGGCGAGGTCACATAAGGTCGGAAAAAGGTCGAGCAACTCGGCAAGCGTGGGGGTGGCCTTCCCATTAGCCCCGGCGCCGGGTGAACGGATTATGAGCGGGACGCGTGCGTCGATCTCGTAGTTGGTCTGCTTACACCAGCTATTGTGCTCGCCGAGTTTCCAACCGTGATCGCTCCAGAGGACAACGATCGTGTTCTCCGCGAGACCGAGTTTTTCCAGCTCTTCGAGAATCAACCCGATCTGCGCGTCGATGAAACTAACCGAAGCAAGATAACCATGTTTCAGCTCGCGCTGCCGGGCTTCGGAAAGCGTTCCGTCTCGTGGATCGGGTACATCCGCGTAATCCATGTAGTCGCGGAGTTCATACATCGTGTTCATCGCGAACGACGGCGACTGCTTCGGGATATGTGGATTCGCGGCGAGAGGAATCTCATCCCGGTCGTAGAGGTCCCAATACTTTCGAGGAACAACGAAAGGCAAATGGGGACGCACGAAACCGGCAGCGAGAAAAAAGGGCTTGTCCCCCGAATGCAATCGCCGCATTGCCTCAATCGCCTGGCGAGCGATGGCTCCGTCGATGTGTTCGTGATCGGCAACGTCAAGAGCCTCGATTACCGCTGCCCGCATCCGCTCGATAACTGCATCGCTCTTCCCTTCAACCCGCATTCGTTCTCGAAATTCTGAATGGCGTCGGCGCGCCTCATCCGACCAGAGGCCAGCATTTTTCGGCCAAGCGTGAGGCACACTCCATGATTGGTTATCCGGCCATGGATTATGGAAAATCTTCCCGAAGGAGACGGCGTGGTAACCGTGCCTCTTGAAATGCTGTGGAAGCGTCACCACGTCCGGAACTGTTTCACGAAAACGCGTGCGCAGATCCCATACTTTGGAGCTGTCCGGACGCAAGCCGGTCAGCAAGCTCACTCGCGAAGGGTTGCAAACCGCCACTTGGCAGTACGCGCGCTCAAAAGTCACCGCGGACGCGGCAAAACGATCAATGAACGGCGAATGAACTGTCTCCACCCCGTAGCATCCAAGTTCCGGCCGGAGGTCGTCGACAGCGAGGAAAAGAATATTGGGCTTGCCCGCCGCAGAACAAATCGAACTGAGAGCAACAAAGATGATGTTAGCGAGGCGCATTAGAAATGGGGGGAATTGAAAACTTACCGCTAAGGGAACTTTATACTTTAGATGCCAAAACGTCGCCAAGAGAATTCCATCTTGCCATACCTCCACATTTAAGAAAACATGGCACCCGTGAAAGCGATTCGGCGATGCATAGCAATACTGTTTCTTTCCGGTATTTTCACATCTCACTGCGGCGCGGCACTTTCGCTTGTGATTGATAAAGAAGCTCAAGAGCTTTATTTGACGGGAAGCGCGTCGGGTCTTGTCTTCGAAACTCCAGCTATAGGTCCATTCATCCTGTGGAATGGCTTCTATCCCCCCGGGGTGAGACTCGGAATCTCAAGTTACGCTCTCGGACTCAATGAGGGTAATCTCTTTTCGACTTTGACTGGATCGCCCAGAAACGGGAATTTTAGCGGGCTCGGATCGGCAGACTTGGGGGCTTTTTCAAATCGAATCGCCTTGTGGTTGCTGATATCCGCCACCGGACCCAACACGATCTCCGGAACTGGAGAGCGGTTCTCCTACGCTTCGGCTCCGCCTGTCGTCAGGGAGGGAATCGAATTATCGATTGGTGGAGAAATGGTTTCCACCAATGGGAGTTGGGCACCAATTTCTATCGTCGATCATGCAACGATCCCCGAGCCGGGGCCTACTGCTCTGCTTATGCTCTGCCTGATAATTGCTAGAAGGAGGCGAAAGGCTTTTCTACTTTAACTTCTTCCCTGCAGGCGCTTCCTCTTTCGGCAGGAAAGCGGCGAGTTTCTTGATCACGGCTGCGGACTCGTCTTTGCCCGCAAGGTTGGTGTATTCGTAGGGATCGTTGACAGAGTCGTAGAGCTCTTCGTCGCCATTGGCGTAGCGGATGTAGCGGTGGGACTCGGTGCGGACGGTGTGATTGCCACGTCCGTGGGTGGTCATGGCAGGGTGTTTCCACTCTGCTTTCGGGTTCTTCAACAGCTTGGTGATGCTATGACCGTCGAGGTGGTCTGGTTTCTCGATTCCAGCGAGATCGCAAAGCGTCGGGTAAAAGCTGGTAAGATCGACCGTGCGGTCGCAACGGGTGCCAGGCTGAGTTACACCGGGGACAACCCAGATGTAAGGCGTGCGTGTCGGCTCCTCCCAGAGAGCGAACTTGCGCCAGTGTTGTTTCTCGCCGAGCGACCAGCCGTGATCGGTCCAGAGGACGATAATTGTGTTATTTTTGTTAGGACCTTTTTCAAGTGCGTCGAGGAGGCGTCCGACGTTCATATCGGTGTAAGCGCAGGTGGCAAGATAGCTTTGGATCGCAGCCTTCCAACGACCAGACTTGAGGAATTTCGCGTGATCTTGATCAGGCCTCGCCATCTTCACACCTGCGGGCGGCAGGTCATCGAGATCATTTTCGAGGTGCGGCGGGAGTTGGATCGATTCGAAGGGAAAAGCATCGTAATATTTCCTCGGAGCAACGAAGGCGAGGTGTGGTTTGTAGAGTCCACAGGCGAGGAAGAAGGGCTTGTCGTGTTTTTTCCCAAGTCGCTCGATGATGTAGTTCGCAGAATGCCAGTCAACGATGTCCTCGTCCTTCAAGTCCGGATGCACCACGTCATCGTGATAGCCGTCATACTTCTCAACACCCGGGCCATTGCTGTGGAGACCCTTCCTGCTCATGAACTCGGTCCACTCCTCCGGACGATGGTCGCCGATGCCATGATAGATCTTGCCCGCGCCCGCCACGTAGTAGCTCTCCTTGAGGAATTGCGCGCTGAGGCCATCGCCGGAGGGCTGATGTTCCTTCCACAAGTCACCGTTCAAGTAGCAACCGGTCGTCCACGGCCGCCGACCGCCCATGATAGCCGCACGCGACGGTTCGCAGGCCGGAACTGCGCAGTAGGCATGCGTGAAGGTCGTTCCCATCGCGGCCAACCGATCGATATTCGGTGTCTGCGCCTGCGGGTTACGCCCAAGGTGAGTGACCCAGTGGTTGAGGTCATCGATGGCGATGAAGAGGACGTTGGGCTTGTCGGCAGCGGTTGAAGATTCTCGCAGAAACGCGAAGACGCAGAGGAGGGAGAGGCAGAAAGTGGGGATCGAGGAGCGGGAAATTCTAGCGAGATAGTTGTTCATAGGAATAAGGCAGATTTTTCTCAAGAGGCAGGCAACACACAGTCACGGCCTGCTTACGCCGTTGATGATGCACCCTGCGACCGGGTTCTTGAAGAATATTTTTCCTTTTCGGCAATAAAACCTCAGGCCGCGAGTTATAAATAGAAACACCCCGACGAAACTTTGAAAATCCTCTGCATTGCCGCCCTCTTCTTCCTCTTCTCATTGAATTTCACCCTCGCCCAAGCTCCCTACACGGACTACATCGGGGCGGGTCATGCGGCCGACATCACCACCACATTCAGCGCCGATGACGAGACAGCTACAGGTCAGAAAACCATCGATGGATCTGGGCTAACCGGCATTTTCCATAGCTCCACCTGGGACGATGCGTGGCTCTGCGAGGCTCCCGAAAACAACCATCCACTCGGTCGCAATCCAGCGATCTGGATCATGTATGACTTCGGGCATGTTTACTCGCTGGGCTACTCGCACTTTTGGAATTCCAACGAAGGAACCGAACTGACTGCACGTGGTTTTCGCAACGCGACGTTCGAATACTCGGTCGACGGAACGAGCTGGCAATCCTTTGGTCAATTTGAACTGCAGGAGGCCTCCGGTTCCAGCAGTGACATGGGCAGCCCGGGACCGGACTTTGGCGGAATCGACGCCCGTTACCTTCTGATCACCATGAATTCCACTTGGGGCGAAGAGGAGTTCAATGGCTTCGCCGAAATGCGAATCAATGTCGACGGCTCGACCGGTATTGGTAGTGGCGGGCCGCCTGTCGTCCCCACGAACTCGCTGGAATACCAGGGCCTGAGCGGGATCGGCGCAGGAAAGCACATTGTGTTTGTTACCAGCGATCATGAATACCGGTCCGAGGAAACCCTTCCCGCTCTCGCCCGCATTCTCGCCCAGCGTCACGGGTTTAAGTGCTCGGTGCTTTTTGGGTTGAACGCACTCGGACAGATCGAAGCAGGCGGTTCGAACATTCCCGGTCTCGAAAAGTCAAGTGACGCCGATCTCATGGTCATCGCCACGCGCTTTGCCGACCCTTCGGACGAGCAAATGGCGCACATCGAAAGTTATCTCGACCTCGGTAAACCCGTCGTCGGTCTGCGCACTGCTTCGCATGGCTTCGTCACGGACGGGACTTACGCGAAGTACAACGAAGAAGCGATCGCATCGATCGGATGGGAAGGCGGCTTTGGGCGTCACGTCCTAGGCAACAATTGGGCCGACCAAGGCCACTATGGCCCCAACTTTGAACAAGCCACGCAAGTGCAACTCGAACCTTCCCAAAATGCCCACCCAATCCTCCAAGGCGTCGGCGACAACGCTTACTGTTTCGCCGGCGCCTATGGAGCGACTTTGCGTCCGGATTTCACCGTCCTCGCGCACAGTCAGCCGTTGCTCACGATGGACCCGAGTTCCGGACCGGACACGACGAAGCCACCGGTGCCGAATACATGGATTCGGAACTACCAGGCCGATGGCGGAGCAATGGGCCGCGTTTTCTACAGCAGTCAGGGAGCTTCCCAGGACATCCTCGACGCCGATTACCGCCGCCTTGTCATCAATGGCATCCTTTGGGCCGTGGGTTGTGAAGACAACATCACGCCGAATTTGAATATCGATTTCGTCGGCCCGTATACCCCGAGCAGCTTCGCTTTTGGCGGGGCTGTCTCGGGGGTAACTCCCGCCGACCTGCAATCCTACTCCTTTCCAATCATGCCGGGCAATGGCGATCCGGAACTTATCGTCCCGGCCTTCGTCCAACTGCAACCCACCGAGCAAAACGGCGGCGCAACGCAACGCACCATCACGATCACGAACACCGGCGCAACACAGAACCTTGCGATCAGCGGCGTCTCATTCAGTGGAACGTCCGCGTTCAAGTTCTCCAATGCCACTTTCCCCGCGAGCCTATCTCCAGGTCAATCCGGTGACATCCAATTCACCTTCACTCCGGGCTCCACCGGTCTGTCTTCCGCCGTCCTCACAGTTTCCAGCAATGCCCAAAGCGCCCCCTCCCTTGATATCCCGATCAGCATCGACACGCTCCCCCCGCTCATCGCGGGGGTGACGTTTCGGGTTTTTCAAGCTAATCGCGAACTGACCGAGATGCCTGCTCTTGGCGGTGACCAAACCCCGAATATCGATGAAGCGCGCACGAGCATCGATTACAAGGATACCGACAAGGACGGCGTTGCCGACGGCGGCGCAGCTTACGGCTTTGGCACTATTCCCCCGCTCGACCGCTTGGAGCATCTCTACTGCGAAGCGATCGGTTTGCTGAACATTGAGAATCCCGGTCCCTATGATTTTCGTCTTACCGCCGACGATGGGGCGGAATTGAGAATTAGTGGCATGACTGTCATTAACAACTCGGAAGGAGAACGCGCCTCCCCGGCAGTAAGTGAAACGACTAACTACGAGTTAGCCGCCGGCCTTCACAACGTCCTCGTCAAATACTGGAACGGCGCTGGCAGCCCCTGTTTGAAACTTGAGTGGAAGCCGTCCGCCTCATCGACTTGGTCGCTCGTAAGCGCCTACGATTCGGTCAGCAATCCCAACGGCTGGAAGACAGAAACTTACACGCGCGTCGTCTCGCCCGGCGACAAACTCGTCTATTTCCCAAGTCAGGGACAAAACGCGGGAGAACTTACCGGGGTGCATCCGGGGTATGACTTATTCACGATCGCCGGCGACTTCCAAGCCGCCGGAGGAAATCCACTCTTCAATCCACCGGACATCCTCATCACTGGCACAAACACCCCTTACCGCCCGGAAACTGGAGCGATCGGGATCTTGTCGAACGGCAAATTACTACAAACCGTCTTTTCACCTTCCAACCTCGGTGAAGGCGCTCCGCCTCCTGAAGGCCAAAATCATAGAATGTATGCAGTCACGGGCGCGGGCGGCAATACCATCGCGGGCATACAGGTCCGCGAAGTTGCAAATGGTTTCAACGAACCACTCGGCATGTGCATCGTGAACGACATCGTCTACGTCGCCGAAGTGCGAAAGATCAGTCGGCTCGAAGATTTGAATAACGACGGTGATTACTTCGACTCCAACGAGAAGACTGACCTCGTTCCCGTCATGAACACCCCCGGCGGCGACCCGTCGACGGGGTGGTATTCGGAAAACTTCCATAACTTCACCTTCGGTCTGGTCCACGCCGAAGGCTGGCTCTACGGTGCACTCTCCGCGTCCCTCGACGGAGAGTATGTTGGCATCAACGCGCCAAATTCCGCCAATCGCGGGACTTTGTTCCGGGTCAATATCGACGCTAACAACGGTCCTGTCGGCCACGTCGAATACGTCTGCGGCGGACTTCGCACACCCAACGGCGTCGGCATGGGGCCGGAAGGGAAAATCTTCGCCACCGACAACCAGGGTTCATGGAATCCCGACAACAGTCTTTACGAATGCACGCAGGACCACTTCTACGGTCACTACAACAACTGGACGACGGGGAACGGGCTGAGCAATCCGCTGCAGCAACCGAGCGCCTTCTGGGATTCCTCCGTTTACTGGGATTCCAATGAAACGCCGGTTTACGCCAGTGCCTATCACAACAACAAATGCCGCTTCACCCACCCGGCCGTTTACCTTCGCCAGAACGAAATGTGCAACTCGCCCACCGACCCGGTGCTCATCGGCGACCAGCACCCGGCGTTCAAGGGCCAGATGTTCATTGGCGAGCATCGCAACGGCGGCATCCGTCGCGCCTTTCTTGAAAAGGTCAATGGTCGCTTTCAAGGCGCCGCCTTTCGCTTCACACAAGGCCTCTCCTGCGGTGCCAACGCGCTGCGCTGGGGCCCCGACGGCGCGCTTTATCTCGGCGGAACCGGTGGTGACGGAAACTGGAAATGGCGGGAGACCACCTTTGGACTCGAGCGTCTGAAGCCAAACGGCACCAACGCTTTCGAGATCCAAACCCTACGTGCTATTTCCGGCGGATTCCTCATGACGATGACAAAGCCCGTGTCGGCATCGATTCTCGAAAACATAGCCAACTACTTTCCGATCCTCACCTGCAGCTATCCTTCACCGGGTTACGAATACGGTGTCGGCAAAGTGGATGGCCCCAACCTGACCGTCACCGTCGCCGAGGCCATGCCGGACGGGCGCAGCGTGAAACTGACCATTCCCGGGATCGTTGCCGAGACAGTTTTGCATCTCCGGCTGGGACCCGCTTTCGAAACAACCACCGGCGAACCGCTCTGGTCGGGCGAGGCCTACTACACGATGAATGCCCTGCCCAACGACTTCGAATCGGAATGGGCGGAATGGATCAACAAATACTATCCCGGAAGCGCGGATCTTGAAACCATCGGCCCGAAGGCGGATCCCGAGAATGATCGTCGCAGTAACCTCATGGAATTCGTCGAGCGCACCGACCCCACCAAAAAGGACCCGAGCCCTCCAGCCAAAGTCAGACTGGGAAACGGCCCAAGGGTCATCATTGAAACGGAAGAAATGATGGCCCCTCCCTCCCAACTCGCTCAAAAATGGTTCGCCTCTCAGGACTTAAAGTCGTGGTCAGAAGTGACCAACTTGGTTGCCTTGACCGGTCAGGTCCCGACGGCAGATAGCCGTGCGGTTTCGACGTACGAATTGGCCGTTACCAGCGAAATGAAGAACCTATTCCTTCGCCGGAGTTACGATGTAGGGCAATAGCCTACGGAATAACCACGAAGGGCGACTACCCGGCGGATCGCGGATGTCCACATCCGCACCTACCCGGGCGCGGAGCGCGACTTTCTTTCGAGTTAGGTTTGGCTAGCTGAGATCCCACCATCCGTAGGTGATTCCCTTCGGTCAGTTTTCTTCGAGGCGAGTGTGGACACCCGCGGTCCGCTGACTTCAATCTTGTAGGGAATTCAAACGCCCGAATCTGTGAGAACGGGGATTTCGTAATTCTTCCTATGAAGAACTCCTCCTACACGATTGCGATCTTTCTCTCTACATCGCTGCTCGCCTTGGCAAACACGACCGAAGCCCCGAAAATAGAGGATTCTTCGACCGTGGCCGAATTCGACAACGCAGAAGTCAAAAAGATGGAATGGCAGATTGTCGATGACGGTGTGATGGGCGGACTTTCAAAAGGGAACCTCCGAATGACCAAGAACGAGACGATGGTCTTCTCGGGAAATCTCTCCCTCGAAAACAACGGGGGCTTTTCCTCAGTAAGAAGTGCGGACGTGAAGATGGATCTCAAGAATTACAAAGGCCTCACTCTTCGCGTGAACGGTGACGGACGCACTTACCAAGTTCGTCTCGCCTCTGATGCCCGATTCCGCTCGAGCCAAGTGTCCTTCATGGCAGAGTTCGAGACTACCAAAGACGAATGGACCGTGGTGAAAATCCCGTTCAAGAAATTCGAGGGCTCTTGGCGAGGCATGGATTTGCCGGACAAGGTCCTCAACACTGCCGACATCCAGCGCGTAGGCCTCTTGATCGCTGACAAGAAGGAAGGACCTTTTGCTGTCGAAGTCGATTGGATACGACCCTACGGAAAGGCAGGAAAGAAAAGCTAATCGCTCCGCAAACTTTCTGCTTCCGGGGAATGCTCCGCTTTGCTAGTTTCCGGGATGCCCCGGACATCCTTTGCCGCGTTGTGGCTTTTCCTTTGCGCAACGCTTCCCGCCGATTCCAATAAGGAAGGTTCTACCAAGCCGAACGTCCTTTTCATCTCCATCGATGATTTGAACGACTGGATCGGTTGCATGGGTGGCCATCCACAGACGGTCACGCCGAACTTTGACCGTCTCGCCGCAAGCGGTGTGCTTTTCACCAATGCCCATTGTCCGGCGCCGGCCTGCAATCCTTCGCGCACGGCCATCATGACCGGCATCTCGCCGCACAAATCCGGTCTCTACACCAATGGCCAAAAAATGCGCGAAGTCCTTCCGGATGCGATTCTGCTCCCGCAGCATTTTCGGAACCACGGCTACCGCGCCATCGGCTCCGGGAAAATCCTTCATTATTTCATCGATGCCCGGTCGTGGGGTGAGTATTTCCCCGAAAAGGAATCGGAAAATCCGTTCCCGCGCACACTTTATCCAGACGAACGGCCAGTGAATTTGCCCCGCGGTGGACCGTGGCAGTATGTCGAAACCGACTGGGCGGCGCTTGATGCCACGGATGAGGAATTCGGTGGAGATTGGCTGGTTTCAAAATGGGTCGGCGAACAACTCACGCGCGAACACGACCAACCAGTCTTTCTCGCCTGCGGAATCTACCGTCCACATGAGCCGTGGTTTGTCCCGAAAAGATACTTCGACCCATTCCCACTCGATGAAATTGAGCTTCCTCCCGGCTACAAAGAAAATGATCTCGCCGACTTGCCGCCCTCCGGCAAAAAGCGCGGACCCAATCGCTATTTCGCGCACATCCGCGAGCACGGACAGTGGAAGCAAGGAATTCAGGGCTATCTCGCGTCGATTCATTTCGCGGACGCGATGCTGGGCCGCGTCTTAGACGCATTGGAAAACGGGCCTAACAAAGACAACACGATAGTCGTCCTCTGGAGCGACCACGGCTGGCATCTTGGGGAAAAGCAGCATTGGCAAAAGTTCACCGCCTGGCGGGTTTGCTCGCGCGTTCCATTGATGATCCGCGTGCCAAAAGATCTTGCCCCCAAACTCCCCGACGGAACGGAACCTGGAACAGTTTGCGAGGCGCCGGTCAATCTCCTCAGCCTTTACCCGACACTCACCGAACTGGCCGGAATCCCGGCGAAGGAAAACAACGATGGTCCGAGCCTTGTTACTCTTCTTGAAGATGCAAATACCGCCTGGCCTCACCATTCACTGACTCACCTCGGCGATCCGGGAAGCTTCGGACTTAGCACCAAAGACTGGCGACTTATTCAATACGCGAATGGAGATCGGGAACTTTATGACATCCGGAATGACCCTTACGAATGGAACAACCTCGCGGGCAAACCGGGCCACGGGGAAACACTGGCAAGGCTTCTTAACGCGACCCCAAAGGAATTTGCTCCGTTCGTAAAACCTTCGATCGAGTCCCTACCTTCCTTAAAGTGGCACGTTTCCACGCTCGATCGAGTTCCTAAATCGAAGCCGTCGGGAGATCCATTCGAGGTCATTTTCGTGAACAAGAGCAACGCTCCAGTGAAGCTCTTTTGGCGAGATCTCGCAGGCAATTCCAAGCTCTATGGCACGATCAACGCTGGAAAGAACCAAACACAAAAAACTCGGCCAGGAGCCGTATGGATGATTGCCAACATGAACGACTCCACTCTCGGCTACTTCACCGTCGGCGATCGAAAGGCTAAAGCGGTGATCCCAAAATAGTAACACAGGCTTCCAGCCTGTAGCCGCAGGCGTGCGGGATGATTTTCTATCGTAGCTCGCCCCCCCAAACCAAGTATTTGATCAAGGCTGTCCGAATTCCATTCAGTAGGCTTTATCGCCCCTAGGATCTAAAAAGAGTCCTCACTTTCGGGATTAAGCGCGTCACCGATCCCCTGCGGCTCTTTTATGACCTTCGTTTGCGGTCACTCGCTCGAACCTTCACCATCAGCGACGTGCGGAAGATCGACGGGAAGGTTCGCGGCGGCTCCCATGCTTTTGAGAAACCCGCGACGCTTCCTCGCGGGCCTCTTTCGTTCCTTTTGCGGCAAACATCCGATTCTTGGCGTGCGCGTAGGCCGTCTTGTGATCCACAATCGGCGCGGGATAATCCTTTCCAATTCTACAGCCTGCCATCATTTGCTCACCCATAGGCATTTTGTGCGGTTCGGCCAGAAATGCGTCAGGGACGTCGGCTAACTCTGGTAAGTATTTCCGAATGAATAACCCTTTCGGATCCTGATCGGCAACTTGCTTGATCGGCGAGTATATCCGGATCGTGTTGATACCAGTAACGCCCGACTGCATCTGCACTTGACTGAAATGGATACCCGGCTCGAGGTCGAGAAAGTGCCTGGCAAGATGCAACGCTGGTTTGCGCCAGTGGTTCCAGAGGTGGTAGGAGGAAAAAGAAACGAGCATGGCACGCATACGGAAATTGATCCAACCACCCTTCAACAAGGCCCGCATGCAGGCATCGACCATCGGGTAACCCGTCTCTCCACGGCACCATGCTTCAAAGTACTCCTCGCTAAACTCCTCCTCGCGAAGGCCGTCATAGGCGCGGTTCATGTTCTCAAATTCAATGTCCGGCTCGTCTTCCAGTTTCTGCATGAAGTGGCAATGCCAGCGAAGTCGGCCGCCAAAGGACTTCAACGACTGGAGCCATCGATTGTCGAAGGGAAGCCCTTCCGCCTTTTTCCATCGCAAGTCAGCAACTCGATCCTGCAATGCGTGATGGATAGTCTTAATGGAAATATTTCCCCACGCGAGGTAGGGACTCAGGCGAGAACATCCCTCCCAGCCTTCGACCGGACTAGACATGTCCTTGCGGTAGTTGACCCCACGGCTTTGCAGGAACGATTCGAGATGAGCCTGAGCTTTTGATTCGCCGCCAGGTTTAGCTTCCACTTTTGATGACGGTGGCAATCCGAGGTCACACGTTTCCAAGATGTGACCGGTCTCAACGCCTCGGACCGCGCGGATTGCCGGCGGCGGGTCGGTTCCTTCCGCTTTCATCCGCTTGTTCCAGCGGGCGGCCCAGCCGTCGCGCGAATAGATCGGACGCTCGACACCGTTCTGCGGGATCTCGGTCCATTCGACTCCCGCTTCCTTGCACCAATCCGCCACTCGCAAATCCCGATCATAAGTCATCCGATTTCCCGTCTCTTCGTGACTCCACAAACGCTCGAAGGGGCATTCTTCATGAATCTGGCGAAGGACTTCTGGCATGGATCCCCTTCGCAAGACGAGAGCACTCCCGCGCGCGCGCAGATTTTCGTCCAACTCCCGCAGCGACTCATTAATAAAGACGAGGTGGGAGGGATCAAACTCCTCGGCCTCGATCAATTCAGGCTCATAAACATAGAGGCAAATCACTTCCCCGGCGTCCGAGGCCATCACAAGAGGCAAATGATCGGTGATCCGAAGATCGCGTTTGAACCAGACAAGCGAGCGCATCGTAATGGCTACGGACCAAATGCCAAAAAATCTGCCAACAAAGACCTGCGTGCATTGCGAGCGACCTTTCGCGTGGCGACGGAAGTGGGCGCGTTGCTGGGATGAGGTGAAATACTGCTCGGAACGCTGCCGGAGGTCCGCGAAATCAAAAAATGCCTCCATCCGCCCATGAGCCACGCCTTCCCCTCCACGCGTGATGAAGCACTCGCATCCATGCGGAATTGGATGCCGAAGGTGGCAAACTACGCAGCCCGCCGGAATCACGTCGAGGTCGGTCACGCTAGTGTTTCACGTCTGTCTCCTCCCATTAGAAACCGCCTTCTGCTGGAACAGGAAGTGGCTGACGAAGCCCTCTCGCTCGCCGGCGAACGCGCGGAAAAATTCGTTCAGGAGGTCTATTGGCGTTCCTACTGGAAAGGCTGGCTCGAGATGCGCCCCATCATGTGGAGAAGATTCTTGGACGAGCTGGAAAAAGTTCCCGATTCCGACCGTCATCGCGCCGCTTCTGTCATGGATGGTGAAAGTGGAGTCCAGATCATGGATCACTTTGCGCGAGAGTTGGTCGAGACCGGATACATGCACAACCATGCGCGGATGTGGTTTGCTAGTTTCTGGGTTCACGTGATGCGACTCCCTTGGCAACTCGGCGCTGACTTCTTTTTTCGCCATCTTCTCGACGGCGACGCGGCGGCGAACACGCTTTCCTGGCGGTGGGTCGCGGGCTTGCACACGAAAGGGAAAAACTATCTCGTTCGCCGCTCGAATATTGAAAGGTATGTCGATACTGAGATACTCAACGCCTGCAGCGATGGGATGAATCGATTGCACAACGCCAAGACCCATACGATCCAAGAAACAGAGGCTCCTGTAGCGCCCAATCCCGAAGCTTTCTCACCGACCAGTCTTGAAGAAGACAACGACGCAGACGGTCTCTGGATTCATGAAGAAGATCTGGTTCCGGAAACATCCGTTCTGGGCGCTCATGAGTTCAAATCGATCGCGGTCACGGCGCCTCGGGATGTCTGGCGGAGTTTGGGATTTTCCGAGGGTCGCATCGCCTACCAATCCTCGTGCTTGGACGACGCCCATCGACGCGCAAAAGATCACTGGAAACTGGAGACCAACGTTTTAGAGACCAAGAGCCTGGCGGAGGACATCGCCGCATGGGCTTCGAAAGCATCCTTGAAGCGAGTTATCACCCTGCGGCCATTCACCGGACCGCTCGGCGACCGATTGATAAAAGTCAGCGAAACGCTGTCGACTGAAGGCATTGAGTTGATTTGTCTTTCCAGACCGGAAGACGCGGATTTACTCCCCCATGCAACCCACGGATTTTTTCGTTTCTGGAAAGCGGTGGAAAGAGATCGACTCCCCGCCCATTTCAGTCGCTAAAAACTGGCTCCAATGTGTCGCATCGAAGTCGCTCCATAGACTTCAGATCCCGCAACCAATCCTCAGACACGCCATTCGCAGCCCCGAGAAGTGAGCCGACAACAGCTCCGCGATGACAATTGTCCCCGCCACAGCGCGCGTTCGCCAGGATTCCCGCCGAAAAATCGTCGGCATACTTCCAGGCCAAACATAGCGAACCGACAAAAGAAGCGGAAAGATAACACGCCGTCGAAAAATGTTGGCCGAGGATCTTGCGGTCTTTCATCGCGGCCAGGCGATCGAGCAAACTTCTGCCAATCCACGAAGATCCGTGGTGCTCAATGGTGTCACGAAGTGCAACGCCGTTGGCAAGATCAGCGAGCATACGCGTCAGGGCCAAGGCAGCGGCATCGGTGTTCAGATGGCGGTGGGTAAGAGCCACGTGCTCTCTTACTTTGTCTTCAACACTGTCCGCGTCGAGGGCAT
>JBCCWV010000120.1:0-14849 GCA_039192745.1 Verrucomicrobiota bacterium | reverse complement strand
CTTCAAGGTCAGTTTCGTGTTCCATTAAATTCCTAACAAAGCCATTACTTTCCGCCATTTTGGAACGGTATAGCGCCTTTCAAAAACGCGAAACCCGTCCCGTTCCATGCGATTGAGAAGCGAACCATAGATCCGGCGCATGGCCTCTGCGGCCCGCATCACTTTTCGATCACCGTCGGGAAGGCAGGCTTTGGCCCGTAGGAAAAACGTCCGCGCCCGTTCCGCCTCGAAGCGCATGAGCGCGACAAACGCGGCGTCGTGTCGGCCTTTCTTCAACAACTCCTCGCCGTATCCGAATTGCTCGAGGTCCTCTCCGGGAAGGTAAATCCGCTCAAACTCCTTCCAGTCCTGCCCGACATCGCGGAGGATGTTCGTGATCTGCAGGGCCAGTCCGAGATTGATCGCGTAGGCGTCGGTCCCGGCATGGGAGGCGCCAAAGATCTTCGCGCTCACGAGCCCGACTTCCCCGGCCACACGATGACAATATTGCTTCAAGTCGTCGAAGCTCCCATAGCGATCAATCGTGAAATCCATCTCCACTCCCCGGAGAATCTCGAGGAAGTGCTCGTGGCGGACTTTATATTCTGTCGCCAGATCGAGGACCTTCGTTTCGAATTTGGTCAGCTCCGGCGCGTCGCCTTCAAAAACGGAAAACCACCGGCCCAACTGCTCCTGACGGCTCGCCAGATCCGACGGCTCGTCTGCAATGTCGTCCACGACGCGACAGAACGCATAAAACGTCGACATATCCCGCCGCGTTTTTTCCGGAAGGAAGGCGAAGGCAAAGGCGAGATTCGACTGGCTCGCCTTCGTGATTTCCTGGGCGTCGGTGTCCGCGATGTCGTTCATTTCTTCGTTGATGAAAACGAGCGCGAAAAGAAAACCGCCCATGTCGCGGCGAGCCAAACAACGACCAACACCCGCAAGAACGAAAGCCCGTATGCAGCCATGATCGCTCCCGACGGACTGGCATCCATCATTTTGACAGATGCCCCGCGCAGGAGGCCGAGTAAAACACCGTGAAGCAGAAGCATGAAGACAAACCAGATAGCGGCAAACGGCCTTTCCTGCCAGCAAAGCAAACTCCGGCGGATAGGCCGCGCTTTCTTTGAGGCGAACGCCGCCGTGGCGGGATGGGCGAAGCAGAAAACGCACAACCCCACGAACACCGCTCCCGTGCCCGCCGAAACCATCCACCACGAACCCGAAAAAACGGCTATCGACGAAAGCATGACCGCAATGACCACACCCACCGGAAGAATTCGCAGCATCCGCTGGAAGGCCACTTCGAGGAAACTCCAGAAAACCAGTTTCCGGCCCGGCATTGCCGTTCGCACGAAAAAGAACAGCACGGTCATTTGCAATCCAAGGAACCCCAGCAATATCCAAAAAATCCCGAGAAGCCACACGCTCCAGTTGGGAAGCGCCGTGGAAGAAAGCATGGGAAAAGGCGACGGCAGAATGCTGCCCAACACGCCCGCCACAATATCCAGTCCCGCTTCCACAATTCTTGGCAAAGACGTCGTCCCTTCCAATTCCCGCCACCATCCGCTTCCCGCATCGAGAACGTTTCCGCACCACCAGTTTCCCGTCGTCACGAGCATCGCCACCGTCGCCACCGATCCAAGAACCCATCCGTTCCCCCGGTCGAGAAGCAGCGCCCATCCCTCGCCGAAGCAATCTCGCATGGGCTGTTGCCGGAGGAGAAGACCGTAGCCGAGCAAAGCTCCCGCGATCCAAATCCAGGGACTCCACTCCGTCCATCCCTCCCATTCCTGCAAAGCGTCCCAAACCGACCCCTTGTCATCGGAGTCATGCAGATTCGTTGGAGGAGACGTGCCTTCAGACATGAAGGAGAGGATTCAGCGTCCCAGCGGCCCCTTTCTTGCCTTGGAGGAATTGCGCCTTTCTCCGTCCGGCGACTCCGCTTCCACTTCTTCCGGGACCTCGGCTTCCACTTCGGCCGCCTCCTCCTTCCGTCGCAAGCCGAGCCGTTCCGCGATCTTGCCCGGCAGGGAAAAGTTGGTCGGTCGCCACTGCGGATCACTCATCGTCCCCTCGGCTTCATATTCAAGAAGGCGGGATACGGGAAGAAAAACAAGACTCGGAAGCGGGCGGCGGAAATTCATCCACGCATCGAACGAAACATCCTGCGTCTCGACATCGACGTCGCCGCGCGCGCGCAACCGGAACGCCGGTGTGAACGCCTCGAGGTCTTCCGTCCGAAGCTTTCCATCGCGAAGCGTCAACGTCGCCTTGCCTTCGGTCGCCACGCTGTAGGTCGCTTTCGTCGCCAGCGAATCCGGAAAAATCGCACTCAAAATCTTCGAAAGCGGCCCGAAAAGCGGGATCGAGAAAATGTTTCCGTCTGCCATGTGAACTTCGCCCTCCCCTTCCAGCGCCGCTCCCTCGGACGGCCGTCGGCAGGCAAAGTGACCGCCGAGATTCCCCTTCGTCTCCGTCACAAAATCATAGGTCGTCGCCAGTGCGTTGAACGCCGCGTCCTCGATCTCGTAGCGCAGCGAAAACGGCGCTTTGTTGTCACTGAGCGCGAAGTCTCCTTCCAATTTCGCCTTTCCTTCGCCGAACATGCCGGCGTTCACGACCACCTTCACGTTCCCCTTGCCGAGCTGCACCTCGCCAGACGGCGAGGCCAAGAGCAACTCCTTCCCGAACAACTCGTAACGCCCTGTTCGCCATGACTGAAAGAGCACCTTCAGGTTGTTGTCGATTCCAGCCACTGCGTCCACATACCCGTCCAACTGCAACTGTGGAGGCTCCTCGAAGCGATATTGCTCCAGATGTTTTGCCGCGTCCGGTGCGAAATACGCGGCCAATTTTTCAGGCCACACCGCCCCTCGCACGTTCTTGATCCGCGCGAGTCCCGACTTGTTTTCGACCACGACCTCGTCGCCGGTAATCGCCCCTTCGCGGCGATCCACGCGGAACTCGTGAAAGCGTTGTTTTTCCGGATCGAACACGAAGCGCCCGACCGCCGCCTGCACGTCCACCGCGTTGTAGTAAAACGGACCGAGCGTGAAATTTCCAGTGGTCGTCCAGTTCTCCGGTTCTTCCGCGGGACCGCTTCCTTCGAAGTCGATGGTCACGTTCGGACTCTCACCGAAGGCAAACCGATCCAGTTCCTTCCGCACGTTTTCATCAAAAAAGAATGGCCGGAGGACCGTCGGGTCCATGTCGATGACCATGGCATACCGCACCTGCTCCCCCTCGAAAAGAATGCGACCGGAGACGGAACCCGATTCGTGGTCGAGCAAGATGTTCCGGAAATAGCGACGGTCGCCGTCCACGGAAAAGTCCATGTGCAGCCCGAGAAATGGCACACCGTGACTAACAAACTCCTCGCAGCTGAACCGCCCCGTCATCTCCAGCGGCAATTCACGTTGAGCGCCAGCCCCTGCGAGGTGAAACCGCCCACTCCCCTCGAAATCCGGCGGGGAAGCGAGCGAGAACTCCCCGAGGATCCCCACGGGAAAAACCGAGCGCAGCAGGCCGTAGAGATCGATGGACGAACGCACGCGAAAATCCACAAAGTCGCCGCCGAGCGCGTAGTCGGCATCGGCCTCAAGCGACCCAAAGCCGTCGATCAGCTTGAATTGTTCCACGCGAAAATGCCGATGCTCGAAACGTCCTTGTAGCGACGCTTCGTTCCATCGGAACACGCCGCGACGCCCGGCTGGCGCCTTAATAATCCACCGCGTTGCGACGGAGTCTTCTTCCGCGAGATTCGCAGTAAAACTCAACTCCGCCATGGGACGCTGCTCGTTTTCAAACTCCAGTTTTTCCAATTCCTCCGACAACCGGCGCACGACCACACGCAACTGATCCAGAATCTCTTCCTGTTTCTCCGTCTCCACCATTCCTTCCACAGAATCATCCAAAAGCACGGAACCCGAAGCGCGCACGTCCACGCCCTCGAACACAAACGTGACTTCCGGTATCTCCAACGCCCTCTCGGGAATGCGCACGCGCGCGTCGATCTCGCGAATCCACCGGCGCTCGCTTTCCGGTTCCTCTTCCCCCGGCGAAATGCTCAACGCGCCACCGCGCACGTCCACTGATCGCAGATAATCCTCCTCCCCCGCCATGCGCCCGAAATCCACATCGACGATAAGCTCTTCGAACGAAGCCGTCACCACCTGCCGCGCCTCCGTTGCGAAGATCCGCACATCGCGGGCGATGATCCCCTTGAACGCGTCGTAGGTTAGCTCGCCAATCTCGCTCTCAACCCCTTCCTCCGAGAGTTTCTCCAAAAGAAACTTTTTCCCCCGCTCGGAAAACTGCTGCTGCACCACGGCAAACCCGAAGACCAGACTCACCGAAATGAGTCCGAGGGCCGCGATGAGAATGATCGTCCGTCTCGGCATGAGGATCGCTCAACATCGGCCGAAACGCCCTGAATTCCAGCCATTGCCCGATAATTTGGTTCCGTTAAATTTTAAACTGGATTTCGCCCGGTCTCCGCCGTTCCGTTAGCGACACGAACCATGCTTCACCTCACTATTCTCGGCAGTGGCAGTCAGGGCAACAGCGCCTACGTCACCGATGGCGACACGAGCCTCCTTATCGATGCCGGATTGAGCTGCAAGCAACTCTGCCTTCGTCTCGAGTCGATCGGCGTCGATCCCGCTTCGCTCGACGGCATTCTCCTCACCCATGAACACGGCGATCACGTGCGCGGATTGAAGGTCCTGCTTCGCCGTTGCGAAGTTCCGCTCTATTGCAACCTGCTCACCCGCGAGGCGATGAACGGAACTGCTCCGGAAAGCGCCAAGTGGAAGATCTTCGAATCCGGCAACGAATTTGAAATCGGCGGGATGCAAATCGAGACCTTCCGCGTCGCCCATGACGCCGCCGAACCTGTCGGCTTCGTCCTCAAGGACGCGGAGTCATCGCTCGGGATCCTGAGCGACGTCGGCTGGATCACCAACCTCGTCCGCAGTCGGCTCGAAGGCGTGCAAACGCTCTTCGTCGAGGCCAACTACGACGAGACCATGCTGCAAAACGACACCGTTCGCCCGTGGTCCACCAAGCAACGCATCTCCTCCCGCCACGGCCACCTCTCGAACACGCAGACCGCGGAACTCGCCGCCCACCTCGCTCCGGAAGGCCTGCAACAGGTCGTCCTCGGGCACCTCAGCGGCGATTGCAACGCGCCGGAAGTGGCCGCCGAGGCCATTCGCAATGCGCCAGGGTGCCGGACAATTCCCGTTTTGTGTGCTTGTCAGGATACGCCGACCACGGAAATTCGCGTCTCCTTGCGCGAAAATCCGCTCCCTACGGCTACGGAGACAAATTTCTTACATTCCAAACAGCTCGAATTTTTCTAATGGCAGAACGTCCGATGCACGAGATGGTGCATAACGGGGCCGTGGCAATGGACGGGGAATCACTCCCTGCCGGGTTTCCACTCGAAACCAACCGCCCCATGAAGTAAAATCTCGATCAATCCATGGCGGACGAACCGACGAACCCTCCGGAAATTCCCTCGCACGAGGAGCTGAATGCGGAACTCCCGCAGTACGAAGTGCTCCAGTGCATCGGCGTGGGCGGCATGGGAGGCGTCTATAAGGCCTATCAGGAAAACCTCGACCGCCACGTCGCGGTCAAGGTCCTCGCCCGCGGAATCGGTGGCGACGAATTCGCCGACCACTTCAAGTCCGAGGCCCAGGCCATGGCCCGCCTCAACCAGACGAACATCATTTCCGTTTACGACTTCGGCTTCACCACCGGCGGATGGCTCTACTTCGTCATGGAATTCGTCGATGGACGCACGCTCTTCGAACTCGTGCACGACGACCTCATCGACCGCAAGGCCGCCGTCGCCACCATCACCCAAGTTTGCGGCGCGTTGAACTACGCCCACGAGCACGGCGTCGTGCACCGCGATATTAAATCCGCGAACATTCTCGTCGATGGCGACGGCCACGCGAAAGTCGGAGACTTCGGACTGGCAAAGCTTTACGCCGGCGAAGACACCAAAGGCCTGGGCGACTCCTCCTTCGGCACGCCCGACTACGCCGCGCCTGAAGTCATCGATCCCGACGCAACTATCGACCACCGGGCCGACATCTATTCCCTGGGCGCCCTCTTCTTCGAACTTCTCACCGGTCACACCCCGGAAGCGGGAACCGTTCCGAAAACCGACAGCGCCTTCGACACCGTCATTCACAAGGCCATGGCGAAGAAGCCCGGCGATCGCTACCAGTCCGCGAAAGAATTCCGCAAAGCCGTGGAACAACGCTGGGCCATGATCGAGGGCGGCGGAGGTTCGACTCCTTCCTACTACACCGGCCCGAAGAAAAAGAAGGCCGGCAACAAGATCCTCATGGCCGTCGCCGCACTCGCCGTTCTCGGCGCCGTGGCCGCCATTTACCTGAAAGGCGGGTCGTCCGGCGACGGCTCGTCTGAAGTCGCAAAGACGGACAATCCTCCCTCAAAGCCCGCTGAACCCGCCAACACCGCGCCGCCCGCCGATACAACACTTTCCGGTCCCGGCGAAGAGCCAGCGGATGCGAAGAAAGACGCCTCTTTGGCGAGCATTTTTGAAAAAAGCGCCATCGACAAGGAAGCGAGCATCCCGGCAAAACCACCACCGCCGAAGATCGATCCGCCAAAAGAAGCGCCCCCGGAGATGGTGGAAAATATACAGGAACCGCCGCCTGAGGAAGAGCCTCCGACGACCGTCATGCCCCCGATTGAAGACGAACCTCTCGGGCCAACCGAAGCAGAGAAGCGCATGCAGCCCACACTCGCGCAATTCCACGGCCGCTTCGAATCCGCCGTCATCGCCCCCTATGAGGAAGAAATTCAGGAACTCAGGGAAAAGTATCTCAACGCACTTACCCCGCTCACAGAGGGCGAGAACTTTTCCGGTCCGGATGAACTCGCCAAAGCCAAGTACGATGTCAAACGACTCCAGGGCACTGCCAGCATTCCGCAACCGACAACGGGGTTTGAGAAACTCGACGGCATGCGGCGCACCTTCCATGCCGCACGGAACGAACTCGTGCAAAAGCGGAACAAAAGCGCCGACCGCTACGTCGCCGCACTCAAGGGACTCCTCGAAGAACTTGAGTCGGAATTGACCAAAGAAGGGGAAATCGAAATGGCCGTTGAGGTCCGCGAGTACCGGTCAGACTTAAAAAAGCACGTCATGGAGCACTACTACCCGGCGTCGTCGGGATCGGTTCCTGATTCCGCAGAAAACGTCGAGACGGAAATAGAAAGCGACGTAGGTATAACCCCGAACTCTATCGAAGGATCGGTGTGGAAACGCCGGAAACCCGCGCACTTCGTCATCAAGTTCAATGCCGACGGCACCTTCGAATTCAATAAACCCAACGGCACTTCGACATGGACCAATCGGGAATGGTCCCGTCGCGAGGACGAGATTCTGCTCTCCGCCGATACCCCCGACAAGGCAGGGAGAGAACTCGTCCTGGAGTTCGTCAGCGACACCGAAATCCTCATGCGAAATCCCCTGAACACAAAAGGCGGGGCTTTCACCGGCCACTACGACCTTGTCGGAGAAGACGCCACTTCCGGCATACAGTAGCGACTTACAGAACGTAAGCGCATCTGAGTAAATATGGATCCCGACACTCCAGCTCCCCCTCGCTTCCAACCATGGTCGATTTGGCTCATCGTCGGCATCATCGTGGGTGGCGCCGTCGTCGCATGGAATTACATGATCTTCCGGCAAACCCAAGCTTATGAACAGGCGAGTAATCCGCGACTTCCCTACAAAGACCGGATCGAGAAAAATCTAAAAGCTGTGAACAGCAAAGGCGAAGATGTCGAAATGGCCGACCTCCGCGGCTCGGTCTATGTCGCATCGCAAGTCTTTACCCGTTGCCCCGGCGAATGCGCGGGCGTTGCTGGACAACTCAAAGCGGTGCAGGAGAAATTTGGCGACAATCCTCTCTTCAAGATCGTCACCTTCACCATCGATCCCGCTCACGACGGACCTGAACAACTCGCAGCATTCCGCAAAGGCTTCGAACTCGAGGGCGACAACTGGTGGTTCCTCACGGGCGACGAAAAGGAAATCCGCGATTACACGATGGAGCAGTTCAAGTTCCGCGTCACCGACAAGCCGGAGGAGGACCGCCGCACTCCCGGCGACCTCTTCAATCATGACACGAAGCTGGTGCTCGTCGACGGCCAAGCCAATGTCCGTGGCCGGTATGAAGCCTTCATGAAGGAGTCCATGGATGTTCTTTTCGAGGACATTGAGGAACTTCTTGCTGAAGATCAGGGCGAAGAAATCGCGAAGCGCGGCGTTTACCTCATGGTTATCGCCATTGTCGCCGTCATCCTCGCCTTCGTTGTCATCTTTGGAATCCGCAACCGATTGAAGACGGCGTGACGGTAACGGACCTTCCAACGCTCAATGCCTCCCTCAACGCCGTCGCCACTGCACTTCTCATTGGCGGCTGGATCGCCATCCGCTCAGGACGAAAGAGGACGCACATCGCGTTCATGGTTTCTGCACTTGTAGTCTCCGCGGCCTTCCTTACTTCCTACCTTATTTATCACTACTATGTCGGTTCCGTGAAGTTCGCACACGGCGGGTTGCTGAAGGTCATCTACTACATCATTCTTTTTCCGCACATCATTCTCGCAGCGGTCAATGTCCCGATGATCATCTGCACCGTCATTCCGGCGCTTCGACAACGCTTCGACAAACACAAACGCATCGCCCGCTGGACACTCCCCGTGTGGCTTTACGTTTCCGTCACCGGCGTCCTTGTCTATCTCATGCTCTACGTTTGGTTTCCCGGACCGAAAACGTAAGAAAGGCCCTCACGACGCCTTGCGCGACAAGCTCGGGAAAGGTATCTTTTACCCGTGAAAATCCTTCCCTTTGTCACGGCGATTTCCGCCCTGGGTGCGTCTTTGGCGATGGCGCAACTTACGTTCCCCGAAACTGAAATCGAAAAGTCCATGGAAGCCTCCGAGGACACAACGACGGTGACTTTCCGCTTCGAAAACAAGTCCGACGCCGAAATCAAAATCGAAGAAGTGAAAACTTCCTGCGTCTGCCTCACCGCAAAGACCGACAAGGAATCCTACGCGCCCGGCGACTCCGGCGAAGTTACCGCCGTCTTCAAAGTCGGGAATGCCAGCGGCGAAGTGCGGAAATACGTTAACGTATCCTCCAGCACTTCAGGCAAAAAACACGCCACGGAACGGCTCGGAGTGAAGATCTCCATTCCAGAGATCATTACGATCGAACCCAAGATGCTCGAGTGGAGCACCGGCGAGGAAATGGTCCCCAAGAAATTCACTGTCTCCATCGATTACGCCTCCCCCATCCAAATCATTAAGGTCACGTCGTCCCGGGAGCAATTCGGGCACACGATCACCACTGTCGAGGAAGGCAAGAAGTATGAGATCGAAGTCACTCCCGAGGACACCTCCAGCCCTATGCTTGGATTCCTCAACATCGAAACCGACGCCACCATCGACAAGTTGAAGAAGAAGCTCGCCTTCTACAGCATCAAACGCCCTCGCCCCCGTCGCGCGGAACCCGTCGGCGCCCAGTAATCGCTTCCCCGGCGGACCGCGGATGTCCACATCCGCACCACTCCCCCCGACCAACGGGAGGCACTTCACCTTCTCCGGCCGGCAAAGCGCGTGACCGCAAAACCACCACTTACGGCGCCAAGATAATCCGGCGAAAAGCGCCGGGCAATCAGGTGAACACGGACACCTGCAATCTGAACCCTTCGATCTTCAGTGATTCAAGACTCGCTCAAAGGCCCAAAAACCCTTACCCTCCCGCAGAATGCAGCGTCTTGTTTTCAGGTCTTTCTTCCAAGCGGGACTCCTCGTTATCGCCGCGATTGCCTTCGGAGCCGGCCAACGTCAGTTTTTCCCTGACACCGCTCCCGCGCTTTATTTGCAAAGCCAGCCGCTCGTTGATGGCGAAATTCTCGCCGCCGATGCCTGGCAACGCGCACAGTCCGAAGAGGTCGCCTGGATCGACGCGCGGCAGGAACCCGTTTTCGCCAAAGACCATGTTCCCGGCGCCCTCAACCTGAACGAACAAAATTTCGATTCCGCCGCCGACGCCCACATGGCTCTTACCGAGTTCTACGACAAGCCGATCTTCATCTACTGCGACGGCGCCCAATGCCAGGCGAGCCACAAAATCGCCGAAATGCTCCGCGAAATGCGATACGCCGAAGTGATCGTTGTCAAAGACGGTTGGCCCGGGCTGAAGAAGTTCCTTATGTCCCAAACATAGGTCCTATAGGCCCAACACGGCCTATTTTTCAGCCTGACTAGAACGCCGTTCGCCAATTATCCTGAATAACCTTGGTGAGCTTGATGAACTTCCATCCATCGACCTCAACCCACTGCAATTCGACGATGGGCATGTAGAGGACATCCCAATCGAACTTCGATTCCAGTTCCTTGCCCAGCGAGCTATCTGCGGTCACAAAGCAATACCCCTCATATCCAAGCATGGGCGGACGGATACGAAAACAGAGCTTGTTGCCTACCTCGGGAATATCGTTCCGGAAGTAATGCGCCCGCTCTAACATGACACGAAATTGCTCGGGTCTTTCCTGAAAGATTTTCGTGAAGCGTCCGAGAAGATTGTCATGGAACTCAATGAAGAGCCGCCAATCTATCTTGTGCCCATCAACCGTCTCCTCGACGGAAACCGGGAACGGATCGGGCTGCTGTCGGGTCGTGACTTCGAAGACGTGGAAATTGTATTCGCTGTCGCGAAGTTTGTTCGAGAGTTGGAAATCTACCCGCGTCGGCTCAATGCCCTGGGGATGGCGACCGTAGTAGGCCTCCATTTCCTTTTCGATCTTCTCCGGCGCGTGCACGAACCGGTAGCGATCATCCATCGTCGTCGCATTCAGGAACGCCTCAAGCGCCCGCTGCGCCGCCGCGTGATCGGCATTGGCGGGCACGGGAGGAGGCACCGGATTATTCGAAGAAACAGGATTGGCGGGACGAGGCACGACTTCGTTCGGGCCGGGAGCGTCATTCTGCGCCATGTCCGGTCTCGGCGGTGCGGATTCCGGCGAGTTTTCCCCGGTCGGACCTGATGCAGATCCCGCCGACGGTTCCGGCTTGGGAGGATCGGACGTCACTTTGGCAACTACCGGGTCGATGACGGGCTCGGCAGTTTCCCCAGTCGCTGGCTCCGGTGGATTGGATCCATCGGCAGCAGTCCCATCCGGGTTCTTGGCGATGATGAATGGTCTCGACGAAGAATCCGAAGCATTCGCGCCAGCCAAAGCATCCTTACCTTCCATGAATTTTGGCCAAAGGAAATATCCCGCCGCAACAAACCCGCCGATGATGATGAGTGCAGCCAGCGCGAGAAGCGCTTTGCCCCCTTTCCTTGCCGGCTCAGCCCGCGGCGATAAATCGGCCGTCGCCCTTCCACCACCAAGACTTCCTCCGCCACCTTGCCCACTCTCCTGCGCCTCCCCCTGCTCGGAAGAGAACTGAGGACTTTCGATGGACTTGTAGGGACGGTCCGGTCCGCGCCGAGGCTGGTCACGTAATCGCCCGGGCTTTTCAGGCTCGGCCTTCACGCGCCGCTTTCCCTTACGTCGCCGCTTCGGCTCCACTTCGACGGCGGCATTCCTCTCGTGTTGCGCATTGCTCAACAACGAAGCAAGACCGCCGCCCGCATCGGACGCAGCCGCCGGGACGGGAGCGGAGCTAACCGCACCAGCCCCTTGCGCTTCTGCGCCGGGTCCCTGAACGGAAGGCACGACAACCGAATTGGGAACACCAGGATGATTCGCAGAAGATGGATTCGCGGGCGCAGCGGGAGGGGAAACATGCGCGGGAACTTCCCGCGGTTGCGGCGCAACCGTCGCGGGCGCCGATGACTGAACCGGCGGAAGTTCGGGAAACTCGGCCAAACCTGATGGTGCGGCAGCTGGCGACTCTAACATGGTCGCCGAAACGCTCGCGGGTGCCGCTGCCGGAGCGACCGCGGGGGGTGGCTGCGGTGGCGCTTGCGAGGGAACTTGAGGGGGCGGAACTGCGGAAGCCGGAATCGCCTGCTCTTCTCCGGTGAACAAATTCGCCACCGGCTGAGGTTCGGCAGCCATAGCGGGCGCTTGAATCTCCGCACCACACTGCGGACAAGGCCCCTTCACGCCAGCAAGATGCGCTGGGACTGTTAGTGAAACCCCGCAGGCGTTGCAGGAAAATTGAATCGTTTCAGCACTCATGGTTTGCGTGAGTTTGGCGCCAGGATCCTGAGTTTCCTAGAATATTCATAAATATTCTAATTTTCGAGGACAAATTACGCCGCTTCTCTTAAATATTAACAATTCTTAAGAAATAGAAAGAGCAAAGTGCGCAAAAAGTCCCTATCCGGGGAAAAAGTCTTCCGGGGCGCCGCGATTCGCTTTCGCCTCGATGGATCCGCCGGACTTCGAGCCCGCCGCTACGAGGAGGTTATTTCTTCCTCTATCGCGTTGCTGAGACCGAAGGCAGCGTGCACCGCTTTCGCCCCGTCATCGACCTTGTCCTCGCGGACGATGACCGCCGTTTTGATCTCCGAAGTCGTGATCATGCGGATGTTGATTCCCGCATCCGCGAGCGCGGAAAACATTTTCGCCGCGACCCCGGAATGGGAACGCATGCCTATGCCGACGACACTGAGTTTCGCAATCCCCGAGTGTGTCGCCAGTTCCACGCCACTCAATTCGTCGGCGATCGGGCGCAAAGTATCCCCAGCCTTGCCAAGATCGTTCTCATGAAGCGTGAATGAGATGTCCGTCGCTTTCGTTTGGTGCGAGATGTTCTGGACGATCATGTCGATAATGATGCCCGCGTTCGCGATCGAGTTGAAGATTTGGGAGGCGAGACCCGGCTCGTCAGGCACATTCGTGATCGTGACTTGCGCCTGGTTGCGCTCGAGGCTGACTCCGCGGATGACGACGGCTTCCATTTTTTCGTGTTCTTCGGTGACTATAGTTCCGGGTTGATCGTTGAAGCTGCTACGCACTTCAAACTTCACCCCAAATTTCTTGGCAAATTCGACCGACCTCGACTGCATGACCTTCGTCCCAGAACTCGCCATTTCCAGCATTTCGTCATAGCTGATCTCCGGCAGTTTCCGCGCATCTGCCACGACCCGCGGATCGCAGGTATAGACGCCTTCGACGTCCGTGAAAATCTGGCAAAGATCGGCCTCAAGAGCTGCGGCCATCGCGATCGCCGTGAGATCCGACCCTCCACGGCCCAACGTTGTGACCAGTCCGTCCGGACTCAATCCCTGGAAGCCGGCGATGATAACGATGTATCCGTCATCAAGGAGACCGTGGACGTCATCACACTCGATGTTGGAGATCCGTGCCCGAGTATGTTCGCCGTCGGTCGCGATTCCCGCCTGAGCACCCGTCAGGGAAATTGCCTTCCCACCCATGGCATTGATAGCCATCGCCGTGAGAGCAATGCTGACCTGCTCGCCCGACGAAAGCAAGACATCCATTTCACGCTCAGTCGGGTCTTTACCTTCCGAGACCTCCTTCGCGAGGGCGGTCAAGCGGTTCGTCTCCCCCGACATTGCGGAAACGACGGCCGCGACCTTGTTCCCCTGGCGCTGCGTCTCCAGCAACCTGCGCGCGACGTTCTGAATGCGCTCCGTGCTGCCAACGGAAGTGCCGCCGAATTTCTGAACGAGAAGACTCAAGGGATTGGTGAGGTGTGAAGGGAAAAAGTGGGCGGGAATTCTTGGCGAGGGATTCGCGCTTGTCCATCGCGGATTGGCTAACCGGCCGCGCGAGAAAGAATGAAATCCCGAATCGCCCCACTCGTCGCCTCCACCTCGTAATTCACAGGATCCTTCTCCTTCAGCGCCTCAAGGATCGGGTGAACCGGATGCTCGCCAATCGCGTCCTCGATCACCGAAGGGAATTTGGCAGGATGGGCTGTAGAGAGGACGACTGTCGTCTCCCCATCGGTGACCTCCTCAAATCCACACGCGGTGTGAGGATCCGCCACGTAGCCGTATCGATCCTTTGCTTCGCGGATCAATCGGAGAATTCCCCCGTCATCTGTTCGGCTCGCGGTGAAAGTGTCAGGGTCAAATCCTTCAATCCGCACCGAGCCCTTCTCCTTCAATTCGACCATCATCGCGGCCACACCCTGGGCATCGCCGTCGAGCGCGTAAAATAGAAAGCGTTCAAAGTTCGACGCCACCTGGATATCCATCGACGGCGCAAAACTCGGATCCACTCCGCCCGGCGAGTATTCCCCGGTCGTATACAGGCGGTAAAGGATGTCGTTCTGATTCGTCGCAATGCGGAATCGTTTCACCGGCAGTCCCATCTTCGACACCAGCCAACCGGCAAAGATGTTCCCGAAATTCCCAGTCGGCACATTGAAAGTGACATCACTTCGGACGGCATCCGGAAGCGACCGCCAGGCATGTATGTAATAGACACACTGCGCCAAAACCCGCGCAAGATTGATCGAGTTGATCGCCGATAACCCCACCTCTGCCTTGAAGGAGAGATCGCCGAAAAGTTCCTTCACGATTTTCTGCGCATCGTCGAAAGATCCCTCGATCGATATAGGAAAAATGTTAGTCGCACCCGTGCACGTCATCTGCCGTTCCTGCAGCGGGGAGATACGTCCCTTCGGGTAGAGAATGAACGCATTCACCCCCGGTTGGTTCGCCAGACCGTGGATGGCCGCCGAACCCGTATCACCCGAGGTCGCGCCGAGGACGTTAATCGGCTTTCCGGTCCGCTTGATTTGATCGGCAAAGAGTGATCCCACGATCTGCAGACCGAAATCCTTGAAAGCAAGGGTCGGACCATGAAACAACT
>JBCCWV010000119.1:0-14882 GCA_039192745.1 Verrucomicrobiota bacterium | reverse complement strand
GCGAGAAATCGAGTCGGGAACCGCCTTCCACGCCTGCAAGTGTTCGAACAGCATCCGCATTGTCCCGGATTGACTGAAACGGGCGGGCAGTTTTTCTTCCAAGGCGCGGAGCAATACCGCCGCCGTTGCGTGATTGGGGGAAATCGAGACGATATTTCTCAAGCGATCAACGGTCGCTTCCTCCTGCAACGCCTCCAATTCCACTGAGTTTTCATCATCGAACGCGTCCTGAATCTGACCAAACTCCAGCAAAGCGCGCTGGAACGTTTCCGGAGGTTTCGCCGTCGCAAGTCGAGCGGCCTCAGTTACCGAACTTGCGAGAAAAACCTGATGCTTCAGCAGGAGATCAAGTCGACCGGCGAGCGCAAAATCCACGAGATCGGACTCCGCCGAACCCGGGACGATGAGGTAATAGGGAGCAAGGCGCTCCGAGCTGGACGTCAACATTTCCGCGAATAACTGGAGCGGCATCAAATTGCCATCGTCGGTCACTGCTCCGATCGCCAGAACGTTCGATGCCAGACTGTTTCCGCTTCGCAATGACAACGCGGCCAGAGCCAAAGGAAGTTCGCTGGGCCTTGTCGGCTGCTTCAAATTTCCGTCAATCACGTCCACAACGACATCCCCGCGCAAGGGCCACTCCGGTTCCACGTCTCTGATCACTTGCATCAGCCGTTTTGCATCCAGACCACGGGCAGCATTGTTGGAGGAAAAATCATCCGACCGTAGTTCCGGCGTTTGCTCGTCGGCTGGTGACATTTCCACCCGAGCCATCAGCGTCGCCACACTGGTCTCAACTTGGCGTTCTCCCCTTGCCTCTTTGGACCTGACCGAGAGTGCATTGAACCTGGACTTTGCGATCACGAAACCCAATTGAGCCAAAGCTTCCTCGGGATCTTCTTCTGCTCGCCCTGTCTCAGCGACAGGTTGCGCTTCGTCCCTCGGGACTGAACTCCCTTGCGCCTGTGCCATCAATGCATCCGCGTCTCCACTTCCCTTGATAACGCCGTTCCAGCCCGAGATACCAGCACGCTGGACAACTTCCGCCAGTTCGGGAAGCCGGGCAGCTTTAAGTGACGGTTCTACTTCCAGAGCCACATCAATCAGATATGCCGCCAGCGCGAGTTCGTCCGGGGAAGCGGCAGGTTGATCAAGCGCAAGGGCCTTTTCGAGAATACCCTTCGCAATATCTATCCGTTTCACGGCATCCTCCCCGACTTCGCCCGGCAGATCACCGTCCTTCAGCTTTGCGAGCGTCTCCCTTGCTTTGCGGCTTACCGGATCGATCTGCATCGCAAGAGCAACGGCTTTTTTCTCTGCCAGCCCGATCTCTTTGTCCGCCTTGGATGTCTCCAATATTGACACTAACAAACCCACTAATTCCTTTTCTTCCTCTTCGGTCACGAGGGTGCCGTCCATGGAAAACAACTGCTTGGAAAAATCCGGCGGATAGAATCCGCGAACACCAAGCGTCGAGATCCCAAGGACGAGAAAACAGGTAAGGAAAAAGCGGGGAAGCATCCGGAAGTCTCCAGTATAACGAAAGCACGCGAACAATCTTGGAGAAATCCGTCAGGAAACTTCGGCGAATCGGCTGCCCTCGCTGGCCTCCATCATACGCTTCAGCGGTGCATTCTCCTCAGAAGTCAGCTCCGGGTCGCGGGAAATGGTCAATTTAGCGAGGTCGGAGGCCATTTTCACCAGATCGGTTTGGGCGCAAAAATCCGCGAGTTTCAGCCCCCCGAGGCCGCTTTGGGCGGTGCCGAGGACATCGCCGGGGCCACGAAGCCTCAAGTCTTCCTCCGCAATTTGAAACCCATCGCTCGTGGACGCGAATATCTCGAGCTTCTTGCGGGCATCGTCGTCCTTTGTCCCCGTCATGACGATGCAGTAGCTCTTGTGCGCACCACGTCCAATCCGTCCCCGCAACTGGTGGAGCTGCGCAAGACCAAAGCGTTCCGCATCGTAAATCAACATCACGTTCGCATTCGGCACATCGACGCCCACTTCGATGACGGTTGTCGCGACCAACGCTTTCGTTCGGCCCTCGCGAAACTCCGTCATCGCGTTCTCTTTGTCTTCCGGACTCAGCCGCCCATGCAAAATGGCGCAAGGTTCAGGGTCGAGCAGCTTCTTCCATTCCTCAAACGCCGTCGTCACTGCCTTGGCTTTCAATTTCTCTGATTCATCGATTAACGGATAAACAATGTAGGCCTGCCGCCCGTCATCAATTTGCTCGCGGACGAACTTCGCCGCGTCGGGTGTCTTCTTGGCTTCGCGGATCGCCGTGACAATTTTTCCACGGCCGGCGGGCAGCTCATCAATGATGGAAACATCGAGGTCACCATAGACCGTCATCGTCAACGTCCTCGGAATCGGCGTCGCCGTCATGACGAGCATATCCGGGGTCACTCCGCGATCCTGCAATTTTCCGCGCTGTGCGACGCCGAACTTGTGCTGCTCGTCGATCACAATCAGCCCGAGGTTTTCAAATCCGGACTTTTCGTAAAGCAATGCATGGGTGCCGACAACGATCTGCGGCTCCTCAGCTTCGCCGCCGAAGAGCGGTAAATCCCCCGAATCCTCGGTCTTCGAACCGGTCCGCAGGGAAATGCGCACTCCCAACGGATCGAGCCATTTCCTGAAGTTGAGGTAGTGCTGCTCGGCGAGAATTTGCGTCGGCGCCATAACCGCCGCCTGGCAACCGGACTCGATCGCGAGCAACATCGCGGCCAGCGCCACGAACGTTTTTCCGGAGCCAACGTCACCCTGCAAAAGTCGGTTCATCGGAAACTCGGCGGCGAGGTCGGCGCGAACTTCGGCAATGGCGCGGCTCTGAGCGTTGGTGGGCTTGAACGGCAACTGACCGAGCAGTTTCTCAAAGAGTTCGCCAGATCCGCAATGAGAAGCTCCCGGTGTCGCCCGCAAAGCGGCACGACTGCGGGCCACCTTGATTTGCAGGCAAAAGAATTCCTCGAAAGCCAGATACCTCCGTGCGGAGTCCTTCTTGGTGGTTTTGTCAGGAAAATGAATCTGCCGCAGTGCCTCCACGCGCGCCTCATTCCCCTCGAATCCCGCCTCCTTTGCCACGAATAAATCAGGAACCGTATCGGGATCGACCTCGTCGAGCGCCCGAAAGATCGCAGATCGCAGTGTCCGTTGCGCGACTCCTTCCTTCAATGAATACACCGGCGTGATGCGGCCCATGTGCAAGCTCGCATCTTCCGGCGCCGCTTCCGCATCGATGACTTCATGCTCCGGGTGATCCATGACCAACCGCTTCCCGCTCTGCTTCACTTTCCCATAAAGAATCAAGTGCTGATCCACGGCGATGACCTTCTGAATGTAGGGAAGATTGAACCATCGAAGTGTGAGTTGCCCTCCCATTGCCCCGAGATTGGCTTCCTGAACCTTGGCCTCGAACATGCGACGTCGACCAAAGAAGCGCTGCTGCGTGTCGATCACTTCGACGTGAAGACACACTGCGTCTTCCGTCGGCTCACCGGGAACAGGTTCGAATTTCCGCCGGTCCTCGTAGCGCCTCGGGTAGTGGGTGAGCAATCCTCCGACGGTTTCATACCCAAACGCAGCGGCCGCTTTCTTGAGGCGCGCGTTGAACCACTTCAGTTCCGCAAGAGGTTGATCCAGGGGATGTAACACGGAAGACGAAACGGATTAATCGAGTGGTTCGTGCGCGCGAATCGACTTCACCACCAGTTGGAGGCTGACGCGACCACGAAATTCATTGCGGTGCAGGGCGAAGGCCACATCCCATGGTTGGGGCGGGAGAATACCGTCGCACTCGTTCACTCCGTCGAAATAAATCGCATCCATGACAATACCACCCTGCTCGAGCCGCAGCTTGTAATGCCGGTCATTCAGGACGCGGCAGTCCCCGGATGTTCGCACGTCCGCCGAAAAAAGGACGGGTTCCGGATTCCCCGAGCCGAACGGTTCCATTAATCCACACGCTTCAAGCAGCGTGAAATCCAGTTCCCCAAAACTGGCCTCCGCATCCACATCGAGAGTCGGTTCAAGCTCTCCGTCCCCGGCAATTTCCCTGACACAACAAGAAAATTTTTCCCGAAAATCATCGAGATTCTCCTCACGAAGCGAGATCCCCGCCGCCATCGCGTGACCGCCTCCCTTTTCCAGCAATTCACGACACCGGTTGATGCACTCCACCAGGGAAACTCCGGGCACGCTGCGCCCGCTCCCTTTTCCGATCCCTTCTTCATCAAAACCCACAACAAACGTTGGCCGGTGATAGCGTCGAGCCAGACGCGCCGAGACAATTCCCACCACACCCGGGTGCCAACCCTCGCCACCGACGACGATGCCCGCATGCGAATCCGCATCATACGTTTCCTCAATCATCGCCTCGGCCTTGCGCCGGATCTCCAGTTCAAGATTCTGGCGCTCGCGGTTCCGCTGATCGAGTTCAGAGGCAATCATTTCCGCTTCTTCAGAATCTTCCGCAAGCAACAAGGCCAGTGAAGCCTCGGCCGTATCGAGCCGACCCGCCGCATTCAATCGCGGACCCATGCGAAAACCAATATCCATCGCCGAAAACGGAGCGGAACAACCCGCGACTTTGGCCAGCGCAATGACCCCGGGTCGCTTCGATTGCCCCAATTGCTTCAAGCCATGGCGCACCAATGTCCTGTTCTCGCCTTCAAGTGGAACAATGTCCGCGACCGTCGCCAAGGCGAGCAGGTCGAGCGTCTCACGCAATTCGAATCCTTCCAGCGGTCGCGTCTTCAAGAGCGCGTGCGCCACTTTGAAAACAACGCCCGCCGTGCACAAGTAGTGAAAGTCCTCGCCGAGTTTTGGGTTCACCAACGCCACACACGGCGGCCTTCCATCCGGATGCGCTTCGTGATGATCGCAGACAATCGTGTCGATCCCTTTTTCCTTCAGCGCGGCAATTTCCTGAATCGACCCCGTGCCGCAGTCGACGGCAATGACCAGTGAGGGTTCAAATTCGGCCAAACATCGTTCGACGCCCTCGAAGCTCAATCCATACCCTTCGCCCATGCGCGAAGGAAGAAATGGTTCGGAGGAAAGTCCGTAAGCCACCAGCACCTCGCGCAGCAACGTGATCGACGTAACGCCATCCACATCATAATCGCCGTAAATGACCGTCTTCTCCCCGCGATCCACGGCCTGCAAAATCCGCTCCACCGCCAGATCCATTTCCGGAAGATCGAACGGATCACTCAAGCCAGCGAGCTTTGGAAGAAGGAAGCCCTCTTGTTCTTCTGGAGAAAAAATTCCGCGCTGGGCAAGCATCAGGCGGACGAGCCGAGGAAAGTTCTGACCATTCAGCCTGTAGTCAGGAACATCCACCGGAGTCGGTTTGATATCCCAGCGAAGGCAATCGGCAGTGGTCGGCATGAAAGGCGGGAGCGATTCTCGGGCATTTGCCCTGACCCTCTTTCATAACGGCGATCCCACTCGACGGCAAGCAAGCGCACGCCGAGAAACGCTCAACGCATGCTTACAAGGCGATTTGATTGCGAATCCAGCATCCGCTTCATCGCCTCAACGGGCTTTAACACCCCCTGATATTTTCCGGTCTTCTCTTCGAAGCTGTGCGCCACCAACTTTCCTTCCGCATCAAGGACAGCCACGCTCGGAATCGCACGACCCGCGTGTTTGATCAAACCATCGACGTCATGCTGCTTTTTAAATTTAAGGGCCAACCACGGCATCTTGTAACCGTTCATGAACCGAAGCATCTCTTTCTCGTCCTTGTCGGAGCTGATGAACACGATCTCGAAGTTCTGGTGTTTCTTCTTTGCCTGCTCGTAGAACTCGACGAGTTCCGGTGTCGCTTCTTTCGAGCCGTGGTCCCAATGCGCCGAAAAATAGAGAACAACAAAATCTTTTGTCCGAAGTGTCCCCGGTTTGCATGCTTCAAAGCCACTGGCCTTCGGTTTCACCAATTGTTCCTCGATCTTCGCGAGCATCTGCTTCGATTCGTTTGCTTGCGCAATTCCACAGAAGGATGCCAGCAAAAATGGAATGAAGACGGCACGCAGACGAGCAGATGACAGCATGAATGGTTTGGAGGTTGGTTGGTTGGCGACGGGACTCTGGCAATCCCCGTTAATAAATCTTGCGAATATCAAGGGATCTTAAAGTAATTTTTTGCAAAAAAAGGTAATTCCGGTATGCCCAAAACGGCCAACCGGCGGCACTATAAGAGAGCGTGTTTCGTGCCACCGTAATGCCGATTTTCGCTTATTTTCCGGTCACAAGGGCAGTCGCCAACGCGGCGATCCCCTCTTTCCGCCCGACGAAACCCATCTCCTCGTTCGTCGTCGCTTTAATTCCGATTTCCCCAACTTCCACTCCGAGCGCGCACGCGATTTTCTCCTTCATCGCCGAGGCGTGAGGCATGATTTTCGGCGCCTCGGCAATAAGCATGGCATCGACATTCTGCAGATTCCAACCGAGTTCCTCGGCACGCTCACGGCACTTCTCGAGGATCTTCAAACTGCTGATCCCCTCGCACGCGGGATCACCCGGCGGGAAAAAAAATCCGATGTCCGGCTCGCCCATCGCACCGAGAACGGCATCGGCGATGGCATGCGAAAGAACATCGGCGTCCGAATGTCCGGCCAAACCCCGCTCGTGTTCAATCACCACCCCGCCCAACACCAACGGGCGGCCTTCTGCGAATTGGTGGACGTCGTATCCGATGCCAGTGCGAATCTTCATGCCGTTACTAACAAACACCCAATTCCTCAAGCGGCAACAAACCGTTCCAGGCAACGACTCGCATCTTATCCGGCGTGTCCTTGCGCGGGATGACCTTGACCTTGCCTCCGGCGCCCTCGACGAGCTGGATGCCGGCCGCAATGTCCCAAAGGCTGATCACTTCCTCGATGTAGGCATCGAGCCGCCCGGTCGCGACATAAGCCATGCCCAGGGCGGCGCTTCCCAGCATTCGCGTTTTACGGACTTTCATCGCGAGTTCGCCGTAATGCTTGAGTCCTGACTCAATGGATTCTTTCGATTTGGAAAAGCCGATGGTCATGATCGACTCCGAAAGCTTCGCGCGCGGACTGACGGAAATCTCCTGTCCGTTCATGTTCGCGGATTCACCGGGTCCCACGCTCCACATCTCGTCCATCATTGGGTCATAGATCACGCCATGCGTCAGTTCGCCTTTTGTGCGCAGGCCGATCGAAACGCAAAAGTGAGGGATGCCGAAAAAGAAATTCACCGTCCCGTCGATGGGATCAACGATCCATTCATGGTCACTCCCCTGCGTGCCGGCGATTCCCTCTTCGCCATAAATCGCATGACCTGGATGGGCGCTAAGCAACCGCTCGGTAATCATATCCTGTGTCTTCACGTCCAGTTCGAGCTTGATGTCGTGCTCGGCAAACTCGTCGACTTTCTTTTCGCTACGGAAATTCTCCCGCAGCGAGGCTCCAGCCTCGCGGGCAACATCGACCGCCAAGTTCAGCAATTCATCGGGCATGGCGGAGACAACCACTAATTGGTCCTGATGCACGGATTTATTTGCCAGACACTCCGGTAAAGATCCCGATCAACTCCGCGGCCAGTTCGTCCTTGGATCTACGACCGAGGGATATCTCGCGCCCGTCGCTGGAGAACACCGTCACCGCATTGTCGTCCGACCCAAATCCGATGGATGCGTCGCTCACGTCATTGGCCACGAGGTAATCGCATCCCTTGCGTTTGAGTTTACCCAAAGCGTTCTCTTTCACGTTTTCCGTCTCTGCCGCAAAACCAACTAACAAACCATTAAAACCGAACTCGCCCCGCGCGCTTCCTAGGATGTCCCGCGTCCGTTCCAATTCGATCGTCATGGCGCCTTCCTTCTTCTTAATCTTTTGCGCCGCGACTTTCGCTGGCCGGTAATCTGCCACCGCCGCGCAGAAAATCGCGGCGTCCACACCATCAATCCGTTCCTCGACAGCCGCATACATATCATCCGCGGAAACGACATTCACACGCTCGACAGTTTCCGGCGTAGAAAGACACACCGGTCCGGCGACGAGGACGACGTCATGCCCCGCTTTCGCCGCCGCCGCGGCCAAGGCGAAACCCATCTTTCCCGAAGAATGGTTGCTCAAATAACGAACGGGATCGATAGCCTCGCGCGTCGGGCCAGCCGTGATGAGAAAGCGCATGCCTCGCGAGTTGGCCCGAATTCAACGATGAATCAAGGGGATTTCCGCAATAGCGGCGGGGTAGACAGAATTCGAAAAACACGCCACCATGGGTAGCTCACCCCTGCCTCTCATGAAAACCACCACGCTGTGCTTCCTGCTTTTTACTGCGCTTTCCGGCCCCATTGCGGCTGGCACTTATGCCAATGCGAAAGGCGTCATCGAAACAACCACTGCCCCTGAAGAGGGAATCTTAAAGAATCCAGACATCACCCTTTCGCTCGGATATGACTCCCAACGCTTCTACCGGGGATTCGTCATTGCCGACGACGACTGGTTCTTCGGACAACTCGATGTCATTGCCTGGCCGCTTGAAAATCTGGGACTGGATATTCAATACCGTCAGGGAGTGACTGACGGCGGATTCGAAGAACAGGATGTCGGCGTTGCCGGACTTGTGCGACTTCCCAAGGGATTCGTCTTCCGCGCCGGTTGGGAATGGGACAACTACGGCGAGGGTGACCTCTTCATTGACAATAACCACCTCGCCATCCTCGCGCTCTTTCATGATTCCAAGTTCGGTCGTGGCGTCATTCGTTATGTCTGGGACGCGGAGTTCGAGGGCGATCTCTTCGAGCTTGGTTTCCAAACACATCCGTATGCCATCACCGAACGGTTGGGCGTCGCATTGCAAACAGCCATTCGCTGGAACGACGAATTCTTCGGCGTCAGCGACACCGGCTTGAGCAACGTCGAAGTGAGCCTTCTTGCCCCGTATCAAATCACGGAATGGTCCCGAATCGTCCCCTTCATCCGCTACTCAGAGCCCGGAGAAGCCATCGATCTCTTCACCGATGCCGGTTGGTCTGGCGGGGTGACCGTGCAGTTCAAGTTCTGATACCTGCGACCGTCGAGAAACGCCGCGGGGGAAGAGAAAGCGCGAAGCCACCAGCTCCTTCACCATCACTAAATACCGGGCCGTGCAGGAGTGATGCGATGGATTCTAGTGCCCGATCGCCTTTAGAAACTTCTTCTTCACCTTCGGCGACACCATGGCATAGACGGTGTCGCCCTCGGCAAGCGTGTCTTCCGCCGCAGGAACTTTCGCATGGATGCCGTGCATGACCGCGACGAGAACGCTTTCTTTTGGCCACCCGATTTCACTGATCTTGTTGCCGGCAGCCTTTGACCCTTTGGGGACGGTCGTTTCAATGATTTGCCCCGCCGCTAGTTTTTTCATCGTGTGACACTTTTCACTCGTGATGAACCGCATGAGTTCCCTTCGCGTCGCTTCGCGGGGACTGACCGCCGCCATGACGCCCAATTGAGAACCGGCTTGCCCGATGGCATCCGCATAATCAACCCGGTGAATCAGGGTGAGACAGTGCTTGGTGCCGAGATTGCTCGCCTGTAGACAGGTCATGACGTTGTCTTCATCGCTGTGCGTCGTCGCGATAAAGAAGTCCGCGTCACCCACAGATTCCTCCTTCAATTCCGTCAAGGACGTCGCGTCGGCGTTAATGACCGTTGTGCGGGAAAGCTCGTTGGTGAGCATCTCGCACCGAGCCGCGTCCACTTCGAAGATCCGGAGCCGACAGTTCCAGCTTTCAAGAAGCTGGGCCAAAGAAAACCCGTAGTCCCCACCGCCAAGAATCACGATACTGATCGGTTTTTCCTTGCCCTTACCGGCCTGCAGCATTTCCACGGTCTCATTCAACTTCCGCGGCTCGCCAAACAAAGTAATGCGGTCTCCCGCTTCCAGAACATCGTCAGCCGTGGGAATAAACGCCTCGTCATGGCGACCAATCGAGGCCACACGCACACGCTCGGGCAAATCCACATCCCGCAAGTTTTTGCCGACCGCGTCACTACGATCGGAAAGTATCACCTGCTGTAGCTCAATTTTTCCGCGTGCGATTTCTTCAACGAGGATGGAGTCGGGATTGCGGATGAACTTCGAAAGCTCTACCGCAGTCAGTCGCTCGGAACTGAATAGAAAATCGGCGCCGAACTGGGCCTTGTAATCGAAGAGCCACTCTTCGCGCTGAATGTCGGGATCCACGCGGCAGATGGTGGTCGTGGCCCCGAGTGATTTCGCGATCGAACAGGCAACAAAGTTCACATTGTTGCTGCTCGTGAGCGCCATGAAGAGATCGCACTCGGCGATGTTCACCTCGATGAGCGATTGCGCCGAAGAACCGTCCGCCTGAAAGACACGGGCATCGATCTGCGAGTCGAGTTCGCGCGCGATATGCTCATCGGACTCGATGACGACGATGTTGTGTGCAGCCGAGGAAAGACTGGTCGCAATGTGCCTCCCGATCTCTCCTGCGCCGACGATGATGATATTCATGAGTTGGTGTGAACCGCTCTAAGTTCGTGGAGAAGAGGCGCGGGATCAAGCGGCGGCACCGCAAACGGAATCAAGAACTTCTCCCAGTTTCTCCATGGGTAAGCCGACGACGTTCGTCCAGGAGCCCTCGGTCTTTTCAATGATAAGTTCGCCGAAATCCTGGGCAGCATAGGCACCGGCCTTGTCGAGCGGATTGATCTTCGTCAGGTAGTCGCGGATTTGCTCGACGGTCAAAGCTTTAAAAGTGACGTCGGTAACTTCGTGGAATGTGCGCGAAAGCTTCGCGTCGGGATGAACGAAACACACTCCGGTGCAAACCTGGTGTGTCTTTCCCACCAATCGCCCTAACATTTCTTCCGCCTCCGCCATGTCACGCGGCTTGCCGATGGGATCGCCGTCAAGAAACACGAGCGTGTCCGCACCGATCACCGCCGCTTCGGGATTCTTTGTCGCGATCTCGCTCGCCTTCAGTCGCGCGTTCTCCTCCGTGAGCGCCCATGGTTCCATCGAGGCGTCGTGGATTTCCTCCGCGTCCGAAGCCATAATCTCGAATTCGTAGCCAGCCTCGTTCATCAGGTCGCGGCGGCGCGGTGACCGGGAGGCCAAAATCAATCGCATGGCCAAAAATCCGCCCATTCCACGCCCGCGCAAGCTGGAAAAAGTTCACTAGTTAGTTATTCACTAAATAGTGAACTTTTTTAGTCACCATTTGGTAATTTACTTTCTGGTGAATAAGCGGAGGATGCCCGCGTGAATCCCTTTATCTTCGGCAAGGTCGTGAGCGGCGAGGCCTACTGCGACCGCGCGCGGCATGAGGACCGGCTCCGCGACCGCCTGATCTCCGGACAAAACGTCTATCTTCAGGGGCCGCGCCGCACGGGCAAGACCTCGCTCGTCGAACGCGTGGGCCGGCGTTCCTTCCGGAAAAAATACTTCCGCGTCGATTTCTGGGGCGTGAAAAGCCGGGCCGAAGCCTTTGAGCTGATCCTCTCGCGCTGGCTTGAGTTCGAACGTGCGCGCAAGCGCCACGCGCACGCCCTCGAAGTCCTCTCCGGACTCAATCTAGAGTTCTCCCTCCTCGGTGCTCGGGTCAAACTCGGCTCCACGCGGAAGATCGACGCCCTTTCCCTCGACGCCGTTTTCTCACAACTGGAGGTGCGAAAAAAGCGCGGCACTCGCCATGTTCCCACCTGCGTCTTTTTCGACGAATTTCAGGCGTTGCAGCAAATGAAAAAGGGCGAACGGGACGACTTCCTCGGGGAACTACGGAAGTCCATTCAGCACCTCCACGGCGTGAGCTTCGTCTTCGGCGGCAGCATTCGCTCGGCCTTGCACGAGATTTTCAACCATCCGAAGAGTCCCTTCTTTCAGGCTGCAGAGGCCTTCGAACTCGGCTCCATCGAACCCCTCTCGCGCTTCCATCGCTTTCTCGCCAAAAAATTCGCCGCGACCGAGCGCAAGCCCACCCCCGAATTCTGGAAGGCCGTCGAAATCGTCGTCGGACCCAATCCCTCCGATACGCAACGCCTTTGCGCCGCCAGCTTCGAGATGACTTCACCCGACGAAACCCTCGGTGAAGCCACCGTTGATCGCGCCCTCGACCGAATCTTCGAACACGAGCGGGATACCTATCTCATGTTCGTGCAGGAAGCCACCGGCCTGCAAAAGCGATGCCTCCTCGGCGTCGCCGAACTGGGCGGCAAGGGCGTGACTTCAAAACGCTTCCTCGCCCACATCCACCACCGAAACGGGCCTGGTGTCCTGAAGGCCCTCGGCGCCTTCGTCAACCGCGGCCTCCTCTACAAGGAAGGCCGCGAGTTCCTTTTCGTCAGCCCCTTCCTCAGGGAATGGCTCCTCCGAGAGTTCCCATAATTCACTACTTGGTTATTCACTAAGTAGTGAATTAATTGGCCACGGCCCGCCTCCCTTTTTGCTGGGGAAAAATACATATCAACATATCTTGATTTGTTGATATATTATTTGAAAACCCTTTGTTTGAAACGTAATTACAAGTAGATGTCCGCCCTTCCCGAGCTCGAAAAATCCCTAAAAGAGCGCATTATCGTCCTCGATGGTGCGATGGGGACGACGATTCGTGGGTATGGTTTGGACGAAGCCGCCGCCCGCGGTGACCGGTTCAAGGACAACGAAAAGGACCTCCTCAACAACGGCGACATCCTCAGCATCACGCGCCCTGACGTCATTGGCGACATCCACAAGCGGTTCTACGAAGCGGGTTCTGACATCGTCGAGACCAACACCTTTTCTGCCACGACTCTCGCACAGAGCGAATTCTTCGTCGAAGATCCGCGGGAAAAAGGAACGGGCCGCAAGGATCCCGAGTTTTTCCAAACAAAGGTTCTCGAAAACCAATTCCTTCGCGACCTCGCGTGGGAGATGAACGTGAAGTCCGTCGAACTCGCACGCGAGTGGGCGGACAACGTCGGATCCGACACGGGGCGCAAGCGCTACGTGGCCGGTGCGATCGGTCCCCTTACGGTTTCCCTTTCCAACTCTCCCGACGCCGAAGATGCCGGCTTCCGCGTCGTCACCTTTGAGCAAGTCAAAGACGACTACGCTCACCAAGTCCGCGCCTTGATCGAAGGCGGCGCGGACATCCTCATGGTGGAAACCATCTTCGACGCCTTGAATGCAAAAGCCGCCTTGGTCGCGATCCAAGAAGTGCAGCAAGAGACTGGTGATGAGTATCCCATCATCGTTTCCGCTGCGGTGGGTCGCGGTGGAGAAACAATGATCTCTGCCCAAAAAGTCGAAGCGCTTTGGAATGCGGTGAACCACGTGAACCCGCTGGCCGTCGGCTTGAACTGTTCTTTGGGTCCGGACTTGATGAAGCCGTTCCTCGCCGAGCTTTCGAAGGCCGCGACATCCGCCGTTTCCGTGTATCCGAACGCGGGGCTGCCCAATCCGCTCGCACCAACCGGCTTTGACCTCTTGCCGGAGGACATGGCGAAATACACGGAAGAGTTTGCGGCAGAAGGACTCCTGAACTTCGTCGGCGGATGCTGTGGAAATACCCCAGAGCATGTCGCCGCCATCGCCAAGGCCGCAGAGCGACACCCGCCACGCGAGCTTCCCGAGGTCGATCCACTTCTTCGCCTGAGCGGCTCGGAGACTTACAACCACACCGCCGACAAAAACTTCCTCATGATCGGCGAACGGACGAATGTCGCCGGCTCACCGCGCTTCGCGAAGCTCATCAAGGAAGACAAACTCGAAGACGCCGTCGCCGTGGCCCGCCAACAGGTCGAAAACGGCGCCAACGTCATCGATATCTGCATGGACGAAGGTCTCATCGACGGCGTGGAGATGATGACGAGGTTCCTCAAGCTCCTCCAATCAGAGCCGGACGTCGCAAAAGTCCCTTTCATGGTCGATTCCTCGAAGTGGCAAGTGATCGAAGCCGGCCTGAAGTGCTTACAAGGCAAGGGCATCGTGAATTCCATTTCGCTCAAGGAAGGCGAGGAGAAGTTCAAGGAACACGCGCGGCTTGTGAAAAAATATGGCGCGGCCGTTGTCGTCATGGCCTTCGATGAAGAAGGACAGGCCGCGACCTTTGAAGACAAGATCCGCATCTGCGAACGTGCCTACCGCATTCTCGTCGATGAAGTGGGAATTGATCCCGAGGACATCATCTTTGATCCTAACATTCTCACCGTCGCCACGGGAATGGAGGAGCACAACAACTACGCGGTCGATTTCATTAACGCGACGAAGTGGATCAAGGAGAACCTACCCGGCGCGAAAGTCAGCGGCGGTGTTTCGAACATTTCCTTCAGCTTCCGCGGGAACAACCCCGTCCGCGAAGCCATGCATTCCGCCTTCCTTTACCACGCGGGCAAGGCCGGGATGGACATGGGCATCGTGAATGCGGGCATGCTCGAGGTTTACGACGAGATCCCGAAAGAGCTTCTCGTCAAGGTCGAGGACGTTCTCCTGAACCGGAATCCGGAGGCCACCGAAGCGCTGATTGACTACGCGGAGCAGTTCAAAGGACAGAGCGGAAAGAAGAAGGAAGAAGACCTCGCCTGGCGCGAGGAACCGGTCGAAAAACGTCTCGAACACGCGCTGCTGAGAGGCATTACCAAGTTCATCGACGAAGACACGGCCGAGGCTCTCGAGAGTTACGGTCGTCCTCTGAAGGTCATCGAAGGGCCGCTCATGGACGGCATGGGCATCGTCGGCGACCTTTTCGGCGCGGGGAAAATGTTCCTTCCACAGGTCGTGAAGAGCGCTCGCGTGATGAAAAAGTCCGTGGCCTACCTCACGCCATACATGGAGGAGGAGAAGGCGGAAAACCCGAACCAAAAGAGCGCGGGAACCATCATTTTGGCCACGGTTAAGGGCGACGTCCACGACAT
>JBCCWV010000118.1:0-14965 GCA_039192745.1 Verrucomicrobiota bacterium | reverse complement strand
CGAACCGGGAGCGCAAGGCTTGAGTTTGGTGCCGCTTTTAAAGAATCCGAAGGCAACGCGTCCTTCCAAACCCGATGCGTTGATCCAAATTCCCGCGGGCGACGGATTGCGACGGGGAAAGTGGGCTTACATGTGGTATCCGGCGAAAAAGAAGAATCCGGCGGCCGCGATGCTCTTTGACATGGAGAACGACCCGAATCAATTCACCAACCTCGCCGAACTGCCAGAGTACGAGGCGACCGCGAAGAAACTTCACGCTCGGTTGATGAAGCGAGTGAAAATGGCTGAGGGGAAAGTCGAATAGATGATGCCAAACTGATGAAAAGACGTGATTCTCTAAAAGCCTTGGTTGCCGCTGGAGCTAGCGGAGGATTACTAACCGGCCTTTATGCGGCGAGTAACGAACGTGATCGTTATGGGGGCTGGACCAGAAAGAAGTTCAAAGCGACAGGATTCTTCCGGACTGAGAAAGATGGCCGCTGGTGGTTGGTCACGCCGGAGGGTAATGCTTTCCTCAGCTTTGGTATCAATCATCTCTATCCCGACGTATTCCGGCAGGAATTCAATCGTCGATCTTGGCAGAGAATTCTTGGAATCGATGACCTCGATGATTGGACTAAGTTTAGCAGGGCGCTTCGAATGTGGTTCATCAGGCTTTGCGGGGACTATGGCTTCAACACGGTTGGGGTGCATAACTCGCTGCAAATCACAAACGAACCATCACCGGTGATTCCTTACATGCAGCCGATCAAGTTCGTCGATACGCCGCATTGGAAGGCTGACATTCCTGACGAGAATTTTGTCGATATTTTCTCCAAAGATTTCGCGCTTCATTGCGACAAGCTTGCGAAGCAGTTTGCGGCACCGCTCAAGGATGATCCGTTTTTGCTTGGCTACTCAATGACGGATTGCACGCTTTTCACGGAGGAAGACTTGCGCGAACGCACGGATGTGATTGGAGGTGCCCGGCGTGGTTCCCGTATTGGCTGGCCGCGGCGACTTCGGAATTTGGGAGGGGAGGAACCAGGGAAGCAGGCTTACGTCAAGACGGTTCGTGATTTGTACCTTGGGGAGATCAAGGATTTCAATGCCGTCTATGGGACGAGCTTTGAATCTTTCGATGCCCTTGCGAGCGCGAAGAGTTGGCGGCCGCATACTGATCTCTCGAATGCGAACGAGACTCGCGACAATGTCATCTTCCTTCAGGCCTGTGTCGCGAAGTACTACGAAACGACTCGTGATGCCATTCGTCGCTACGATTCCAACCATCTTTTCATGGGTGACAAGATCAACGCGAACACGGACTCCCTCGACACCGTGTTCTCAGTGACTTCGAAGTACACTGATGTGCTGATGTATCAGATGTACGCTCGCTATGAGGTCCAGGCGCCGGGTCTGGATCGCTGGGCACGCGTCGCGGATATGCCCGTGATCAATGGTGACTCCGCTTTCACCATGATTACGGATACCATGCCGCGACCTTATGGTCCTGTTGCGGACGATCTTGCGCAACGGGTTGAGTGGACTGATGAGTTTTTCCGCAATGCGTTCGCGCGACCGGAATTTGTCGGTTGGCATTACTGCGGTCTAGTCAACGCAACCAACCTCATGGCCCGTAAGCGAGATCGCCAGCACTCTGGGCTGGTTGATATTTATGGCGAGCCGTATCGAGAATTGAAAATGGCAATCGCAAAGTGTTCGAGGCAGTTATATGACATCGGGACGTCCTGATTAACGCGGCGATTTGACTGAAAAATATTCCTTCATGGAACAGCCCCCTTACGGCTCATACGCACTTATGCCCTGTAAGGGCATTCGCACAAAGCCCAGGGTTTTTAACCCTGGGTGACGTTGCACACAAATGACGCACCTTGAAGGGGTGCTCGCGGTGTTTGAGTGACTATCTGTGTTGAAGTCTTCTGACCGAGTCGCGCGCCCCTTCAGGGCGCATGATGGTGGGGTCGTTTTCCCAGGGCTGAAAGCCCTGGGCTTCGTGCGGTCGCCCATACAGGGCGATTCATGTGCGGGGTGATCATTCAAGTGTGATGGTGAATCAGGTCAGCGTTTCACAGTGCTTTTATCGCCGGCAATCTTATGGTGTGATGACGAATACGTTATTCGTTCACGTTGAAAGCGATCGCATTCGCGATCGATTGCTGGGGCCCGTGAGGGCACGGGCGCTCCATTGGCAGTAGCCTATTTTTATTGAGAATACGGGCAGTAAGTGGGTGCTTTCTTACTCCGGGATCATCTTCATGATCATCATCTTCATGGTGCCCGGTTCCGGCACGGGGACGCGGTTCCATTGGACCATCTCCGTGGGGGCTTCTTTCTGATATTCGCCGGTATAAGGGTCAAACCACGTGATCTGCATTTGCTTGAATCCTTCGCGAGGTGGGCGGGGAATGATAAGGTCGTTTTCCTTGGGGACGAGATAGATGAAGAGATCCTTCTTATTCGTTAGGCAGAAGCCACTATTCGCTTTTCCGGTCACCGGTTCCAGCCGCGTAAGGTCGTATTTTGCAACGAAGTCCGCCATGTGGCGGTAGTAATCGAGTTTCGGTTGGTCGGCTTCAGGCAGGTTTTCGACGTCATGAATAACCACGCTCCAAGCCGCGTTCTGCCAGTAGTGGGTCGGGTAGGCTCCGGCGAAAACAATGTGGTAGGCGCGCTCGAGATTGACGTCGGGACGGTAGTAATTTCCGGAGAAGACATGATAGGGGCCTCGCTCATATCCTCCGTGCTCAATGTTGAAGATGGCCATCTTCGGGTGCTTCTCGCGAATCTTTCGCATAACATGCCATGTCTCGGATTGCCAATTTTGCACTGATATGAAGTCGACGGTCTCCGGGAACGCACTGCAGTAACCATAGTCGTGCACGGTCACGAGCCGATTGTGACGATTGAGCTCTCGCAAACGTTCGATGCGACGTGTGATGTAGGAGCGGTCATTGTGACCGTAACCCGTGGCCTCTTTTGAAATGTCCCAAATCAAGTGAGGGAAGGCCTGATAGCGCTTCACCACATAGTCGAAATACAAATTATCCGCCTCAGAGTTGGCTTCCGGCCACGAGACCTGCTTGTTCCACACGTAGATCATGATGTGCGCGCAAATCCCATGCTCGTCGAGTTCACGCACAACGCGATCAAAGCGCTGGAAGAACTCAATGTTCAACGTTGAGAAGTCGGGGTTCGTGTTGTCGCCGCCATACGGAAAGACGCTGGGTTTGCTGTAGTCATACTCGTCGGGGAGATTCGGGTCGCGCGGCCAGTTGACGTCGTAAGCGAAGACGTTCATGACGACTTGGTTGAATCCTTTGCGACTCACGTAGTCAAGCAGCTGCCGAGTCTTCGGGATGTCCTCCCCGTTTTCGGCGTCGAGAGCGAAGAGCCAATCGATCTCAAAGGCGAGCGGGAAATAGCGCTCACCATTTGCGTAAACGAATCGACGGGGGGCATTTGGGTCGAGTCCGATGGGGCCGCGCTGACCTTCTGCCGGTGGACCAGTTTGTATGCTGCCTTTCTGACCATCGAGGGCGGCGAGAGCGGATGAGGTCGTATAAGTCCAAGCTCCTTCGATCGATGGTGAAAAACGCACGACGAATCGGTTCCCGCCATCCCAGAAGCCCGGAATTTGAAGCTCTACGCCTGATTCGTGGGTCAAGTTTGCGGTGAGAGATATCTCCAAGGCTGGAGTCTCGTCCGACTCGGCAGTGAGCACGATGTCCACTGGTTCCCAGCGTGTCGTGGTGTAGTTGGCGGGTTGTTCGTTGCCAAGTGAGATTTGCACAAACGCAGAGAGTCCGGAAAGCAGGAGGGCAAGAGGAAGGATTCGCATGAAGCAAGAATGGTCACGGAATCACCGCGGCGACAACTAGGAAATCCCGGTCGAGCACGGAATGTGGGAATTCGTCGAAATCTGCGGTATAGAACTGGTTCCACAACAACTCCCGAAATCCCCATGCGATATTTCTTTTCTCTCGTTCTTCCGCTACTCATTTTTACCTCGATCGCGCAGGCGGCAGAGAAACCGAACCTTATCCTCATCATGTGTGACGATCTCGGATGGGGGGACGTGGGTTTCAATGGCGGTACGCATATTCGCACACCGCATCTCGATGAGATGGCGGCGAATGGACTGGTCTTAAAACGTTTTTACGCACAAGCGCCAGTATGCTCGCCGACGCGCGCCTCGGTCGTCACGGGCCGACACCACGACCGGACAGGAATTTACACCGCGAACAACGGTCACCTGCGGGAAGGCGAGTTCACGCTCTACGAAGCATTGTCGGCGAAAGGTTACTCGACCGGGCACTTCGGGAAGTGGCACATGGGGACGTTGACGACGACGGTAAAGGAATCGAATCGCGGTGGAAAAGGAACGAAGGATTACTCACCACCGTGGGATCACAGTGTGGATGTGACTTATGCGACCGAAGCGAAAACGCCGACTTATGATCCGATGTGGAAGCCTGGCAAGAGTGGCGACAAAAAGCAGTTCACCGCTGCGACTTCTCTAGGGTGGCACGAGATTCCAGACGGTGGGGAACGGGTTCTTTACGGGACGCACTATTGGACGGGGCCCGAGCAGATGATCGACCCGGAGTCTGAAGAATTGATGGGTGATGACTCTGGCATTATCATGGATCAGGCGATTTCCTTCATCGAAGAGAAAGGTAAAGATCCATTCTTTGCCATTGTTTGGTTTCACGCTCCGCATCTTCCGGTCGTTGCCAGTGTGGATGATGCGAAGAGTTACGATGACGGTAAGACAAGCGGTTACGAGCAGAACTACTATGGATGCGTGACGGCTTTGGATCGCGCGGTCGGAAGACTTCGGGCAGTGCTGCGAGAGAAAGGCATCGCGGAGAATACCTTCGTTGCCTTTTGCTCGGACAACGGCCCCGAAGGCAAGGACGGCGCGCCGGGGCGGCAGGGTGAGTTTCGCGGTCGGAAGCGCAGCCTATACGAAGGTGGTGTGCGCGTCCCGAGCATCATTGAGTGGCCATCCGCAATTAAGCCCAGTGCGACATCCGGGGTGACTTCCTGCACTGTCGATTATTTTCCCACGATCATGGATATCGTTGGATTCGAAATGCCCGATGACCGTGAACTCGACGGCGTCAGCTTACTTCCCTTAATCAAGGGCAAAATGAAAGAGAGGCCAAAGCCGCTTGCCTTTCATATCAAGGGCGCCGCAGCTTGGCATGATGGTGATTGGAAGGTGGTAAAAACGACAAAGGGTGAGTGGGAACTCTATGACTTGGCGTCCGATCCGAGCGAGAAGAATGACCTCGCCGACGAACACGCAGAAAAGCTCGAAAGCATGGTCGCAGCATGGACCAAATGGAAAGCGTCCGTCGATGCGAGTGACAACGGCGGAGATTATTGAATCAAGCGGCAAAGATCACGCGGACCAAAGGCTCTCGCCATATCCCCATCCCTCGCGCACGGGTTCCTTGATGTAGGCATCGAGCGACGAATCTGAGAAGCTCATGGCTTCCGGATTGTATTCGACCTTCTTACCGGAGCGAATCGCGATGGTGCCGAGGATGACGGCCTCGGTGAGGGGCACCGCGTAGTCGAAGTTCGACCCTGGGCTTTCGATTTCGCCTTTGACGGCGGCGATGATTTCTTTTACAGGACCTCCGACGGCGCGGGGAATCGTCTTCGGCGGGATAGTCCGGCGAAGTTCCATCCAGTTGTCCTGCAGGCGCGGGCTATTCGGGCGCATGCCGGGGGAGACGATGGTGTTCTTCTCCCCAACGAGTAGGCAGCCGCCGCCTTCGATCTTATTGATCGATTGGACGGACTCGGCCATTTTGGGCAAATGGCCGCCTTCATACCAGAAAACCTTGACCGGAGGGCGCTCGCCGCGGGCGGGAAACTCATAGACATAGGTCGCTCCGTGGGGATTCTCCTTCTTCTTCTTCTTCTTGTTCTTGTTCTCGCTGACCAACTCGTGGCTGAAATCGAGATCGTTGTCCATGTAGACGGCGGACGGGTAACCGAGCCCGAGGGCGTATTTGGGAATATCCAAAGTGTGGCAACCGATGTCGCCGAGTCCGCCAAGGCCATAGTCCCACCACCAGCGCCAGCCGCTGGGGCAAATCTGCGAGTTATAGTCTTTGAGCGCGGCGGGTCCTGACCAAAGGTCCCAGTCGAGTGAACCCGGGATCTCTTGGGCGGGGAGCGGGTTCTTGGCGTTGTAGTTGTTTTTTGTCGTGCGGTTCGTCCAAGCATGCACCTCGCGCACCTCGCCGATCATGCCGGCCTCATACCATTCGCGGATGTAGCGCATTCCTTCTAGGGTGTGGCCTTGGTTGCCCATGACGGTCTGCACGTTGTATTTCTGCTGGGCCTTTAGGAGCGTTCGGGCTTGCCAGATGTTGTGTGTGAGGGGCTTTTGCTTATGGACGGCAATGTTGCGTTCCATCGCAGCGAGTGTCGCGGGAAAGTGAGTGTGATCGGGCGTGCTAACGATGGCGAGATCGAGTTCCTTCCAGTGGGAGTCGAGAAGTTTACGAAAATCCTTGAAGCGCTTCGCGCTCGGGAAACGCTTGAACGCTTCCGCGCCGCGCACGTCGTCGACGTCGGCAATGGCGACCACGTTGTGATCATCGCAGTCGTGGAAGCATGTCTTGGCGATCCCGCCGCCGCCGATCAGAGCGATATTCAGTTTGCCGTTGGCTCCTTTTGTTTTGGCGTCGAGCACGTTGAGGGTGGAGACTCCGGCAAGGGCGGTTCCGGCGGAAGTCTTGAGGAAATGGCGGCGGGTCGTGGGATTCATTTTGCGGGTTTGTTAGAAGGTTTCTTGATTTCCTTGATGCCTTGTACCTGCAGGCCGACGAATCCGCTGGAGTACGCGGCTATCAATTCCGGTGGGACTGTGGCCGTGAAGACATTTTGGCCATTGATCCAAGTCGTAATCCTGTCGCCGACGGCTATGACGCGAAAGTGACTCAAGCCGTCTTCGGAGGTTGGGGTGATGGAAGGCGTAAAGGCAGAGAGGGGCCGGACGAGCGGGAGCTTTTTCATTCCTTGGGCTTAACTATTGCCCGGGAAAGCCACATCTGACGATTTCGTCCCGATCAAGAGTTGGTTAATGCGGAAGAAAAGTCGATCACAATATCTTGTCACCGAAGCAATATAGAGCATCCACGCTCCGGATGATGAGTCGGCCATCAAGTGCCACCGATGACGCCATGATTTGCTCTTCGAGATCACTTTCGGTGATCACTTCGAAGGTTGTGCCGGGATTCAAAACCGTGACCATCCCTTCCTGATTGGCGACATAGATCCGGCCATCGGCCAGCATGGGCGATGCCGAATAATTTCCGCCAACGCGTTCGATCCAGTGTATTTCGCCGTCGGCGGCATTGAAACACGTAGCGATGCCGCCTTCGGTGATGACGTAAAGTTCGTCGCCGACTAAGAGCGGCGATGGTCGGGCGGGGATTCTTTTCGTTTCCGTCCAGACGATCTTCTCCGAGTCGGTGATATCGCCTTTGCCGTCAGGACGGATGGCCCACAGCTCTGGTTTTCCAAAGCCCGTGCTGATGTAGATTAATTGTTCCTTCTCGCTGAAGACCGGCCGTGGAACGACAGAGAAACCTGATCCGTGGTCCAGTCGCCAGATCTCTTCTCCGGTGGCCGGTTCATAGCTGACTAGCCATTGCGCCCCCATGCAAATCAGCTGCGGACTGCCGCCCTTTGGAGTCACCACGATCGGCGTGCAGTAGGACTTCATTCGGTCCCCGGTATCCGTCCGCATGGGAGGTCGGTCTTTTTTCCAAACTTCTATTGCTTGTCCACGCCGTCGCAGATCAAGACGAGAAGATCTTCGTGGACGAAGGGAGAACTTCCGGGGCCCACGCCGTGCTCGAGCGGAAGTCGCGTTTTCCAAACCATTTCGCCGCTGGTGGTATCGAGGCAATAAGTGCCGTAGTTGCCGAAGTGTGCGTAAAGTTTGCCGTTGTCGAGAAGCGGCGTCGGCGAGGCGTAGCTGTTGAGGGAATGAATGGAATCGGGCTGTTCGATGACTTCGAGTTCGAATTCCCGCTTCAACTCTCCGCTCGCGAGGTCAACTTCGAGCGCGAGGAGACGAATGCTTTTGGCAATCTGGAGGCGATCAAACTTCTTTGGTTCCACGCCGTCTGCGGCGAGAAGCTTTTCCCGCTCGTTGTCAGCCGGCTTTACTTCGACGGCGGAAGTTAGCCAAATGGAGCCGTCTCCGATTACGGGAGATGACCAACCCTTGCCGGGAAGCGGCGTCCTCCACTGGAGGTTTTGGTCCGCGCTGAGTTTTACTGGGACGTTGAACGCGCTTGAGATGCCGTTGCCGTCTGGGCCGCGGAATTGAGGCCATTGGTCGGCACCGGAGCGCGGGATTGCCGAAAAGGTCGAGAGGAAAAAGAGGGGAAGGATGAAACGATTCATGGAAGCAGTTTGCGGGAGTAATGAAAGGCTCATCGCCCAGATCATCAATTCCTTTCCTTGCTGCTTCCGCCTGTCACGCTGCCTCTATTCGCTACCCGGCCGTTTCGGGACGACGGCGCTTCCGGGTTCAGAATCTTCTTCGCCTTTACCGCCTTTTCCCTTGCCTCCCTTGCCGCCTTGTCCTCCGCGGGTGTCGTCGTCAGAATCGTCGGACATGTCGCGACCGCCACCCCCGCCACCGGCGATTGACTTCAAAGCTTCGGTGAGTTCTTCCGCGTTCAAGGCACCATCACCATCCTTGTCGAACTCCTTGATCCATTCCTGCGCTGTCTGGGAGGGATCTTCGATGCGTGAACGGCCTTTGCCACCTTTGCCTCCCTTACCGCCTTTTCCTCCTCTGCCGCGATCAGAGCGCTCATCTTCTTCCGCCTCTTGGGCATTGCTAAGAGCAACAGCTCCGACGACCGGCAGAGCTGCTCCGCCGATCAGAATTTTTGCAAGCAAGCTGCGACGATGTGGATGGGTTTCTTCGTTCGTTTTCATGATGTGACTACAGGTGGTTTGTGATTGGTCGAATATTTTAAGCGAGAATGTCCTTGGCGACGTTTCCATAGACGTCGGTGAGCCGGAAATCGCGACCGGCGTAGTGGTAGGTGAGTTGTTCGTGGTCGATTCCTAACAAATGCAGAATCGTCGCATGCCAGTCGTGCGTGTGCATTTTGCCATCGACAGCTTCGTAGCCGAGGTCGTCGGTCGACCCGTAGCTAAATCCCCCTTTAACGCCGCCGCCGGCCATCCAGGTGGTGAATCCCTTGTTGTTGTGACCGCGGCCGTTACCGGTGCCGTGTGGGGTGCGGCCGAATTCGGTGCCCCAGATCACGAGCGTGTCCTTGAGGAGGTCGCGTTGTTTCAAATCGGCGATCAAGGCGGCGAGAGGTTTGTCGACGGCGCCGCAATTGCCTTCCAGTCGGGTGATGTCCGTGTGGTGATCCCAGCCGCCGTTGGCGATCTCGACGAAACGGACGCCTGATTCGACCATGCGACGGGCGAGAAGACATTGAGTGCCGAAGGGCGCGGTCGCGGGATCGTCGAGTCCATACATCGTTTTCGTTGGACCCGATTCCTGCGCGAGATTCATGACCTGCGGCATTGACGACTGCATGCGGTAGGCGAGTTCGTAGGATTGCAGGATGCCTTCGACCTGAGGTTGGTGTTTTTCCTGACGGAGCGTCTCTTCGTTCAGACGCTTGAGAAGGTCGAGTTGAGTGCGCTGGGCCCGGAGGTCGAGATGTGAATTGGAGATGTTAGGAACGGACTCCTTGGTCTCTTCGCCACCGCCTTTTCCTTTTCCCTTGGATCTTGAGCTATTGCCGCCGGTGGGTCGTGGAGCTTCGGTGCCGGGATTGACCGTAGTCGCTTGATAGCGTGCGGGGAGAAAGGCGTTGCCGAGGTTGATGCTCTCGGATCCGCGGAACTGGTTGCCCATGTGGACGAAGCCCGGTAGGTCGGTGTTCTCTGTGCCGAGTCCGTAAACACTCCATGCGCCGAGGGACGGGCGAATGAATTGTCCCGTGCCGGTGTGAGCGGCGCGTTCGGCTGTCGGGTGATTGGGTTGGTCGCCGTGCATTCCGCGTAAGAGACAAAGTTCGTCGGCTTGCTTGCTAAGGTGCGGGAAGAGGTCGGAAATCCAGAGGCCGCTTTCGCCGCGTTGGCGGAATTCCCACTTTGGCGCCATCATCTTTCCGGCACGACCGCCGTTGCTTCCGTCATTTTTAATGAGGGCGGGTTTGTAATCGAAAGTGTCGACATGCGATGGCGCGCCTGACATGAAGACCATGATTACGTGTTTGGCGCGGGCCGGAAAATGCGTTGGCTGGGGTGCGAGCGGATTTTCGGCCAAGGCTTGTTGGGTGGCCATGGAGGCGAAGGCCAAAGAACCGAGACCACTCGAGACGGTTTGCAGGGCTTGACGGCGAGTAAGTGTGTTCATGGTTCTGTTAGTTCAAAATGCGAAATCTGGCACTGGACATCAGAGTCTGGCAAAAAACAGCTAGCGGATCGTGGGCCGCTACGGCGTAGGAGCCGGCACGGGAATCGGACTGGGCTTCTCGACCACCTTTTCCTTTACCACCTTTACCGCCCTTTCCACCTTTACCGCCGCGGCCTTGTGCCGTGCGGTCGTTCGAAACGGGCTCCGATGACCGAGACGGTGGCTCGAACTCGCGAAAGAAGGCGTGGCTCGCCTGAAGTTCCTTGTCAGTCGCGGGTCTTCCGTAGGCGAGAAGGAAGGCGTTGGCGACGCGGTCGTTGTCGGTGCGGAAGTTCTTTTTGAGTAACTCCGCCATGGCTTGACCACGTTGAGTAATGAACTCGCTGTTCATCATGTAGAGCGCCTGCATGGGAACGATGGACTGGGCGCGACTGGCGTTGGTGACGTTCGGATCGGGAAAGTCGAAAGTCTTCATCATCTCATTGGGCTCGTCGCGTGCGACGGTCAAATAGACCGAGCGGTAGGTATTGTAGAGATCCTCGCTGCTGCTTCGCGGACGACCGGCGCCGCTTTCGCCGATGGCGGAGGCGAGCGAGCGTTCGAGATCGATTTCGCCGGAGAGAACGAGGGTGGCGTCACGAAGTTCTTCCGCAGCAAGCGGACGAGGGTTGGCGCGCCAGAGGAGTTTGTTGTCGGGATCGATGCCGTAATTGTGCTCGCTGTAAGTCGAGTCGCGTTGATAGGCATTGGAGAGCATGATTTCCCGGATGAGTTGCTTCATGCTCCAGTTGTGATCGACGAAACGCACGGCGAGTTGATCGAGGAGTTGCTGGTTTTCCGGCTTCATTCCCGAGAGGCCGAAGTTGCTGGGAGTGGCGACGATCGGGCGGCCCATGAGGTGCATCCAGATGCGGTTGGCCATGACCCGGTGGGTAAGGGGGTTGCGCGGTGTGCTCATGGCCCGCGCGAGTTGAAGGCGACCTGAGTTTTTCTCGCTTTCGACCTGGAAATTAAGGTCGCCTAACACTTGCAGAAAGCCCCTCGGTACTTGCTGGGCGGGGCGCTCCAGTTCGCCGCCGAGTAAGATGTTGGCGTTCACCATCTCCGTTCCTTCCTGCACGCCCATGGCGTAGCTTTTCGGGGTGCCGTCTTCGTTGAGGACATTCAGCTGGCCTTTGAGGCGGTTGAGATTGTTACGAAGGTGCCTTCGATCCTTGCCTGCGTCGCGGTCATTCATGCCGCCGACCCGTCCCATCGCCGCCAATTCCGCTTCCGCTTTCGCGATGCTGCTTTTGAGATGTTCGACGGTCCGCGTTCCGCCTTCCGAAGAAACTGGGACTTTATCTGCAATGGGCAGGGCGATCAGAGGGCTGGTGCGATGAATTTGCGCGACGCGATTCGTGCCGAACAAAGTGCGGGTGCTTTGGAGAATTCCGGCGATGCCATAATAGTCCTGGGTTGGAATGGGATCATACTTGTGGTCGTGGCAACGGGCGCAGCCGACAGTGAGACCAAGGAAGCCCTGGGTGAATGTATCGATCTGTTCGTCGATCATGTCCGACTGGAATTGTCGCGGATTCTTTTGATCGTGATGTTTGAGCCCGATGGCGAGGAAGCCGGTCGCGATGAGGTTTTCCTGCCACTCGGCGTCTGTGGGCGCAGGAAGCAGGTCGCCGGCCATCTGTTCTTCGAGGAATCGATCGTAGGGCTTGTCCTTGTTGAAGGCGTCGATGACGTAGTCGCGATAGCGCCAAGCATTGGGGTAATTGACGTTTCGCGAGCCGGAGGATTCGGCATAGCGGGCCACATCCAACCAATGCCGGCCCCAGCGTTCGCCAAACTGAGGACGAGCGAGAAGTTCATCGACTTTTTCCTCGATGGCTTTGTCAGGGTTGCGCTGCCAGTTGGAGTGGAAGGCGCGAATCTCCGAGAGGGTTGGCGGTAGTCCAAGGAGATCGAAGTTGATCCGCCGGAGCAGCGTGAAGGGGTCGGCGCGTGGAGCGGGGGACAATTCAGCTTCTTGAAGCCCGGCGCTGATGATCGAATCGATGGAGGCGTCGCTTTGCCGGACGGGAAGTTGGAATGCCCAGTGTTCCTTTCCTTTTTCAATGTCTTTGGCGGTGATAGTGGAATTGAAGTCCGCCACTTCGCGGACGCGTGGATCGGGGAGACCCATTTCGATCCATGTTTTGAAGTGCGCGATGACTTCTTCCGGCATCGGATCATCGGGGGGCATTTCGTAGCCATGCTGCCAGTTGACGGCATCCCACAGAAGACTATCGACGGGATTTCCCGGGACTACTGCCGGTCCACCGTCGCCCCCTTGCAAAAGCGCTTCGCGTGTATCGACGAAGAGCCCACCCCGCGATGATCGCTCCTCCTGCGAGTGACATTCGTAGCAATATTTCACCAGGGCCGGGCGAATGTGATTCTCGAAAAAGTGGATTTGCTCGGTTGAGAAGTTTTCCTGAGCGCTCAGATGTCCAGCGGTCAGGGCGAGGAGTCCAGGAAATAATAATGAGTGGTTACGTGGCATCTAAATGGGGGTTCGAAGAGAGTTTCATCTTTTTCGTCGCCGGGTTTCTACTTCGACGGGACGATCGGGTTCGTGATGCATGGAATGGGAGAAAAAGTCCGGCGGTAGTGGAGAGTCATTGATCAATTCGAGGTGAACGATGCGGGGGCCCCGTTGAGTCCGGTCGGGTCGATTGAACTCGATGCTGCGAATGAGCCCGGAATCCTGTTCAAAGCGGATCAACACTTCACGCGGACCTCGGAATTCCCGGGATTTTTTCACGGCACGCAGTCGAAGTTTCCCGCGGCGATCGTTTTCGATCAGCTTGACGTCGTAGCCTTCCCGCAACTCTTCCAGTTTCTGTTGGAGATCCACGAATGGCAAATCGAGGCCTCCACCCGGAAGGTCGCGTCGGAAAAGGTCGGGGTTGTCGCTTACGTAAACCGGGTTGTCGCCGGTAAATGTCCAGCTCTGTGTGCCGTCGAATCCGGTAATCCGTTTTCCGGTGCCGTCGGTGAGGTTTTGGAAAACGACATATTGATTGGTGCCGCGGACGTAAACGGTGGCGTCTTCGAGCGATACTTCCTGCCCACCAGGGACGGTTCGTTCAGTGCTTCCTCGGACAACGGAAACCGAGTAAGTGCGATCGCCGGCGGATTTGGCCGCTTCGATCATTTTCTCCAAGGCCACCGCCGCACTAAGCGGTTGTGGGCTGAAGAAGGCGAAGGCGAGGACAAGGCAAGCTGCGGCGGCTGATGTAGCGATGATGGTCCGGGTCCAGCGCCGTTGGAGAAAAGGTACGATCTTTGGTTCTGTCTGGCGGTCGTTCTCAAGATCGCCAAAGAAGGCATCACGATCCTCAGCAAATGCGCCGGCCTTTGCCTCCGCGTGGAGGAATACCTGGACATCGAGATGATCGAGAAAGAGTTCGCGAAGTTCGGGACTCTCTTCGAGTTTTTTGCCGAGTTGGGAAGCCTCTTCCGCGTTGGCGGTTCCGTGAAGGCTGTCGATGACGAGTTGTCGGTCAGAAGCGTTCATGGTCCCGGGGCGAGTTGAAGTTTGGCGCGCAGACATTCGGCGAGGCTTTCGTGCACGCGATTGAGGACTTTGTAGACGGCCATCTGCGTGCGGCCCCATGCCTTGGCGATTTTCTTCACCGGCGACTCCTCGTAGTAGCGTTCATGCAGCGTGCGTCTTTGCAGGTCGGTGAGCTCGCCAGCGCATTCCTGAAGCACGGCGTGAATTTCCGCACGTCGATCAACGCGGTCGGCCGCAGCGTCTGCTAATTGATGGAGAACATCTTCGCCGAGAGGGATGGGTAGCTTGGTTTGCTTGCGACGCCATTCAAGAACCATCAGGCGTGCAAATCCGATGGCCCATGCGACGAATGGGCGTTGGCCGTCGTACTGATCGAACTTGTTCCAAAGACGGACGGCCAGTTCCTGCCGGAGTTCTTCCGTCGCCGCGAGGTCCTGCGTGAGAGAATGAATGAAGCCGAAAAGCGCTCGCTCGTTTTCGAGCAGGAGTTTGGTGAATTCCAGTTCGGACGGTGTATCCGCGGAATTAGGCTGGTTTGCAGGGTTCATGAGTCGACTTCAATGGGGATTGTCGAATCCCGTCGAAAATTAAACCCTGAGGGCGCAAAAAATCGCGGATTTTAAGGTATCTCACTAAATCTCAGGGAGGTACGGGCGATTTTCCGGCTTCGGTAGGTGTTGATCGACCTCGGATTATGAGTCGCTTTGCGCCAAGCGGAGTCGGTTGCCGTTCCCGTTCAACCGCGTTGCGGTTGATGTTTTGTGGCGCGTGACCTCAGGGTGTCCTCCTTCGTCGGAAACCCTGGGCTCTGAGCTATCAAGCTTTTGGCGTGGGGAAGGTCGTCGAGGTTTTGATCGACCTCGGATTATGAGTCGCTATGCGCCAAGCGGAGTCCGTTGCCGCTCCCGTTCAACCGCGTTGCGGTCGTTGTCCGTGGTGGGTTGACCTCAGGGTGTCCTCCTTCGTCGGAAACCCTGGGCTTT
>JBCCWV010000117.1:0-14981 GCA_039192745.1 Verrucomicrobiota bacterium | reverse complement strand
GGAAAGGGCGCCGGACCAGTCAACGGCTACTGGGCTCGCAACCAACGATGGAAACTCTATTACGACGGTCGCCTTTATGATATGGAAGCCGATCCGCTGGAGGAGTCGCCCATTACGGCTTCTTCGCCCGGCGCACCGGGTCTCGCATCTCGAAAAAAACTTCAAGCCTTCCTCGACAAATCCGGCGCAGCCGAGGCGGTGAAACGTTTTCGTGTTCAAAAAAAATAGCCGCAGCCTGCCGCTCAACCCTGATCCCCTTTTCATGCTTAGCTCCCTCAAGCTTCCGCTCTGCTTCTCCTGTTTGGGAGTTCTTACCATCTCCGCGCTATCTCTCACTTCTTCCGAAAATAAAGACGCGTTCGAGTTCGACTCCTACCGTGGCTTGAAGTCGGTAAAGAGCGAGGCCACAGGATTTTTCCGACTCGAGAACATCGGCGAGCGCTCTGTCTTTATAACTCCCGAAGGCCACGGCTACCTCGCTCTGGGCATCAATCACATTTCATCCATTGGATTTCCCAACTTCAAGGACGAGCCATTCACCACGCAATATGGCCGGGACTGGAATCGATTTTGGAACGAACATCTCGGCCCGCAGCTCGCAAACTGGAATGTCACCAGTTTCGGCTACGGAGGACCGACGGATCTCCAGGACAAACTCCCTTTCTTCGCCACCATCGGCATCGCTCCAATCGAGAAGCATCGGTCTCATCCGGACACTTCCGCCAAAGGCTTTTTCCGTTTCCCCGATGTTTTCGATCCCGCCTGGCAGGAAAAAACAACCAAGTCCATCCGACACCTCGCATCTCAACATAAGGACGACCCCTTTCTCATCGGCTATCTTTGGACCGACACACCGACGTGGAGTCTTCTCGAGACTCGTGCGCTTCGTGGAACAGACTGGGTCACGGAGATCCGTCGACTCCCCGCCGACGCCCCCGGACGCAAAGCGTATGCGGATTTTCTCCTAGAGAGATACGCAAACCGGCTTGCTGATTTGAACCAATTCTACGGATTAAACCTTGCCTCACTCGACGAACTCGCGACCGCAGACCTGCAAGCCGTCGCCATCGGTCGCCATCGCGTGCAAGAGGATGATGAAGCCTTCCTTCCAAAGATCGCCGAGACTTATTATAAGACAGCGGGCGAAGCACTCCGTGAGGCCGCCCCCAATCACTTGAACTTCGGCGACCGCTATCTCGCTGGTGATGCTCCTGCCGGCGTACTTCTCGCCGCCAAGCCCTACATAGACGCCGTTGCCGTGCAGCCCGGCGACATCTATTCGCGACTCTACCCGCCCAGCACCAAATTTCCGGAGGATGCTATTGAACATCTTTACCAAGTTACGGGAAAACCGGTCCTTATCTGCGACCACGCCATCAGCTTTCCGACTCCCGATCATCCGCGGACAATCTTTGAACAAAAACCTTCCAAGGAAGAGGCGATCCGCGCCACTCAGGACTTTCTTCAAGCTTCATTCAGCAAGCCCTACATTCTCGGCTACCTCCGTTGTCAGTATGTGGATCGTCCCGCCGGATTCGGTCGGGGCCTACGGCAGGGGCTAGTCAAGACCGACGGCACCACACGTGAAAAGCTCGTCGAAGTCTATCGCGATGAGTTCCGCAACGCGCTTGAGTCCCTTTCCCAACTACCATGAACTTAAAACCTATACTTCGAATTCTCGCTTTGCTTTCCGCGGGACTGCTATCCACTTACGCGCTCGAAACCGGAGACCGAAACCCAGGCATCAATTGCACTTATCCTCCCGAAGCGTTCTTTCATAATGGCAAAGGCGGTAGCGTCCTTGATATCACAAAGCCACCGTTCAACGCGAAAGGCGACGGCGTGACTGATGACACCGCGGCGTTCGTCAAAGCCTACGACTTCATTCTCGCCGAGCAGGATAAGTTCGGGTACTCGGGCACGGCGATGTTGTATTCGCGCGATCGTTTTCCGAACACAGAAGGTTACCCAATCGACGGTCCTCCCAAAGCTAGCGACGGCTCGTTCATCATCTATATCCCCGATGGCGAGTATCTCGTCTCCGATACGATTATTTATTCCATGCCCGATCGCACCCCATCCAAGCGGCGGGCCACGTTTATGAAACGAGGCGTCGAGCGCGCGGGAGCAACCGGATGGGAGCGACTTATTTGGGTGCGCTTTATCGGACAAAGTCGTGACGGGACCATTATCCGACTGAAAGACAACGCTCCAGGATTTGCGAAAGGAGCCGAGAAAGCCGTCCTCGCCTATGGCAAAAGTAAGTTCAACAATCGAAAGGGGATCAATGCCGTCCGTAATCTCACGATCAACACCGGAAGCGGTAACCCCGGGGCCGTGGCCCTCGACTTTACCAGCGCGAACAAAGCGCAACTACGCAATCTTCGCGTCGTCTCCGGCGATGGCTCTGGTGCGTGCGGAATCCTCTTCCGTCGGCCACCCGTCATCGGATACCACTCGGACATTATCGTCGAAGGCTTCGACCACGGCATCGGATCTCGCGTTGGTCACGCCTGCGCGCCAGTCTTTGAATACGTCACTCTCAAGAACCAGAAGCAGGCGGGCATTTATCTCGGCAAGCGACGCGAAGGAGACGGCGGGAAAGGAGAAGCCATGCTCGCGGCCCGGAAAATCAAAGCCGTGGGTTCTGCCCCTGCCGCTGTGCTTGACGTCGAGGGCGGTCATTTAATTCTCACCGACAGCCAATTGGAAACTCCCGTCCAGCGCAATCACGGCGAATACTTTCTCCGCAACATTCAGTCCTCCGGGGACGCCATCAGCGAGAAGATTTCCGGACCAGTTTTTCACGCCAAGGGGCAGAAGCCAGAAAGCTTGAATCTCCTTCACCCGGAAGCACCCAGCCTTGAGTGGCCATCCGGACCGGAAGAGTGGGCGACCCCGGAGCAATTCGGCGCGAAAGCCGACGGCGAAACTGACGACACCGCTGCCATTCAGAAAGCTTTCGACTCGGGCAAACCTTTCATCTTCCTCCCGCAAGCAAACTACGTGGTCAGTGAAAACATTCGCGTTCCCGCCTCCGTCCGCCAAGTCGATGGCATGTTCCGCCTCAATCTCGGACTTACTTTTTCCGTCGAGGAAGACTCCGAGACCCCGATTCGTTTTGTCGATGTCTTCCGCGCGGGCGTCCGCCACGCTTGTCCTCGACCAGTCGTTCTTGAGATGTATGAAGCCGGTTACGCGAACACCGAGAAATCAGCAGGCGGACAACTCTATCTCCTCAATGGCACTTATCCGCGCCCACGCCTGAACAAGGGAAATCTCGACGTCTACGGTTGGTCGGTGAACAACGAAGGCACCGGATTACCCGTCGTGGTCGACAATGCCAACTCATGGATCTTTGGTTTTAAAACGGAACGCGGTCCCGTTCTCGAAGTCACCAACGGCGCCAGCCTTGAAGTCCTCGGCGCGACCATCGGTGTTGGCACGCCGGATCGCGGCGCCATCATCAATAACGAATCCAGTCTCACGCTCGTCGCCAACAAGAGCGCCGGAAAATGGGAGGACTCCGCCGTCGCTATCACCGAAACGATCAACGGCAAAACCACCGACTTCATGGCCGCCGACCTTCCCCTTCGCGTGAAAGACGTCGACGGTTACCATTTCATCCCGATGTACACCGGAAGAAAACAGCCCTCGTCATGAAACCACTTCGCCTGCTCTCGATTCTATTTCTCGGTATTGCCACCGCCTCCGCGGGTGATTGGAAACCACTTTTCAACGGCGACGACCTCGACGGCTGGACGGTCCGAAGCGGCAAGGCGACTTTCGAAGTTATCGACGGCGTCATCGTAGGCACGACCGCCCCGATGACGCCGAACACATTTCTCTGCACCGACCGCGAGTATGGCGACTTTGAATTGGAACTCGAAGTGAAATGCGATCTCGGTCTCAACTCCGGCATCCAGATTCGAAGCCTTATTGCCGAAGAAGGCACCGAAGTTACCAACACAAAAAACCCGGGCAAACCGCGCACCATCACGCTGCCCGCAGATCGCGTTTACGGGTATCAGGTCGAGATCGCTTCCGCCGAATCAGGACGATCCGGTGGAATCTACGATGAAGCCCGCCGTTTCATCTTCCTCGATGAATTGACCGACAAACCCGAGGCGCAGAGGGCCTTCAAGGACAACGAATGGAATCATTTCCGCATCCGTTGCCACGGCGATCACCTGCAAACCTGGGTCAACGGCGTGCCCTGTGCCGACGTTCGCGACGCCATGACCGCAAGTGGGGTTATTGGTCTACAGGTTCACGGAAACATTGCCGTCAACGGTCGAGTTATTCGTGAAGAATACGAAAAGCACCAAGTCCGCTTCCGGAACATTCGTCTTCGCGAGTTGGATGGAAACGATCACTCTTCGGTTCTCTCCAATCCGACGACGCGTTGGGCGCTCGCCACGCAACCCGCCTTTAACCTGAAGTTGGACGGCCAACCTGAATGGAAGCGCGTCGCTCCCGAAGGCATAACACCGAAAGAAACTTTCGGTATCGCCATGGCCATCGATGCGACTAACCCAGCACGAATGGTCGCCGGCTTCCGACCGCAGGGAGTTTACCGCAGCGAAGACGCGGGGCGGACGTGGGAGCTGATTCCCGGCAATCCAAAAACCAACGGAAACTTCGGAGTGAATTCGGAGAGCCTCGCTTTTGATCCTGACGACCCAGATAGGATCTTCATCGGATACGAAAACGCCGGTGTCTACTGGACCAGCGACTTCGGCGCGACCGTGACTAACGCCAGCCAGGGATTGCGCAACAAAAACGTGATCGCGCAGGCATTTGACCCGAAAAACCCTCAACGAATCTTCATCGGAACCGACGACGGTATGCACGTTAGCATGGATGGCGGTCTCACTTGGAAGCCTGCGCATGGACCAAAGAGCGGATTACCGAGGAGACAGAAGAAAGAGGATCATCCCACTTGTCTCTCGCTCGCCTTCGATCCATTCGATTCGAAAATCATCTACAGTTCTTATCTCGACACGAATCCGGGAGACGAAGCCGGCGCCTACATTAGTCGCGACGGCGGCAAAACATGGACGGCGAGCAACAACGGACTGGAGACCGGGTATCGAAAACCAGATCCTAACTACCCTTTCAAGATCCACGCCGAATCCGGTTCCATCATCCGACCTTCAACAGTCGAGAAAGGCGTCGTCTATTTCGCGACGGTGTCGCAGGGGCTCTGGCGCAGCACCGATCACGGTCGACAATGGACCTTGATCAAGGATCCGTCAGAGAGTGGCACCCGAAGCGTTCCGGCCCTTGCATTGCATCCTGAAAATCCGGACGTCTTTGCCATCGGAGATGGCCTTGGCATCGTCTTCATCACCCGTGATCGTGGCAAGACGTGGTCACCCTTTGCCAACGGATTGCGCGTCGGACGCGAGGAAGGGTCCCGGGAAATCTCGATCGACTTCACTTCCAACGACGGCCAAAAAATGCAACTGCCCGCCCTCTCCCGTGAATTCGTCAACAAGGTCGAGGCGCTCACTTTTACGCCGGACGGCAAGCGCCTTTTCGCCGCGACGAGCGCGGGCTTGTATGTCGTCGGCTTTGAGGATTGATCGGGGAAACGCCGACGATTGAGCGGGAACGAAATTATCTCTTGGCGGGTGTGATCTTGAGTTCCTTCGTTTGATCTCCACGGCGAAGTCTCAAAGGAATTTCCTTTTCCGGTTCCAGTTGGTTCAAGACTCTCCACATCGATTGCAGATTTTTAACTCCTTTGTCATTTAGCGAAGTAATGATGTCACCGCTCTTGATTCCAGCTTCCTCGGCACGGGATTCTGGGACGACTTGGGCCACCTTGATTCCCCCTTCGTCGGCGACTTCCTCCATGCGAATGCCGAGAAGGACACGGGATTGGTTACGAACACGCTCGACCTTCATATATTTGGGTGGTTCCTCAAGATTGGCCGTGGCCGTGGTAAGCGCCTTGAGATAGCGGGATATTTCGGTAAGTCCGGCGAAATCAATCTTATCCACCGTGTCCGCCGGAGTGTGATAATCGTCATGCACTCCGGTGAAAAGGGCGAGGACCGGAACGCGCGCACTATAGAACGGCGATGAATCGGTCGGGAGATAGGGGTTCGCGGAGCGCTGCGTTTTTAAGTCAGATTCAATGCCGTCGAGGACGCCTTTCCATTCGGGACTGGAGCCTGTCGCTTGCACTTTCAACGGATTATCGGCAAGCCGTCCGACCATATCCAGATTGATATAGGCGGAGACTGTTGGATAAGCCGTCCTCTCTTCGCCTTCCCCGTTCGCAACGGAATTGACGTAATACCGCGAACCATGCAGTCCCATCTCTTCGCCGGACCAGCCGGCAAAGATTAAGTCACGCTTCAGTGAAAGCGATCCGTCTTTCTTATGATCGGCATAAAACTGCGCCAACTCCATAATCGCGGCTACCCCCGAAGCATTGTCGTCGGCACCGAGATGCAATTGATTGGCTTCGTCCTCCTTCGCACGACTCCCACCGCGGTTGCCGTATCCGAGATGGTCAATGTGTCCGCCTATAACGATCGTTTCTTCACTCGGACTCTCGCCAACTTGCAGCCGGGCCAACACATTGCGCGCTTGAAGTGACTTGGGCTTCAGGTTCACCTCCGCACTCATTTGATAAGGAAGCGGAAAACTGTGGATCTCTCCGCCTTCATAGTGCGCCTTGAAGATTGCTTCAAGATTCTCGCCATCTCGCTGCCCTGTGAGGAGCGCGGACGCCAGACGATTGCTGATGGTGAACGCGGGCAACAGATCTTCGCCAGCTCCCACATTGATTTCCACCGGCATCAATTCCCGAGTCACATCGGGATGGGACGCCTTCACGTAGATCAAACCAGCCGCTCCAACCTCCTTCGCGGTTTGCGCCTTGGCCACTAACGATCCGAACCGCTGCAAGTCTTTAATGTCTTTTGGAGCACCTCGCAGAACCACCAGCCATTTTCCTTTCGGATCAATGTCTTTAAAGGAATCATAGCCGTCCGTCTTGATTCCGAACCCTCCAAACACGACCTCGGCACTCGCCACTTCTCCCGACGGACTAAAGCTGAGAGGTTGTATCTGATCAACCGGCTCCAATTCACGAACGAGGCCCAGCGGTTCTGCAAGCTCGATGCGAAGATAGTTACTCCCCTTCAACTCCTTGCCGTCAGGAACGGTGAAGGATTGAAAAAAGCTTCCGTCATCGCCCGCCGGCTGGAGATCAAGCTCTTCAAAAAAACTCGCAAGGTATGATGTCGCCACGCGCTCACCGCGATCTCCTGTCCCACGACCTTCAAACTCCTTCGAAGCAAGTCGGTTCACGTATCGCTTTAAGTCGCCAGTCGTGATCGCGGCGGAACTCAACTCCACGGCCTTGCGCCCTTGGTCACTTGCCTTGGTTTCAGCCTCCTCAAGATCGGCGTCCGCTCGCAAAGGAGAGAGCGAGTAAAGAAGAAAGGATGCAAAAAGAAAAGTTCGCGCGCTCATGGTAGGATATACGTTTCGGCGATTGCGGTCGGTCAAAGCAAGGAGATTCCGCATCGGCCACGGCCATTTCTCGTGGAAACGCTGATCATTCTCCTGCTTCGTTCGGATCAACCGCAACTAAAGCGCCTAATCCAACACTCGTCTTTTCTTGCTCGTCTTCCCAATCCCGGGATTGAAGGTATTGGTCGGATCCAATTCCTCGTAGAACGCCTTGACGTGCGGTTCGGCTTCATACATGTGACCGACATTGTGCTCAGCGGGATATTTCGCACCTTTTGCGTCGAGGCGTTCTAACATTTTTGCCTTAATGGCCGCGATGTCGGCGCCCTTCCTGAAGATATAGTCGTGATGAAAGACATGGCACATGAAATGCCCGTAGTAGAGGGCGAGATCAAGGTCCCGGGAAATATCCTCCGGCAATTCCTCGATCCAGTCTGGATCGTTACCGAGGAGAGCGATATCAAGAGCGAGCACCTCTTCCGACGTCTTCTGATGAAGCGTCTGATAACGAATGGCCGCACCCGCCGCCGCGAACCGATGCAAGAGCGCGGCTGTTTGTTCTTCCTCGGTGCATTCGAAGAATTTCACCCCTTCCAGCTTGCTCCACTCGTCCGCCAAATAGTCCCGGGCCTCATCGATCCCCGCGTCGCTCATGCTTAGGATGAGGTAGTATTCGAATTCATCACGATACTCCAGCAACCGCTCGGGCAGGTGTGCCGGAAAGAGTCGGCTCACAAAATATAAAAAGAGATCAGGAAGAAATTTGGGCAAAAAAGGAATCTTATTCAGGAAATACTCAACCCTCGCCTTCAGCGCGTAGGCTCGCGGAAGCCGCTTTGTCCCGAGATGCTTGATGGAAAGAAAAACGTCTTTTCCGTATCGCTCAGCGACGTCAAAGATCCCGCGATTCATGTATTCGCACATCTCCGGCAGCTCCTTGAAGTTACCGAGAATGTGTCGGCGTAACGTAACAAAGTGAGCGGGGTCGTTCGTTCCAAGAAAGAAAACCTGCTTCTTTTCGGGAACCGGATAGGTATCCACCCGGACAGCAAAAGCCGCGACCTTGCCCGCGCTGCCGCTCACGTCGCAAAGCCGTTTCGGATCGGCGTTATAGCGATTGGGAACCTCTGCATCAAGGTCCCGAATGCGATCCGCGTAGTCGCGGTCTGACGCGGCCTCATCCATCGCGTCGAGATCTTCGGGAGGAATCTTTCCACTCTCGAGCCGGTCAAAAATCTCCTCCGGCGTCTCACCGAGGTTCCTGATGCCCAGATGGTTGACGATTTCCAGCTCACCCGCCTCATCGACCCGCGCGAAAAGCGAAAGTTTCGTAAACGACGAACCGCGTTTGCAGAGCGCACCACCCGCATTGTTCGCGATGCCGCCAACTATCGTTGCTCCAATGGTCGTCGATCCAATGACCGAATGCGGCGCGCGATTCACCTTCGCCAGTTCACCTTCCAACTCGTGCAAGGTCGAACCAGAAAAAGCGAGAACCTGCTTTCCACCGTCGAGAAGAATGATCTTCTTGATGCGCGTGATATTGATAATGACGATGTCGCGGTCGTAATCTGACCCGCTTGGAGAAGAGCCTTCCGTCAATCCGGTTTTCGAAGCCTGCAAAACAATCGCACACTTCGCTTTCACACAGGCCTGCAAAACCTTCCACTGCTCTAACAGCGTGCCGGGAAAAACCACCACAGACGCCGCGCCGAAGCCCGACCGAAACCCCGACCGGTAATACGCCGTCCGGCTCTCCTTCGTCAGGACGTGCTTTCGGCCAACGATCTTTTCAAACAAGGCAATTAGACCGGGATCACTCATGGTCATTCCGTCATCAAATAGACGGTTTTCACGCCATTCTCAAACTGAGTGTCACTTCAAAAGCATCCAATCACTTTACCGCCATGCTATACCCTGCCATCAGTGCTTTTTCGTGCGCCTCACGTGTGATTCTGGTTCTCAGAGGAAAGGGTCGACCATCATCCTGAAGATAAGTGCGGCGGGCGCGATCTCCGAACCAGCGGTCGTTTCCATGCAGGCCAATGAGTTGGCATTTGAAAACGCCGATCATGTAGGGGCGCTCCATCGAGGCGATGATCCAGTCGGCGGCTTCCTTTGCAGCGGTGATCTCATCGCGGATTTGGCCGCGTTCGGTGTCAAAGGTTTCGGAAAGACTGAAAGGCGCCGCCCAATCGATCACAACCATGGGTTTATCGCCAATGAGTGACGCCTCGTGATCGTAACCCTCGGCTTGGAAAAGTTGCCACTCCGGTGGTCGTTGTGGAGAGAGAATAAGCGCTTGGGTGGGAAAAACGTCAACATGCCGACCCACGGCGGCGATGACCTCATCAGGCGCGCCACGCAGGCGAAAACGCTCTCCAAAGAACAAATGATTCGGAGCCCCTTCCTTCACCGCTTTGCGCAATGCGGGGTATAGTTTTGCAGCGACGTGGCCGAGGAATTCGTCATCGCTTTTGCCTTCCTCACGGAACCGCATCAACTCACGCTTTCCGGGCGCGGATTCTGGGAGTTTCTCATAGAACTCAATTCGCCGCTGGTCCCAAACCGGAAGATCCGCACAGGCCACGCCGAGCACAAAACGGTTATCTTGAAAATCCTGACATTGTTCAACAAACGAGTCATGGATTTCTTCCAGTGTTGTCTGGTCAAAGACGTCGAAGGCAAATTTACTGCGGCCGGGAAAATCGATATTCGCCACCCAAGGCCGCGTCTTCATGATCTCCGGCGCGATCGGAGCATAGGCTTCACCGGCATTCAATCCAAGGTCCGCCATCGCTTTGAGAAGGTAGCTCGCCGCCTCTTCCCGCGAACCTCTCGCACGCGCCAGCAACCCCATCGCCTCCGCCTGTTGGTCGAGGTATTTGCCGACGTGGTTCGCGCCGAGAGCCAGGTAACCATGCCCTTCGGGCGTGATGAAGAGCCAACGGCCATTGATTTTCTCCACCCGAAACCAGCCCGTGGCTTCCGACTCAATCGCCTTCACGCCACCGTAGCGGTCGACATCAGCGAGATCCAGTCCGACTGCAGACGAGGCGGTGACGAGGAGAGCGGCAAAAACCAATCGATCAATCATTCATCTGCAACCTCGTAACTCCAAAGCTTCGCGTCAAACGCTACGGTTTTTTCTGGTGCAGGCAATTCGATGGCGAGCGTGTGATTACCAGGAGTGAGTGAAGCGACTTCCGGCGGGCTGAGTTCGAGATAGGCGACGGAACCGCCTTGGCCGCGTTCGACGAAGAGGGTTCCGCGGCGATGTAACTTGCCGTCGAGATAGGTCACGTAGGGGACTTCCTCGCCGGCACGCGTGCGATGGCCATCAAGTTTGGGCGCGGGAGGGTCGCCGAAGGCGTTGGCGTGGGTGCCGCGTAACTCAAGCACAGCGCGTTCAGGTTGCGAAGACAACGTGAACTCGTGGCGAAGAGCCAGCGCACTCCCTTTCGCTTTAGCAGGCGCGATGGGTCCGCCTTCGTGAGGGATCGCAATCGGTTTGAAGTTCGGCTTCTTCGTTTCCGGCGTGGTCCATGGTTGTGGTGTTTCGTTTCCTTTGCGCAACGGCGCCACACGTCCAGCCGTCCAATCCCCTTCGCCCGCGAGCAGCGTGTAGGTCACGGGGTTATCCAGTTCCTCATGGATGGCGCGGAACGTTTCTTCGGAAAGTTTGGAGATTCGGCGATCGTAAGTCAGCCAACCATTGCACTCGTGCTCGACGTCGGTGATTTGCGTGTAAACGAATCCCTGGTAGCCGTCGCGGGCGACAAAGTGACGAAGAGCCCCAACGTAAAACGGATACTTGAACTCCATGTCCTCAAGGGAGTTGTAATTCATGCGACCACCGGCCCGTTCCACGGACGGCCCGACCGGTTGCTTCTGATCCTCATACCATTTCTTTCCGGGAAGAAGGAAGTTTTGTCCGCCGAGTTCACCAAAGACGAGGGCCCGGCTGTTACCAAAACCGTCTTCCGCCGGGCCGGAGATGTAGAATTTGTAGTTATGCACGTCCAGCACGTCGCCGACCCCGTGATCGGTCCAGCCACTGGCGCTGAGGATGACGCGTGAAGGATCCGTCTCTTCGGCCCAAGCGGTTTTTGCCACCGTATCGTGCTGACCCCACGCTTCGTTGAAGACCACCCATTTCACGATCGACGGGTGGTTGTGGAAATCGGTGATCATCTCGTTGAATTCCCGTATCCAGTTTTCGGAAGCGGCTTCATCAACGGTTTGGCGGAACTTCGGCGTGCAGACCATGTCCTGCCAAACGAGCAAGCCAAGGCGGTCGGCATGGTAGTACCAACGGCGCGGATGCACCTTGATATGCACGCGAACCATGTTGCAGCCGATTTCCTTGAGATACTCGAGATCGAACTTGATCGCGTCCTCGTGCGGCGGAGTGAGAATGCCGTCGGGCCAATAACCTTGGTCGAGCGGCCCCCATTGCACTGGCGCCGGTTCACCGTTCAGGAGAAGTTTGTCGTCATCGCCTTTCTCGAAGGTGCGGAGACCGACGTAGCCTTTCACTTCGTCGATAACTTCTCCGCCTTTCGAAAGGCTGAAGGTCAGTCCGTAAAGATGCGGCGATTTCGGGGACCAGAGTTTCGGGTTTTCGATCTCCAAAGTAAGCGGACCTGCCGCTCCGGATATCTCTGCACCTCCTTCGGCCGACACGGCGAACTCCAATCCTTCGGTATTGCCCTCAAAAACGGGAACCACTTCTGCGCCGGTGAGCGATGGCGTGATTTTCACCGAAGCGATCCGCGTTTTCGGCACCGCTTCGAGCCAAACGGTTTGCCAGATACCGCCCGTCGGCTGGTAGCGGAAGCCATGGCGGAACTCGGGCATGATCTGCTTCCCGAGCGGCTGGCAGTGGAAGTCATTGCCATCCCAAACGCAGACCTGCACCGTGTTTGCGCCCGGCTTCAACGTATCGGAGATGTCGAAGTGAAAGGGATCGTATCCACCGCGATGCTGACCCACGCGCTCGCCATTCACGTAAAGACTCGTTTCCCAATCACTGGCCTCAAAGTGAATCAAGACGCTCTTGCCATCCCAATCAACGGGCAAATCGAAGTCCCGTTGATACCAAATCCGTTCTTCCGGTCGCAGGACGTGCATAATCCCGGAAAGCGGCGAATCGATGGCAAATGGAACTAACACTTTCCCATCCCAATCACTGGGCGCGTCGCCTGTTGTCATTGTCGCACGGTCAATGAAACCCTGCATGTATTCGAAATCGACCGGCTCCAGGGCATACTCCCAAAGACCATTCAGCGACATCCACGATTCGCGCTCAAAATCCGGTCGCGGGTGCTCGGGAAGCGGATTTTCCGGGTCTACCTTTGATGTCCAGGGCGTGTCGAGTGGCACTTTCACCGGCTTCCAGGTGCCCGTCCATGTCGCTTCCTCATAGACCAACGGACGAACGGATTTCGGCGTCGTGGATTCGGAAACGATTCCCGCGTCGATATACTGTCCGCCCCTGGTTTGCCGACAATGGATAGCGAGAACATTCCGACCGACTTTCAGCGCCGATGCATCCAGTGGCGTGTTCTTGTAGTTCCCGCTGCCACCTGCAAGGTCGGCGATCTTCACACCGTTGAGAAAGACGACCGCGTCCTCATCGTGATAGATCCGCAGTGATTGTTTACCCTTGGGCAACGCTTTGACCTGAAAGGAACGACGAATCCAGATATCGCTTCCATTCCACTCGGTGCGGACATGCGTGCGCGGTGTCTTTTCCGTTCCAAATCCGCCGGGGCCTTCCTTCCACTCCGAGTGATCAAAATTGGGATTCGACCAGTTTGCCGGTGGCTCTTCAAAAGAGTAACGCCAATTCTGAGGTCCATCTTCGGACGTTGGCAAAACGACTTCGGCACCAGCCCATTGAAAAGCGATGGCGAAGGTGATTAAGGCGAAGGGAAAAACTTTCATGATAACAGGGATTGTATTAACGCCGGGAAACTGGCGCACGCCGGGGATTCTTGAATTAAAAACCGAAAGGAACCGAGCAATTGTCTTGAGAATCCGCTCAATTCCAGAGCCCAAATGAACTATTCCACCGGCTCGCGCAGTTGGAACCGTTTTTCCCAACCGAGCAATTCGCCGATCGATTCGAGATGACTCCATGCTTCCGGTTCGGCGGTGTAAAGAATGAGTCGCGTGCGTTCGGCAGCGATGGCGGCGACCTCGGGGAGATCGGTGATACCTAGAATTCCGGGATAGACCGGACCTTCACGATGGCTTACGGGCAGGTCATGGAGGTCCACGCGATAGAGGCCTTCTTCATAGAGTGAAGCATAGAGCGTGTTCGCCGCCATCTTCCCGGAGGCCTGGAACCAGAGGTTCGGCGCATCCATGCCGTCGAGGGAGCGCAAGGCCCGCAAGCCCTGCCGGATGTCCCAGACTTGAAGACTCTCCACGCTCAATCCTAACAACACTAGATTTTCATCGATCTGTCCATCATGCTCCAGACTCCAATCCTCGGCCGTCGGACCAATCCCCCGAGGCGGAAGATAGGCCATGCCCCACTTCATGTTCTTGTGCATTCGGGCCTCCGATTGAAACAGTTCTTCGTCAAAGTCAGGAAAATCCGCTTCTGGAAAAAACGCCGGGAACGCGCCGCCGATCCCCGAGAGAAATTCGCGCCAACCAACTTCACCGAGGACGTTGAGGACAACGAGATCAAGCTCGCCCGGCTCGAGGCCATCGCGATGCGCGAGGAAAAACAGCAGCTCGTTGTGTTCATCGCTTTTGAAAGTAAACCGTGAAAAGCGCACACCCTCGCGCGCTTCCGACTGCTCCCGTTTTAACTTCGTCTTCTCCTCGCCGTCCGGCCAACTGCCGAATGTCTCTGACTTCAAACGTCGTAATACTTCGTCGCGCCGCGCAGACCACTCCTCGGGAGAAGAGAACTTTGGAGGATATTTTTCCGAAAGCCGTGCCGCCTCGGCTTCAGCAAATTCCTGAGAAGACGACCTGGCATCATCCGATGCATCGCCGTTCTCAACGGCCATAATTGGGAGAACAATTAAGAGCAGAAGAGCGGAAATAATCAGACGGAGAGGAACAAGATCCATCATCTCTAATCCTCGATCTGGGCAGAACTGCCGCCAAGAAAAAACCGTCACACCTGATGCTCCGGGCTATGCCAACCGGTCTTGCAGCCGGCGCTCCACGCTTTCGGACTGTTCCCGTGAGCGGGAATGCCGCCCGCGTCTTTCAACATGCGGGCCATGTGCAAGGTGTTCCAGACTAGGAACGTCGTGTTGCGGTTCGTGAAGTCGTTTTCGGGACCACCCGAACCTTCGTCGAGGTAAGACGGGCCGGGGCCCGCTTCGCCCATCCATCCGGCGTCGGGTTGCGGCGGGATGGTGTAACCGATGTGGGCGAGCGAAAAGAGGATGTTCATCGCGCAGTGTTTTACGCCGTCCTCGTTGCCGGTGATAAGACAGGCACCGACATCGCCGTAG
>JBCCWV010000116.1:0-15104 GCA_039192745.1 Verrucomicrobiota bacterium | reverse complement strand
TGCACCGACGCGGTCGCGAAGGAGGAGCTTCAGAAGGTCGTCGGCGGAGTCAGGCTGGACCAGTCCGGTTAGAGAAGAAGTCTTGGCTTTTCCACCCCGAGTCCCCAGTTTTTAATTATTTACCGTTTCCATGGGTTCTCCCGCCAAGACTTCTTCTCTAACCGGACTGGTCCAGCCTGACTCCGCCGACGACCTTCTGAAGCTCCTCCTTCGCGACCGCGTCGGTGCAAGCAACCTCTCTTCCGCCGTGGAGTCGGGGATCCTCGACGACCTTCGGGAGGAATTCGCACGGAACGAATTGGCAGGCGCCGACCTTCTCTCGCTGTGGCGCATGCTTTCGCTGGTTGTCGCAAAGTCCGCCTTTTCCGCATTGACGAGTGAACGTCTTCACCTCCTCAACCTCGCCTGCGCCCACTGCGAAGAAGCACCGCTTTTGCGCGCGTTTTTCGGGCAATTCGGCCCGCCCGTCCGCCTCTACGGGGTCGATATTCGTGATCGCGAGATTGATACCGCACGCCGCCGCTATGAACTGACGGAGAAAGTCTTCAGCAAGCTCGGCGTCCCCCGCCTGCGCAGCGAAAGCGCCGAAGACGAAGCCGTCTTCCTCGCCGACGACGCCCGAAATCTCGTGGGTTACGGCCAGATTCCCGGCGAGTTTCACGTCATTTTCCTCCGACACCAGAACCTCTGGCACGACCGCGAGATCTGGCAGCGAATCTTTGAATTCGCCCTCTCCCGGCTCAAGCCGGACGGCCTCCTCGTCATCACGTCCTACTTCGACCGCGAGCACCTCCTCGCGACCCAACTCCTCCAGATTCTCGGCGCTGAACTCGCTTTCACGGCCCGAAATCCCGACTCCCGGGAGCTCGATTACCCCGGGAAGTCCATCGATCGCCACGTCGCTGCCTTCCGGAGGCGGGAATTCGTTAGCGCCGCAGGAATTTCGGTCGAATAATTCCCGCGTCCATGGCGTCCAACGTCCTACAATCCGAAACCCAATCCTCGGACGAGGACCGGGCCGCCCGTCGGGAGCGCGACGCCGAGCTTGTGCAAGAGGCCCAAGCCGGAAAAATGGACGCGTTCGACGAGCTGGTCACGGCCTACCGGGGAAACGTTTACGCAATGATCGTCAACATGGTCAGAAACGAAGCCGATGCGTGGGACCTCGCGCAAGACACTTTCGTCAAGGCATGGAAGGCGCTTCCGAAATTCGAAGCGCGTTCCTCGTTCTACACGTGGATCTATCGCATTGCCCACAACGTCACCTACGACTGGCTACGAAAGAAAAAAGTGCAGGGCGATGAACTCGATGATCTCAACTCCGGCCAGATCGACATGGCCGCACCGACTGCTCCGAAGTTCGACCCAAAGCCCGATCAGGCGATGGCCAACTCCGAACTCGGTCAACGCATCGCCGTCGCCATCGAACAACTTTCCGACGACCACCGCTCCGTCATTCTCCTCCGTGAAGTCGAAGGGCTCAGCTACGACGAAATCGCGAAAGTGACCGAGTGCTCAACAGGCACGGTCATGTCGCGCCTTTACTACGCCCGAAAAAAATTACAGGACACCCTGAAGGATTTGAATCCAGACCGCTAAAAAGCCATGAACCAAGAACGCAAAGAACAACTCGTCACCCTTTGGATCGACGACCAGCTCTCCGACGCCGAGCGCGCCGAGTGGGACGCCGCTGTCGCAAGTGATCCATCAATGCTGGAGGAAGCCAAGGCGGCAAAAAATACGATGTCAATGCTCAAGAGCGAAATCCCTGCGACGCAGGAACCGCCCTACGCCGATTTCTTCAACAGCCAGATTCAAAAGCGCATTCGAGAGGAAAACTCGGCCAACCTTCAGAACAATCCGGGAACGGCTGCGACGTTCTCTTTGGACGGCATTCTGAATTGGCTGCGGTCTCCGCTCACCCTTGCATCGGCCGCCGCCGTTGCCATCGCACTATTCGTCAATGGATTTGGTCCGGGCGATGCTGACGCACCGGTTTTGGCCTCGAATCATACGGTCGTGGAAACCGTGTTCACGCCAGATTCAGCCATCAACGTCACGAGCAAATTCGACGAATATGCGGATGCCCATGTCATTCTTCTCGATGGCATCGACGCCATTCCGGAAGACGTCGAAATCCGCGGGAAATCCGTCGCTTCCTGGGCACCTGCCACCAAGTTCGGACCCGCCCGGTTCTTTGACGCCGACGGGAAGCTCGCCTACGTCCTTCATCCGACTCCCACCGGACTACCCCATTTCCTTCCCTTTGTTCGGGACATCTGAATGCGCGCACTACTCACTCTTCTCACTTCGCTTCTTCTTCTCACTCCGCTCTCCGCTGAGGAAAGGAAAGGCTCACGACTGGATGCTACCGTTTGGGGCGGCCTGGTTTACGCCACCACAGGCGAATCCGACAAAAATGCCTCACCGGTGGACAAAGATCTCGCTGCTCAACTTGGAAAAGTGAAAGCCTTCGAGGACTTCACCTCCTTCACCCTTCTCGGTGAACACAATCAGGACATTATCTTCTCCGACTTCACGAACTGGGTCGTCCCGTCCAACAACTTCAACCTCCAGTTTGAAACCAAGGGCATCGACGAAAAAGGCGGTCTTAATCTCATGCTTAAGCTCTGGCAGGAAGAACGTGTCCTCGTCAAAACCGACGCCACGTTGCGTCAAAAAAGTCCCCTCTTCATCGGCGGGCCAAAGTGGCGGGAAGGACGGCTGATTTTCGTCGTGGTGTTGAAATAGCAAAGCTCGAAAAAGAAGATGTCCCGGGCCAAGAAAGCAATACTGATGACTTTCTTCACCGTATTCTTCGTTTCGCTCTTTACCTTCGGCGGTCAATTCATGGTAAAAGCGATTGCAAAGGAAGGCGCCACCGTCCGCATTCTTGAAACGCTTGGCTATTGGTCGGAAGAAATCATCGGGAAAAATCCCCAGATTTCCGAACTTCAACTTCGAGAGGCGATCTACCAAAGAGCGCTTATAGAAAGAGTTCCCCTTGCGGGCCTTTCGAGAGATCTGGTGTTTCTCGACAGCTTCGGGAAACCAATTCGGTTTGAAAAAGAATCCGAAGACCAGCCATATGCGTGGCGCAGCTCGGGTAGGGACGGAGTCTTCGACACAGGAGACGACGTTTGGGAAGACTTCCAGCCTCTCCCTCCAGTCTCGCCACTCGAATCCAGCGAGATCCGATAATACCATCGGGCACCTCCAGAAACGAAGAGGAAGCCAGCAGGAATCCACCCGGATTCGGAAATAATTCGTGCTCATTTGCGTCCATTCGTGATAATTCCTGTTCGCCATTCATTCCCTTTCACATCGCTTATCATGAAACTCCCTGCTTTCCTCTTCTTCGTTCTATTTCTCGTTTCGCACGCTGCCGCGGAAAAACCCAACATTCTCTTCATCTTCGCCGACGACCACGCCTACAATTGCGTCGCTTCTCTCGGCAACGACGAGATTCAAACCCCCAATCTCGACAAGCTGGTCAATGGCGGCACGACCTTCACGCATGCCTACAATCAGGGTAGCTGGAGCGGCGCCGTGTGCATCGCGAGCCGCACAATGCTCGTGACCGGGTTGAATCTTTGGAAAGCGGAAAAGATCTACAAGGAAACCGACAAACAATTCCGTCAGCAAAACAAGATGTGGCCGCAACTCCTCGCCGCGGCCGGCTACGATACTTACTTCACCGGCAAGTGGCACATCCGCGCCGATGCCGAGCAATCGTTCAAGGTCGCCCGCAACGTGCGCCCCGGCATGCCGAAAGCGATGCCCGAAGGCTACAATCGTCCCCAAGGTCCAGACGACAAAACATGGCTACCCTGGGACAAGAAAATGGGCGGCTTCTGGGAAGGCGGGCGCCACTGGAGTGCCATCGTCGCCGATGACGCCGATGACTACCTCGGCATGGCGAAGGACAGCGACGCGCCGTTCTTCATGTACATCGCCTTCAACGCCCCGCACGATCCCCGGCAAGCCCCCAAGAAATTCGTCGACGATTACCCTCTCGAAAACATCTCTCTACCGCAGCCGTTCTATGAAAAGTACGAGTTCGCCGAAGAAATGGCGTCCGGCGAAAGACTTCGCGATGAAAAGCTCGCCCCTTTCCCGCGCACCGAATACGCCGTGAAGGTTAACCGTCAAGAATACTATGCGATCATCACGCACATGGATTTCCAGATCGGCCGTATCCTCAAGGCGCTTGAAGAATCCGGCAAAGCCGACAACACCTACATCGTCTTCACCGCCGACCACGGACTCGCCGTTGGACACCACAGTCTCATGGGCAAACAAAACATGTTCGACCACAGCGTCCGCGTCCCGTGGATCATCACCGGTCCGGGCATCCCCGCCGGAAAGAAAATCGACGAGCCCATCTACCTTCAGGACGTCATGGCCACCAGCTTTGAAATCGCCGGCATGGAGAAACCGGACCACGTCGATTTCCAAAGCGTCCTCCCACTCATCCGTAGTGAATCCAAAGGCCGTTCAGCCGTTTACGGCGGCTATCTCGACAAACAACGCAGCATCACTATCGGGAACAAAAAACTAATCCACTACCCCGAGGCGAAGAAGACCCTCTATTTCGATTTAGAGCAGGACCCACTCGAAACAAACGCCTCTGAGCCATCAGAAAACGACAAAGCCACCCTCGTCGCCGCCTTTGAGAAGCTTCAAAAGGAAGTCGGAGATGAATTGGTCATCGAGTGGTGACCCCGTGGCGAGAGCATCCTGCTCTCGCGGAAACCCCTGGTGGAACCGCGTTGCGGTTCATGATTGGTGGCGACTGTTCCCAGGGCGGTGCCTCCGGCTTGCCCTGGACTCTGGGATTCAACGCCTTTGGCGTTGGGGTTGACGCTGTGCAGGCGCTGACGGTTCCTGGGGAATCATTCGATCTGTGATCGTTGGGAGCGAAGCTGGAGCTTCACTCTACGGCTCCCTTCGCCATCTCCTCGACGCGAACTTCAATCTCCCGTTTGAGGGCATTTGGATTCAACGCCGGTGGCGTTGGGGTTGACGTTGCGCAAGCGCTGGCGGTTTCTGAAGAATCAATCGAATCATCCCGTAGAGTGAAGCTACAGCTTCGCTCATCCCGTCAACCAACCCGTCACCAATCCCCACGCCAACGGTGTGATCGCCCAAACCCCTGGGGTTTCCGACGAAGGAGGACACCCCGGGTTATATATCGTGAACAATCAACCGCAACGCAGTTGAACCCATCAAAACGCACAAATCACTCCCACCAACCTAGAGCGGAGTTTCACCCCAGTTGTTCATTCCACGCCAACGGCGTGATCGCCCAAAGCCCGGGGTTTCCGACGAAGGAGGACACCCCGGGTTATGTATCGTGAACGATCAACCGCAACGCGGTTGAACCTACCAGAAAGCATAATTCACTTCACTCCCCAACCCCAGTTGAACCGCGTTGCGGTTCATGATTCATGACGACCATTCCCAGGGCGGCGCCTTCGGCTTGCCCTGGGCTCTGGGCTTTAACGCCTTTGGCGATGTGGCGGCTGGACACCTCCTCCTGTGCCTCGCGATCTTTATCGCAACAATTGCTTCGAAGTTTATACCCGCAGATCGCCTGATATTGAAGTAACACGCGTCCCCTGTTGACTTCACCAAGCAGACAACTTCTTCCTTCGAAATTCCTTTTTCGATATTCGAAATTCAATCCCTCACATCGAGGGCAAAATGCGCGCGCTCATCAAATCCCCCGCACTTTCCCACTGCCATCGCCAATGCTTCCCTTGACCTCCATGAGGTCGAGGATCGAGCGGTGGAGGGAGCCGATTTCCTCGCCGCGGCCTTCGATGTGGCGTCCTCCTCGGAGGCGGCCACCGGCGCCGCCGGAAAGGATGACCGGAATGTTGTTCCCGTTGTGGACCTGACCGGAACTAATGTTGGATCCGAAAAGGACGACCGAGTTTTCAAGAACGTTGCTGCTTCCCTCCGACATATTTCTCAGGCGCCGCAGGAAGTAGGCATATTGATCGACAAAGAACGTGTTCACCTTGGCAAAGGTCTCAAGCGGTCCCTTCTTATTACCGTGGTGAGAAATCGAGTGGTGATTGCCATCGACGCCTTCGAGGAAGGACATGTTCCGGCCGTGGAGTCCGTCGCCGAACATAAGCGTGGCGGCGCGAGTGGAATTGCTCCAGAAAGCAAGGGCCATAACGTCCATCATCAAACGCCCGTGCTCGCGGTAGGGAATATTCGGACGCGCACTGTAGCTGCCGCTGCGGCTGTCTCCGGAAGCCTTGCGGATGTCGCTTCCGACGCTCTTGATCTCCTTGAGAACTTCATCCGTGATGCGCAGCCCCTTGGCGGCCTGCACTTGGCTTTGGATCCGCTCTTCCACGTCGCGAACGGCGGTCAAATATTCATCCAACTTTTGTTGATCGGACCGACCAAGTTGCTTCTGCAGGCTTTTCGCGTCTTCAAGCACGATGTCGAGAACGCTCTTGTCGGGCCGCACGCCTTTTTGCTCGCGCGACCGACTCATTCCGGAAGTGGTCACACTCGCGCCCTTGAAAAGTCGATCAAAAGCTCGCATGGGATTGATCTCGTGAGGAACCGGCGTTCCCGCGGCCTTCCATCCGATGAAGCTGGTGTAGACATGACTGTGTCCGCTCATACCAACGCCGGAGCGCGGAGTGCTCAGGCCAAGCTCAAGCGTTGGCAGCAATGTTTCCTCCTTGAATGCCTGTCCGATCATCTGGTCGATGCTCGGATTCCCGACGTTTACTTCACTCGGCTTTCCGGTCTTCTTCGGACGACGTCCAGTGAGGAATGCGGAGGTCCCGGCCGCATGGCCACCGTCGGCATTGTTCAAACCCGTGATCACATTCACGCTTTCGGTCATCTCCCCGAGCGGCGCGAGAATGGGCGGCAACTTGCTCAAGCTGGATCCCTTTGGATCGAATTGTTCGTGATTGACCCCGTTCGGCATGAAGAAAGCCGCAAAGCGCACCGGTTCACCATTCGGGCCGGCCGCCCCTGCCGCGGAGGCTTCGCCAGGATGGATCATCGCTTCCAAAAACGGGAGGCTCATGGTCGCGCCCATGCCGCGCAGCATGTGACGTCGTGATAGCTGCCAATTCTTCATGATTTTTCTGGGTTTGTTAGTTGGAGGCGGTTTCTGAAGTCTTTGCTTTCGGCTCGAATCCGTCATTTCGACGGTATCGGAACGGGTAACTTTTGGCAACCTCGACGAAGGCAGTGTGAATTTTCCCGCCATCCGCAAGGACCTTTTCGGTGATTTCAGCCACCGCTGGCCGGTCATAGGGGCTTAAGTCGCGCCCTAACGCGTAGGAGAGAAGCTTCTCAGCCATATTACGGGTGAAGAGATCCTTTCTGGACAGAATCGTCTTTTTCAGGTCGGCAGGACTCGAAAACTTGGTCCCATCGGGCATGACTCCCTCGGTATCGAGGGGCAAGCCATTTTGCGTCGTGCGCCATCGCCCAATGGCATCGAAACTCTCAAGCCCGAAACCAATCGGATCAATAACCTCGTGGCAGGCCTTGCAATTGATGTCCTCTCGGTGCTGCGCGAGCGCTTCACGAAACGTCATCGCTTCAATCGCCTGATCATCGTCGGGCAACTGCTCGACGTTCATCGGCGGTTCCGGCGGCGGTGTCCCTAACAATTGCGCCAAAACGTATTTCCCGCGCACGGCCGGGCTCGTTCGCAGTGGGAGAGAGGTCGCGGTAAGGACGCTTCCCATGCCGAGAACACCGCCGCGGTTCGGATCGGTGAGCGAAACCTTTTGCAGCTGGCTTCCGCTAACGCCTGAAATTCCGTAATGCTTCACGAGCCGCTCGTTGAGAAACGTGTAGTCACTGTCAATGAGGTCGAAAATGCTCGCGTTGGATTGCAGGAGATGGTGGAAAAATTCGGCCGACTCCCGGTAAAGGGCGACACGTAGATCAAAAGTGAATTGCGGAAACCGGTCCTCGTCAGGGTTCGCCCGAGAACGCAACTGCTCCCAGCCGAACCATTGCCCGGCAAAGTGCATCGAAAGTGAACGCGCTTTTTCATCCTGCAGCATGCGCATCACTTGTGCTTCGAGGACTTCGGGCTTGGAAAGTTCGCCTTTCAAAGCGAGACCGAAAAGCTCCTTGTCCGGCATCGACGACCAAATGAAATAGGACAGCCGCGTCGCCAAGTCGAAGTCATCGACCTGGTAAGGATCGCGCGATGATTCCTCCTGTTCGGCCCGGTAGAGGAACTTGGAGGAAATCAATATTGCCAGAAGAGGCTTCTGCATCGCCTCGTCGTAACGTTTCCCTGCCTTCATTTCGCCCGCGAAAATCCTCATCAAGCTATCGAGTTCCTCATTCTCAACCGGGCGGCGATAGGCTCGCGATGCCCAAGCACTAAGCGTCTTTCTCGCCGCACCTTCCGCACCGCCCGCACCCGTCGGTCGCGCGAACAGGTAATTGGATCGTGACTTGGAATTGGCATAGACGCCTTCAACAATCACACTTGCCGCCTCCACGTAGTTTTCCATCAGGAGCGATGGCAGGAAGAGGGCGTCCGCGTTGTTATCGAATCCAGATTCGCCGCCCGTCTCTTCAGGGAAGTTATCCGCAGGCCGAATGCGCATGCCGAACAGATCGCGAATCGTGTAGTTGTATTCGTTCTTGTTGAGTCGGCGGATGGTCGTGCGGCCGGGATCCTGACCCATCTCGCCATCATCCCAGCGCGCCCCTAAATCACGAACCCACGCGATGATTTTCTCTCTTTCCGCATCACTGGGCTGGTTCGACTTGTCGCGTGGCGGCATTTCACCCATTTCGACGACTTGGGCGACAGAGTCCCACAAGTCCGGTTCATGAATCGCCTCCGCTTCCGTCAGGTAAACTTCGAAATCCAATTCGCCCTCGCCGGTCTCCGCGTCGTGGCAATCGAGGCAGTAGTTTTCGATCAACGGCACAATCTCTCTCTCAAAACGACTGCCCATCACGACTTCGTTGCTCGCCTCGGCCTCCTCTTCTCGCTTCAGCAAAACCTCAATGGCCTTTGCATTCGCCGCGACGGTGGAAACGAAGTCGGTCACCTCACCGGCAAGTCCGAAATCAAGCAGGAGCACTTCAGCATCCGGCGCGTTCAGGGCCGCACCTACTTGAGAGAAGTCATGTTTCCCAACGACGAAAACCGTGGACGCAGCTGGGCTCTTCACCATGTCACGAAAAGCCGAAAGGTCAGAAGTCGCCTCGATCTCGAGACTCGACTGCTTTGCCCACGCCGCGACTTCAGTGCCAAAACCAGCAAGTTGCGCACTGCCGAGTAACGTCATCGACTCAGCCCACTGCGCCTCACTCTCCGCAATTCGTTGCTTCATTGTCTCGGCGCGCGTCGCGATTGCCGAGGCATCCGCTGGCGCAAAATCTGCCAGCGTTCTCGAAATCAAATCCACCCACTCACCCGCGCTCCGGTGATTCAATGCAGCGGTAAACGCGAACTCCCCGGGCGGCGTCACGACTCGCTTCGCTTTTCCTTCGAGGGCTGCCGCCCAATCCGGTTTCGGCGATCCATCCTTGAAAAAGATTTCCGCGCCATCCCACTTCGCCAGGACTTCCGCCGACGGCGCCCACTCCATTCGAGATTCGCCGGACGGAAGCGGAAACACGACCTCGTAACCGGGACCGGCCACTTCCTTCGCGAGGTCTGCGAGCAACGCGTTCGAGACGAGGACCAACGGAACCGAACTCCCCTCACCCGCATTGTCGCAGGCGGTAAACCCCAGAGCCACCCCGAGGGCAGCAACGATCAAAAGCGGGGGTCTCAACCATTCGTCCATTCCCGCATGCTACCGGATTTCGATGAAGGAATCATCTGAAAAAATCGGAGCACTCTCCGTCCTCTTTTTGAGTTGGGGCCTCAAAATCAAGCGACGTCACCAAATCAAACGAGGGTTTATAGTAAAACTGCCCAAGTGCGAGTATTCGACGCGTGCAATCCTCAATCATGGAAACTAACACACAATCGATGTCTTGGAGCACTCAGAGGTATCTGATCAGAATCGCTTGGTAAATCCCGCGAAAACTCCGATGTCTTCCGCCGCGTCGTTCAGTCCCGCCTGTGCGCCGCAATCGAGGACAAGGTCTCCGCTGACTGCGAAGGTGAATCCTCCCGCAGCGTAAGCCTGATACGGTGTGTCGCCCGTGATGCCGACATATTCGACAAAAGTCCCGAGGCGGTCTGTCAAGTCGACACCGATCACCGCCGTGTGCAGGAATTCAAAATCGTGGTCCCCCTTTTCATCGTCGTAAACAGCGTCAAACTCGGCCATGAGCCCAAGTCCAACTCGCTCGGTAAGACCAGTTGAAAAAGGAACGATCAGTCCGCCCTCCCACTCGTCGTTGCTGAGAGAAGTGCCCGTCGGTATCTTCACAAACGGAAACAAAGCAAGCGCCGAATTACCGCCATCGTTGCCCCAAAGGTTGTACTTGAGCCGCAGTTGGACATCGCCAAATCCCTCTTCACCTCCACCGCTTTCCGGGTCCTCCCAGGAATAGGCGTCGAACACAAATTGGAGATCGGCACGATTTGTCAGGCCGACCTTGAAGTTCATTGCCATGACCGTGTAGGCGTCATCTCCGCCGTCCCGTCGCCAGTCGAACAAGCTCACCTCAAACGCGAAGTGACCAGCATCGACAGTCAAAGGACTCTCTGTCGCGTCCGGACGGTCCGGCGATAGTTCTCGCATCAGTTCCCGCGGAGTGGGATTCAACAAATGATACTGGCTTTTATCATTCGCATCAATGCGGGGACCTTCGAAAGAAGGCTCCATTTCGCCCGCAAGCGTGCCTTCGACAGCGAGAAACGTCAGCATGCCGACGAGTGATATTTTCTGAGTTGTTTTCATAGTGAGCGAAATCTGTTCTTGGTTATAAAATGTATCTCATGCTACATTTTTTGTAGCCTTGACTACATGAAACGATTTGTCAAAGTCGAAATCGGGTAGAATTTCAAGTTCAGGCAGATGACAAAAGAGAAAGCCGACATTCACCGGCGAGTCCGAAAACAGCACTCGTCCGAGATTGCACAAGACTACGTCGAGGCCATCCATGAGCTGCTCAAGGAAGGTGACGCCGTGAAAATTCAAGACTTGCAGGAGATTTTCGGCGTCACGCATGTCACAGTCATTCGCACGCTTCAGCGACTCAAGGAGGACGGATTGGTGACCGCGACGCGATCAAAGCAGATTCAACTGACCCCCGAAGGCAAGCGCATCGCGAGAAAGGCTGCCGCAAGGCACGAACTGCTCCGGCAATTCTTTGTCGCGCTTGGCGTCAGCGAAGAACAAGCCGACGCGGACGCGGAAGGCGCGGAACATCACCTCAGCGAGGAAACCCTCCGGGCCATCCGCAAGTTTCTCAGTCGTTGAGCGACGTCCGCGGCAAAGTGCGTTCGCAGCGAAAGCGCGAACTTGACCTCGGCTATCCATCCAGCGTGAACCGAACCGGCGCAATCACCGCCGCCGGAACTCCCCTGCCGGAACGATCCTTTGCCGGATAAAACCGCCACCTCTTCATCGCGGAAACGGCGGCCCGATCGAGGCTGCCATAGCCACTGCTCCGAGCGATGCTGACCGCCGTAACACGTCCCGTCGAAGAGATGGAAACTTTGAGTTGGACGATGCCGGTCCACCGATTCCGCCGGGCGTCTGAGGGGTAATGGGGTTTGGGCGCGGAGCGAATTCGCGGTTTTGCTGCCACGATCGTCGCCGTCGACGACGCGGCAGGCTTGCGCTTCGGCGGCGGAGCGACGCTGGTTCGAGGCTCTGGCTTCGGTTTCGGAGGCGCGGGCGGCGGCGTGGGCTTGGGTTGCGGAGTTGGCTCTGGTTCCGGTTCAGGGATTGGTTCGGGTTCAGGTATCGGCTCCGGTTCGGGCTCGGGCAAAGGTTCCGGTTCAGGAATCGGCTCGGGCTTCGGTTGAGGTTCGGGAATTGGCTCGGGTTCTGGTTCGGGAATCGGTTCGGGCTCGGGCTCGAAGAGCGAAACGGTGATTTCGCCGGGCGGCGGTGCGATCAATTCCGGAGGCGAGATCACGTTTTGCCCCGACAAGAGAAAGCTGATCGCAAGGTGCAGCGTAACCGCACCCGTCACCCAGACGAAAAAACGGTCACTGGTTCGAAGCGGGCTCATCTTCTGCTTGGGATTTCACAATGGAAAACCCGTCGATCCCCACCGCCCTGGCGCGGTCGAGAAGATCGACAAAACTTCCGTAATCATTTCGCCGGTCACCGTAGAACCGAATCTTTCGCACTCCCACGGAATCCATGGCCTGTCCGAGTGACATTTCGAAAGCATTGTCATCGACGCTATCTCCATTGACAAACAACTCGCCGGACGAGGTCAGTTCCACCCGAATGGCGGATTCATCCGGCTTTGCGCCCGGCCTTCCGGCGGGCAGTTCGAGGGACGCGGTGGGTTGGGTGAACTGGCTGGTTACAAGAAAGAAGATCAAAAGCAAGAAGACGACATCCACAAGCGGCGTGAGGTCGATTTCACCCGAACGGCTGCGTGATCTGGTTTCGATGAGCTGGGGCATGGCTGCTTCTACAATTGGGTCGTCCGGCCCGTCCAGTCGTCGAGATGGGACACAATGAGATTCATGTCACGCCCCAGCTTTTCGATGCGGGCCTCCGCCCACCGGGTAACGGCGACGGCAGGGATGGCGACGACAAGTCCGAAGACGGTCGTAAGAAGAGCCGACCAGATTCCGCCGGCCACGTCGGCGGGTTTGACTTGTTCCAGCGTTTCGATGGAAGCGAAGGCCTCGACCATTCCCCAGACGGTTCCTAGTAGACCGATCAACGGGCTCAGCGCGGCAACGGTTGAAAGAAGACGGATACGACGTTCCGCCAGTCCAAGGTGAAACCCCGCCTCCCGTTGGATCACATTGCGCCGGTGTTCGGTCGTCTGGTCGAGATTGTCGAAATAAACCGCGGCAATCCGCGAGACCGGGTCACGGTTTTCGGAGAGAGATGCTGAGCCTTTGTCGGCCTCAAAGGCATTCTTCGCACCGGCAAGAACCCCCGACATTCGGTAGCGCTGACGAAAGAAAAAGAAAAACAAACGATCCAGAACGCCGGCCACGGCCAGAACGGAACAGATGAGGAGGGGCCACATGAAGTAACCACCCCGCTGGAAGAGATCGAAAAGGTTGAGTCCGGAAACGGCGAAGATGGTGATCCCCATGATCAACTGCATTCACCACTTTTTGGAGATGGACAATCGAATTTGAAAGGGCTCGTAGGGATGGAGATGAATATCCTCACGTCCCGCCGCCGGTTCACCCGGAAGGCGCGAGGTGTAGAAATACTCGATATCGTTATCCTTCGCATCAAAGAGGTTGAGCGCCTCGACCGCGAACTCCCAGTTGTTTTCGGTGCGATAGCCCAGCCGCGCGTTCACCTGCAACGCGTCCTTCGATTCCACGCTCCCGTCACCATTCAACGGACGCGGCGAGAAATAGCGGCCACGAAGGGAGGCAAAAGGACCAATGTCGTCGCCGAGAGCAATACCTCCCGAAAAGCTGGCAGGAACCGCATTCTCGATTTCCTCGCCGGTTTCGACAAAGCGCGATTCTGTCAGCGTGAATTCCGTGTCGAGAGACAGCCACGAACGTGGTCGCCAGTAGTTCGACCATTCGAGCCCGTAGCGTTCGCTTTCGTCACCCGCTTCGATGTTGCCCGCGTCGCCGACGTAAACGAGTTCGGAGTCGCTCTGGAGATACCAGAGTGAAAGCGTGGACGTGAGGTTCGGGATGATTTGTGTACGAATCCCAAATTCCGCTCCCCTCGTGCGAACGAGCGGCGGCACGGAATCCACGGATTCGCCGGTGATCGGATCCCGCGTGATGGTAACTCCACGCGCGTCGTTGCTGTGAAATCCAAACCCACCGTTCAGGTAGAACTCGGTGTCCCGCCAAGGTCCCAGCACGATCCCCGCCTTCGGACTCACGATGCCATCCCAATCGCTCCCGGAATTCGCGGACAAAGTGTTGGAATCGACATCAAAGTAGAAAAGATCCGCACGAACTCCGGTCTGAGTGCGAAGCCAATCATTCCAGAAAAACTCAACGTCCCCGTAACCGGAAATGCTCGCTTCATAGACGTCATCTTCACGGACCGTCGAAAGGCGATTCCTCGCCCGCGTCTTGTGCAGTCCCACATCGTCGATCCAGTCGTGATGCGTCTGCGCCCCGAGGGTGAGATCGGCCTGACGCCCGAGGATATCGAGGCTCTCAAATTCATGACTGACGGTGCCGCCCGCGAACCAGCGGTCATCGAACTGATTGAACTGGTCGCCATTCACGGGATCGTCGAGGAAGAGCGTGAAGTTCGAGAAAAGATCGAGTTCGTAAGTTCCTCCGTAGACGGATCCACGCGTGACACCCCGTTCACCCGTTTTCTGGAAGTCCATGGACCCGCTGTAGCGATGCGTGTCCCCTCCCACCGTGGGATCGATGAACCCAAGACGGTCGATAAGCCCGCTGTCTATAGCGCGCTGAGGCACCTGGTCCGTCGAGTTCCAGCGCGAGTCGCTCCCCATCACGGTGAATGTCGCGTAATCGTCATCATCTCCGACATAGTAACGGATGAACCCATTCCAACGCTGAAGGGCATCGTCCATGATCCATGGACCGTCATAGTAATTGTATTCGAGAGCGAAGGTCGCGACGCCCGGACCAGTGACGAACGAGTCGGCCAGAAGTCCCCGGTAGAAGTTGTCTCTTCCAAAACCAAAGGAGGCAATGCCTTGAGGCAACTCACGGTAAAGATGAAATCGCGCCGCGCCCGCCGTACTGAAGTCGCCGAATTGCGTGTAGTAGGGCCCCTTCACATACTCAAGTTCTTCGACCAATTCGGGGATGAGAAAATTGATGTCTGCGTAGCCTTGGCCATGCCCGTGCGTCCGGTTGTTGACGGGCATGCTGTCCACGAAGATCGCAAAATCCGTGCCGTGGTCGAGGTTGACGCCGCGGACAAAATACTGGTTCGCCTTCCCACCTCCGCTGTGCTGCGTGACAATCAATCCGGGAACAACTTCCAATAACTCGCCACGACGAAGGAAGG
>JBCCWV010000115.1:0-15108 GCA_039192745.1 Verrucomicrobiota bacterium | reverse complement strand
TCAAACTCGGTGGCAAAGTGATCGTAACCGTTTCCATACTGCGGTTGAACCCGCTCCTGACGGCCACCCACACCCTGCACCATCACTGGATCGGCGCCGATAGCCCAGTGCATGATATCGATGTTGTGGACGTGCTGTTCGCAAATGTGATCGCCAGAAAGCCACACGTGGAAGAGCCAGTTGCGGCATTGATATTCCATGTCCGACCACTCGCCCGCCTGGTATTTGTCCCAATATTTCTTCGCATCGGCAACCCAGAGAGGTCCCATGTTCCAGTAACACTGCCCGGCGACAATTTCACCGATGGCCCCATCCTGCACGCGCTTGATGATATCCAGATAATGGTTCTGGTGACGGCGCTGAGTGCCCGCCACTACGGAAAGTTTCTTTTTCTTCGCTTCTCTTGATGCTTCAATCACTCGACGAATTCCCACCGCATCAACCGCCGCAGGCTTTTCCATGAAGACATGTTTTCCGGCACGCACGGCATATTCGAAATGGTCGGGACGAAAGTGCGGCGGTGCAGCGAGCAAAACCAGATCAACTCCGCTATCAATCACGTCCTTGTAAGAATCGAACCCGGCGAACTGCCGTTCCTTCGGCACGTCCATTTGGCCGGAAAGGGAATCAAAAGCCGCACGGTCATAACGTTTGTCAGCCCCTTCGCTCAAAGTCGCGTAAGACTTCTCCAACTGATCGGGAAAAAGGTCACCCATGGCCCAGAGCTTTACCGGTGTGTCTGTTGCCGTCAGGGCTTGCATGCAGGCGCCCGTCCCTCGACCGCCGCAGCCGATGAGGCCGATTTTGATTTCGTCGCTTCCCGCAGCGTGCACTTTGGCGGCTGCGCCGAGGGCGGATACAGACGCGGCGGCTGCAGTCGTGTTGCGCACAAAACGGCGGCGGGTCATAGGGGAGGTTTGGTCATTCATAGTCTTGGAAATGTGTAGCTGTAACTGAGACATTAACGGTCGCCGAGAGAACGTCCAGCCTCGATTGCACACGGAGCGCCCGTGCCCTCACGGACATTGGTCCCATTGCCGAAAGGCAACACTATACCCGGCTCGGCGCGATCTTCATCGACTAGGTAGAACATGAAGAGGACGAAGGATCAATGATCACATCTTCAGGGCCTTCATGCTCTTCATGGTGAAAGCCAACAAGACTTGCGCCAAGCCACGTAAATTTAGAAAGGCCCGTGAGGGCACGGGCGCTCCACTGGAAGGGTTCCTACTTCGATTTCTTTTTCGGCTTCGCCTTCTTCGGCGGATAGGGCACGCCATTGATGTAATCAAGACGCCTCATAACACCGTCGCCATCTTCCGCGGGATCGAAGTCGGAGCGATCGACAGGATATTTGCCGTCAAAATGATCACGAAACCAAACGACAGATTGCAGCGCTTCTGTGCCGAGCACGGGGTTCCCGGTTTCATTGATCAACGGCACCAGCGTGTCTTGCGGATTGATCGCACCGATCGAGCCCAAGAACTCGGCCGCTCTCATTCGTACGGCTTCTGATTCATCTTTCAGCAGGGGCTTCACTTTGTCTGTTAGCGAAGCCGCTTCCTCCCCAAAGGACGTGCAAACCATCGCCGCCCAGTACCGATGGGTCCACTCCCCGGACGTCAACGCACTCTCCAGTTCCGACCTCGCTTCACCGAACGGTTTCAAAGCCAGATCCGCGAGGTCCGCCATTTCGTGGAGCGCGGACTTGTTGGTCTGGCCGAACTCGATCGGATTGCCCATCGCATGCTGCACAAGATAGCTTTCGGGATAATAGCTCAAATCAGGCATTCCACGGAGCCGTTCACTCAATCCGTTTCGTAATTCCGACAAAGCGGCAGCATGGGCAGGATCACCGGCCAAATTGGTTACATTGTGAGGATCCGTTTCACAATCGAAAAGCGCCTCGGCGGGTTTCCGAGCAAAGAATTGCGCAGGAGCACCGTCCAACTTCCCCGCCTTCCAAAGCTGCCGCCACTCTTCAAAGGCCAGCATCTTGTAGCGATAATTGTTGTTCAATCCGTCCGGATAATAGGGCTGGAAGAACCGCATGTAGAAGTATTTCCCTTTCCTCAGAGTGCGCACGAACTCATAACGCTCGTCCATGCGGTCGGCATATCCGAAGGCTTCGTCTCGCGCGTTCACCTCTTCGCTTGAAACGCCGTTCCCGAGAAACGCACGACCATCGACTTGTTCCGGCGTTTCGAGCCCCGCGAGGTTGAGCACCGTGGGACCGAAATCGATAAAACTGACGAATCCCTCATGCCGCGTCCCGTTTTTCGCATCGACGAGATGGGCAAAGTTTTCCGGCACACGGACGATCAGTGGCACATGCAGCCCGGACTCATAGGGATATCCCTTCCCCCGCGGCAACACGCCACCGTGGTCCCCGAAATAAAAGATGAAGGTGTCTTCGAGGACTCCGTCTTCCTTCAATTTTGCCACCGTCTCACCGACAATGGCGTCAATCTTCTGCATATTGTCGAGATAACGGGCATGAGTGTAGCGAAAGAGCGGCGTATCCGGGTGATATGGCGCAAGCGTGACTTTCGCAGGATCGTGATTGGTTTTGTCGTTTTGGTAGGATTCTTCGTTGAAGTGCAGCGAGCTTTCGTGCGATTGCGTATGCGACTGGAAATGGAAAAACGGTTGGCTCTTGTCCCCGCGGTTGCGCCATGTTGCCTTGTTCGAGGATTCATCCCAGACGCCCTTACTCTCCACAGCATTGTAGTCCTTCTTCGAATTGTTCGTCGTGTAATACCCCGCATCCCTGAGGTAAGTGGGAAACATGCGCAAGCCTTCGGGCATCGCCGCCATTTCATATTTCCGGTGATACTGCGTCCCAATCCGCGGCCCGTAGCAACCGGTAATCAACGTCGTCCGCGCCACTGAACAAACCGGTGCATTGGAAAACGCATGCTCAAAAGTGAGTCCGTGCGCAGCCAGTGCCTCGATGTGCGGCGTCTCCGCTCCGCCTTCGATATAGTGCCGGAGATAGTGGATCGAATTGTCCTCGGACACGATCCAAACGACGTTTGGTTTTTCAGCAGCACCTGCAGTCGCGAAAGCGACGAAAAGGATAGTCAGTAAGACGGGGATGGAGATTTTCATGGGCTCAGAGAATGCGTGGCGAATGACGCCCGTCCATCCCCAAATCGGAGCCGGTTTTCCGGGGAAAATACTCTCATAGATCAGATCGAGTTCAGCCCCGAATTTTATTTTCTTCAAATTCACTTTGACATTATTCAATCAAATATGAATAATATGAAAACCGATTTGAATAATGTTTAATTCCCCCACCCAGTCCTGGCTTTCCGGCCTAAACGACGAAGACCTCGCCTTCATCAAGCGATTCCTTCTCGCTTCGGGCTCCCTGAAGGACTTGGCCAAGGCTTATCAGATCTCCTACCCGACGGTGCGAGTGCGGGTGAATCGCCTCATCGAAAAGATCCGGATCTTCGATGCGGAGAACGAGCAAAGCGAATTCGAGCGCACGGCTCGGGCTCTACTCGCGGATGGAAAAATCGATGCCGCCACCCTCAAAACTCTACTCGACGCGCACAAAAAAGAACAAAACCCAAAAGCACAATGACCAGACTAATTCCCCTCGCCTTGCTTCTCGCGACTGCCTCCGTCGAAGCCAGCGACCAGAAGGACCGATTCGAAAAGATGGGATGGACAAAGATACGTCCCCTCGAATCTCCGGAGGCCGTCGACAAAAAGACAGGCTCGCAGGAGCCGGTGTCATTACTTGTCGTCGAGAATCCAGAGGTCGAGCGCGCGAACTATCTCGTGGCGGGACAAGTGCGCTTCTCAGACGTGGCCGGTTCTGCGTATCTCGAAATGTGGACCGTCTATGACGATGATAGGCGGTATTTTTCCCGCACGCTCGGAGACACGGGCCCCATGGCGAAAATGTCAGGCAACTCTGACTGGCGCTCTTTCATGCTGCCCTTCCATGGCGATGCCGAGCAACAACCGGTCCAACTTGAGATCAACGCAATCCTTCCCGGTGGCGGCTCGATGGAGTTTCGAAACGTCGCTCTCTACGAAGCGCATCAGCCCCGCAGCCCCGGATGGTGGGATCACCGCACCGGTGGAATTATCGGCGCGGTCTTCGGAGTTAGCTGCGGCCTTTTGGGAACGATCGGTCGAGTTCTCGGCGAGCGCGGCAAGGCTCGCGGATTTGTCTGCGGACTCGTCATCGCCGGCATTGTGGTGGGATTCCTCCTGTTGATCACCGGATTTGTCGCCGTTGCGAAGGGCCAGCCCCGTGAAGTGACCTCCACGCTCTTCCTCATGGGAGGTCTTCTTGCCACGCTCTGCGGCCTCTATTTCCCCAAAATCCGGAAGAACTACATCGAACACGAACTCCGTCAAATCTCCGCCGCGGGATAACCAACCAATGAAATCCCTTCTTCTCATTTTCTTGGCGGTCACCCTCGAAACTACCGTCGCTCAGGAAACCCGCTCACTCGACTTTGACGAAGTCACCATCAAAGACGGCGTGCGATTTCGCATCTTCACACCGAAAGAAAAACGTGAGCAATACAAACTCCTCGTTTTCCTGCCCGGCGGAACCGGCAGTGACGACTTCACTCCGTGGTGCCATGCGATCTACAAACAAGCGATCCCCGAGGACTTCATCGGAGTACAAATGATATCGCCGCCTTGGGCTAATCAGAACAACGTGTGGCCGAGCAGTTATTCCGAGGATCGGGGGATCAAGGTCTCGATCGAAAAAGTCTTTGAAGAAGTCGTGAAGGAAACGGCCAAAAGACTCAAACTCGAGGACGACGCCATTTACACCTTCTCGTGGTCATCGGGCGGACCGGCAGCATATCTGATCGCAGCCTCGAACCGCGACGTGAAAGGCCACTTTGTCGCGATGTCCGTTTTCCGCGAAATCTGGCTTCCAAAGCAGCTGCGGAATGTCAAAGACCAGCGATTCTTCATCTATCATTCTCCCGACGACACCATCTGCGACTTCCGACTGACCGATGTCGCGAAGAAAACTCTCGAAGAAGAAAAGGCCGATGTCCGAATTCAGACCTACGATGGCGGACACGGCTGGACACAAGGCCATGGGCACTTCACGGATATTCGGAAGGGGTTCGAATGGCTAACCGCCAAGGAGTAAATCGTCACCTCGACGTAGAGCGTTGCTTCGTCATTGAATCGTGTCTTAAGCTCGCACCATGCTCCCCGACGAATTGCGCGAATACCTCCTTTCCAAAAAGGCCACCACCGAAGAGCAGCCCTTCGGTCCCGATGTCCTCGTCTATAAAATTGCAGGCAAAATGTTCGCCACACTTGGCTTCGACGACAAAGACGGCATGGGACGCACGAACCTCAAGTGCGATCCCGAACGCGCCATTGACCTTCGCGGCGAACACGACGCCATCGAACCGGGTTACCACATGAACAAAAAGCACTGGAACACGCTCGTCCTCGACGGCTCCCTTTCTCCCGCGCTTGTCCGCGAACTGGTCGATCACTCATGGGACCTCGTCGTCGCTGGTATGCCGAAGAAAGCGAGAGAGGAACTCACCTGAACAGGCGTGTTGAGAAAGCCATGTCTTTTAGTGGTGCCTTTCGTATCCTCGGGCAGTCGTGAATTTCTCCCTCACCCTCTTCGTTCTCCTTCTCTCGCTCGCAAACCCCGGAAACAACTTCGACGGGAACAACCCGGCCTTGGATCCCAATTACGCCGATCCCGATGGCGCGGACAATAATCTGCGCACCCTCGACGACGACTTCAGCATCGACTTCCGTTCTCCCATTGCCAATCGCGGCGACAACTCGGTCGTCAGCGAACCCCTCGACTTCGACCGCAACCCGCGCATCCGCAATGGCACGGTCGATCTTGGCGCTTTCGAAGCCGAATACGTCAACTTCGCCGAGCTGTTCCCGACCCTGAGCCGCGACGGCGATGAAAACAAAAACGGCATCTCCAACTTCGTCGACTACGCTGAAGGCTACGACCCGACCGCACCGGACCCTCCCAACCGCGAGACCGGAGCCTTCGTTTATCGCGAGGCGGCTCCGGAGCGTCTCTTCTACGATTTCCCCATCCGCACAAACGCGGAGGACATCGAAGTCACCGTCCAGTTTACCGAGAACTTGGTCGAATTCCACGACGCCACCGCCAGCACCCTCTTCATCGTCACGCCCACTCTCCCGCTTCAAACCACCGCCGAAGTCTTCCTGCAGGAAGAACCCTTTCCGGACAAATTCTACGTGCGCCGGAAATACGACTAAGCCCTCAGCCGTGGCGACGACGACGGGCGAGAAGAATCAACGGCATGGCCGCCAAAACCAACGAGGACGGCTCGGGAATTAGCAGACTGTTGAAGTTGGTACCTGAACCGCTGGAGATACTTGCGTTGTTCACGGTCTGACCATTTTGATCCAGAAGCTCGATCTGAGTGATGGCAGCCGTGTTGAGGAAATCAACGGCTCCAAAGCCGCTCAAGTGCCCGCTAAGCTCGAGCGAAACGAACACTTCTTGTCCGAGCTCTCCATAGATAAAAGCGTATTCCACCTCGAGGGTGTCATCGACTTGCAACGTCGGATTCTCGGAGCCAACCGAATAATACAATGAAGTACCAAAACCGGGACCACCGCCGCCAGGATCTCCCAAGTCACCGCCAGGAAAAATTCCGTCGTTATCGAAGCCATCCCCGGGAAAATCTGGAATACTCGGAAATCCGTTGAGGTCGATAAAACTAATGCTCGCGGACCCGTTCTCCGAAACACCGAGAAACCCATCCAGTCGATAGGAGATCTTCATCGTCCCAGAGGTCCCGCTTAATCCAAAAGCGCTGACGCTCAGACTATCGGAATACGTGACATTGAAACTCGAAGACGGACCGATTTCGATTTCCGGATCTTCGGGACCTGGCGCGGCGTGGCCTAGAAATCCTTTTAATCCCTCGATACCCGCGCTGATTCTCCCTTCCGCAGCACCCGTGATTAAACCCGAATCGAAAGAACTGGGACCGCCTCCCGACAAGTCGACGTTTCCTTCAGGAAAGAAATAGGATTTCCCGTCCAAGTCCAGAAAACCTCCTGTCTGAGATAAAAACAGATACTCGGCGGAGGTGCCGGAAATGGAAATACAGAGGAAATAGAGGAAAAAAGTGATCTTCTTCATCGATTGGTTATAAAAATTATCACTTTAAGATATTTTTGTAAACCAGATCTATAAACTTTTCTAAACTATAAAATAAGCCAAATCACAAGACCAAGCTCTTGAATTCATGGAAAGCGTGCCGCAAGCCATCCCTCACGCACTTCTTTGAGGGGGACAAACTCCCCGCCACTATGAGCCTCGATCACGTTGATTTCGAGGGAAGAAAGATGAAGATCAGAAACCGATTCAAGGGTTCAAAAGCTGTTCTCGAAGACAATCTCTTCCAGCGGCAGTTGTCCGGGCTTGGGCCAGGCGTCCTTTGTGCCCTTTCCGATCGCGACCATGGGACCCATGACGTGATCTTCGGGTAATCCAACGAGCTTGGCGACCTCGTCGATGTCAAAGCCGATCATCGGACAGCTTTCGTAACCCATTTCCTTTGCCGCGAGCATAAGGGTCTGCATCGCCATGCCAATCGAACGCTGCGCTTCATCGCGCTGAAGCCAATCCCGACCTTCGTGAAATGGCCCCATCCAGCCTACTAGAAGATCGGCGACTTCTTGGGTTGCGTTCTTCCAGTAGCGTTCCGGTTCCTTTTGCCAGGCTTTGACGTCCGCGGTGAAAAGAACAAGAAGCGATGCGTCCGTCATCTGCGCCTGGTCGTTCCCGAACTCGGTCCGGATTTTCGAACGCAGTTCCGGATCACGGAGGATGACGTAACGCCAGTGTTGGATATTAAAGCTCGTCGGTGCTTGGATAGTGGCTTCGAGGAGCTTTTGCTCTTCCTCGGCCGACAACTGATGGTCAGGGTCAAAATGCTTGATCGCTCGACGCTGGTAGATGGACTCGATAGTGTTCATTTGCTGAGATTCTATTGTTTCCGCGGGATTGGATGACCTCTATAGCATAAAACGACAACTGTGGTCCGAAGAATCACTCTTTCTTCCCATAAGTTCATAACCGCAGGTTATGAGTCGATGGTAAGCCCTGAGATCACTGGTGTTTTTTGACAGATTCCGCGCTGTTCTCGCCTTTAGGCACCCGGATGGAAACGATAAAACCTCCGGTCTCACGATTCCGGCAGCTCAACGTCCCGCCGCAACTTTCAACACAGGTCTTGGCAATGCTCAGTCCGAGTCCGAATCCTCCACTCTCACGCGTTCGCGCGAGCTCTGGTCTATAGAAGGGCTCCGTCAGTCTCGCGAGTTCTTCCTCCGGCACCCCGGGACCATCGTCACCGACTCTGAGAACGACATGATCGTCTTCCGTCTCCGCCTCGACAATCACTTCACCGTTTTCGCCGGAATACTTGAGAGCGTTGCGGAGCACATTGGCAAAGGCGCGCTGCAGCATCGTCTTGTTCGCATGCACCAGAAGACTGCCGTTAATTTCCATTTGCACCGGACCACCTTCGGATTCACGCGCGAGCACCGGTTCGATAATGTCGACTAGCGGCACGTTCTCCAACTCGATTTCCTCCGGCCGAATACTGGCTTTCGAAAACGCGAGAATCTCATCAACGAGCTTCGCCAACTCACCGGCCTCTTCATCCACATCCGCCACCCGCTCCCGGTTCGCCAACTCGGTCAAGCGCTGGTCGAGAATCCCCAACGTCATGCGCATACGCGCAATGGGCGAACGCAATTCATGGGCAATATCTCCAAGAAACCGCCGCTGGCCCAGCAAGTGTTGGTCAAGTCGCTCTGCCATGCGATCCACCGCCCGGCTTAATCGCCCCACTTCATCACGATGATTGGTTCCCGGGCGAACCGTGAACTGGCCATCGGAAATCTCCTCCGTCGCTCGCGTCAGCGACTTGATGCGTCCCGCTAAACTCCGGACGAAAGGAATCCAAATAAGAGCAGAAATTCCTAACAACCCCACGCCATACCAGATCCACGGCGAAGGATCAAAAAACACACCACCCCCGTCTTCGTCCGCGACGATCATGAGTACTCCTTGCGGAAAATGCCGATGCTCACGGTTGCCAAGGGGAACGAGTATCCCCGCCCAATACCGCTCCGGGTCGCCCACCTTTTCGATGAAAATTGTATCGACCTGATCCGGCGCCCGCAAAGTCGGCCGGGCACCCCCTTGAGCACCCGGAGCAACTGGTGGCCGGGCGGGTCCGAACTCGTCAATCAAGTCGTCGATTGCATCATTCAGCCCTTTCGCGCCTTTACCTCCCTTCGCACCCTTTGCCCCAGGCCTTTGCGTGGGGCGACGCGGAAAGCTCCGCATTTCCTCCTCACTGGCACCCGGGAATCGCTTTCGCAGAGCCTCCGAAACTTCCACTGGAACTTTATCGACGTCCCCACCCATATGCCGTTCACCGGGAGTGAAGACCCCGAGCGAGACGTTCCCCGCTTCTTCGTGCCGGGCGAAGATCTCCGGCCAGTCCGCGCGGGTCGATTCTCGAAGCTCATTACTCACCACTTCCGCCAGCCATTCCAAGCGCTCTTTGGACTCGGCCGACACTAACGAATCCACATCAAGCTGACGTTGCACAAAAATCGTGATCACCCCCACCACCACCGCCACGTTCACGAGGAACCAAAAAAGTATCTGCAAGTAGAGCGGAAACGGGAGACGCAAGCTCATGACGTCCGTTCCCACTCGGGGTTGATGAGCTGGTAACCCACACCCCGAATCGTCCGGATAAATCTTGGTGCTTTGGGATCGTCGTTGAGCTTCTTCCGCACGGCGGAGATGTGCACATCGATCGACCGGTCAAAGACTTCAAACTCCCGCTCCGCGACTTCCTCCATCAATTGTTCCCGGGATTTCACGCGGCCTTTCGCGCGCAGTAACGAGGCCAGCAAGGCAAACTCAATCGCCGTCAGATCCAAAGGCTGGTCGCCGAGAGCAACGGTGTGGGTCGCCTCGTTAAGATGCAATTCTCCGGCCTCCAGATCCGGCGGCAAATCGGATTGCGACGTCTTGCCAGTCCGCGAACGCCGCATCACTGCCCGCAACCTTGCCAGCAATTCGCGAGTCGAGAATGTCTTCGGCAAATAGTCGTCCGCTCCCATCTCCAACCCCACAATGCGGTCCGGCTCTTCCCCCATCGCAGTGAGCATGAGAATCGGGACATCAGACTTCTGACGGATGTTCTTCAAAACCTCGAAGCCGTCCATGCCTGGCATCATCACATCGAGAATCACCGCGTCATACTCTTCCGCCTCCACTTCCGCCAGACCGTCCGGTCCGTCGTGCCGGGCCGTGATGGAAAAGCCCAGCGGCTCAAGGTAGTCGCGAATCAGTCCGCACAACTTGCGGTCATCATCAATAACGAGGACGGGCTTCTTTTCAGGTTCAGCCATTAAGAAAGAAACAAAACGATTTTCACGGAATGATGCGAAGGATTTTACAAGGCGTTAACAATTGAACGAACAAGGCGGGTAAACACTGGATTACAAGCATTTTTCCAGCAACTCACGTTAACCGGACTTTTACCAAAATGCCCCGTTAGCGTCATGTTCACTTAACACTGGTGAGGTCTATTTCTTTATCACCGCTCCTCGTCTTTTCCGGTCGACGAGCACAACCAATTAGAAAGAAGAGGACTCGTCATGAACCCCCATTCCCTTGTCACCAAGACGAAACGCCTCTGGGTTGTCGCGCTCTTAAGCGTAGTCACCCTCGAGGTCGCTCCGGCGCAACAACAGCGCCCGAGCGGAAACAGCCATAATAACAACGGCCCCGGAAACAATCCCGGCGCCAACAACGAAGAACGAAAGCCAGCTTCCATTCCGGGCAACCGCCGAAGTCGACGCAACGTCAACAGCAACCGACACGCTGACCTCGAAGAAATCCGCATCAACCTCAATCGCGACGTCCGCTCCATCGACGGCAGCGGGAACAACATTCAAAACCCGGACTGGGGTGCCGCCGGTCACCCGTTCCGCCGCGCCATGACCGCGCAATACGAGAATGGCACAGACTCCCCTGCGGGATCGAACCGCCCTTCCGCCCGCGAAGTCAGCAATGCCGTCGTCGCGCAGAGCGAATCCGTTCTTAACGCCCGCGGCGCCACAGATTTCCTGTGGCAGTGGGGGCAATTTCTCGACCACGACATCGATGAAACCCCCGCCGCCGACCCTGCCGAAGCCTTCGACATCGACGTCCCTTTCGGGGATCCGTCTTTTGACCCAACAAGCACCGGAACCGTCAAGATTCCGCTGAATCGTTCCGCCTTCGACGACATCGAAGGCGTGCGCCAGCAAGTGAATGAAATCAGCGCCTATATCGACGCTTCCAATGTCTATGGTTCCGAAGACGAGCGTGCTTTCGAACTCCGGACACTCGACGGCTCCGGACGACTGAAAGTGACGGAATCGGAAGTTGGAGATCTTCTTCCCTACAACACGGCCGGACTCGCCAATGCCCCGACCTCACTGGCTCCGAACTTTTTCCTCGCTGGCGACGTGCGCGCCAATGAGCAAATCGCCCTCATTGCCATGCACACGCTTTTCGTGAGGGAGCACAATCACTGGGCCGACGCCTACGCTTCCGTCAATCCACGCGCACGCGGCGAGGAGATCTACCAATTCGCCCGCATGATCGTCGGCGCGGAAATGCAAGCCATTACCTATAATGAATTCCTCCCCGTCCTTGTCGGCAAGAACGCCATTCCAAAATACCGCGGATACGATCCGAACGTCGATGCTTCCATCTCCAACGCCTTCGCCACTGCAGCCTACCGTCTCGGGCACAGCTTGCTTTCCCCGACGCTGCTTCGTTTGAATGCCGATGGCAGCGAAGCCGATGAAGGAAACCTGACTCTCGCCAGCGCCTTCTTCACGCCCAGCGAAATTGAGACCAACGGCATCGACACCGTCCTTCGCGGTCTGGCCAACCAAGCTTGCCAGGAACTCGACAATCTCGTCATCGACGAAGTCCGCAACTTTCTCTTTGGCCCGCCAGGCTCCGGTGGTTTCGACCTCGCATCGTTGAATCTTCAGCGAGGTCGGGACCACGGACTGCCTGGATACAACGGAGCAAGACGCGAACTCAGACTCCAGCCCGCCCGACGCTTCACCGACATCACCAGCAACGAGGACACCATCGCCAGCCTACGCAGTGTCTATGACAACCCGGGACAAGTGGACCTTTGGATCGGCGGTCTTAGTGAAGACAACGTCCCCGGTTCCATGCTCGGGCCGATCTTGCACAAGATCATCGTCGATCAATTCACCCGGCTTCGTGACGGCGACCGCTTCTGGTATGAGAAACATCTGAGTCCAGCCCTCGTCGATCTCGTCAACCGCCAGACGCTCTCGGTTATCCTGCGCCGGAACACCGGCATCGGCCGCGAGATTCAGGAAAACGTCTTTCTTATCGATCTTCAGGCCGCGCCACCCGCCGCGGCCCCTCGTCCGCCCAGACGCAATCCCACCACCCCACAAACAAACAAGCCTCCTCGTAGGAGGTAACAAACCCAATCCCGCCCCGTCCGTTGGCAGGCGGACGGGGCGGCCTTTTTCTCTGCAGAAAGAGCAGCACTTTCCCTAAAGCAGACACCCTAGTTCCCACCCAAACGAGCCCGCCCAAGCTCGAAGACGCCCCGGAGCCCCGGCTTCGGGGCGTTCTTTATGTACGGAAAGCCTAAATTATCAAAAATGCGAATATAATAGTTTTAGATAATCATTATTGAAAAACGGCATAAGAGGTTTAAAATTTCCATAATTACAACCGCTGCTGAACCCTCTTCCACCCACCACATCAACCCGCACGCCCCGTCGTTCCCGATGAGAATCTCCTGTCTCGCCCTTTGTGCCACGCTTTGCCTCTTTACTAACAAGGCCACTCTTTTGGCGGAACCGAATGTGCATGCCGAAGACGACGCGTTCTGGTCCGACGCCGCTTCCCTGCTCCCCTCTTTCAACGGCACTCCCGCCGAACCCGGCCCATCGAATCAGAACGGAACCTGGGGTCCGGTCCTGACATGGCCACACACACCCGTTTCCATCGCGACGCTTCCGAACGGAAAACTTCTTACCTATTCCGGGCAAGAACCGGAACATTGGCCCGGCACAAAAACACAAACGCATTGGGCGCTCTGGGATCCGACAACGGGGCAGTTCGACAATAACCTCTATACGCAGCATGAGATGTTTTGCGCACACCTCGTCATGCGCTCGGACGGAATCGTGCAAACGATCGGCGGACGCTACACCGTCGTCCATTCCTCGGTCTTCGATTGGCGGACAAACCGCTGGTCACGTGCGGATGACATGAACGACCGCCGGTGGTACACAACTTCGGTCGCTCTTCCGGACGGCGACGTCGCCACGTTTGGCGGACAAGGTGGTCCCAACTCCGCCGAGCGCTTCGACCACGACGCGAATCAATGGAATCGCCTCACCGGAATCAACTGGCAACCGGTCTCCGGCGCCGCCGGTTTCTCTTCACAAAATTGGCCATTCCTCATGGTCGCCCCTGACGGCCGTCTTTTTCACTTTGGCCCTACCGACACCATGCACTGGGTCAGCGCCGACGGAAACGGCTCCCGCACATCCGCGGGTCTCAACGTCCCCGGAAGCCACTACCCGAAGGACGGCTGCGTCATCATGTATGACTCCGGAAAATACCTCGTCGTCGGCGGTGCAGCGGTCTCCAATAACAACGACGCCACCCGAGCCTGTTACACCGTCGACCTGAATACCACACCGCCCACCCTGCAAAACACGCCGCAAATGGCCTTCGCCCGCAGCCACCACAACCTCGTGGCCCTTCCCTCCGGCGAGGTTCTCGTCATCGGCGGCAACACTTCCGGCGACCGTTTTTCCGACGCGGGCACTGTCCTCCGTGCGGAACTTTGGGATCCCAATACGCGAAACTGGCGGCAACTCTCCGACATGTCCGTTCCGCGGAACTACCACTCTACAGCCGCGCTTCTTCCCGACGGTCGTGTCTTCTCCGGCGGCGGAGGTTACGCTTCTGGTAATCCCAATCACCCTGCCACTCACACCGACGCGCAACTCTATACGCCGCCACAGCTCTTCAACAGCAACGGCACCCTCGCAAACCGCCCGTCGATCACCTCCGCACCAGAAGCTGTGACTCTCGGATCCGTCTTCGAAGTGAACGCCACCGCGAACTTGAATCGCTTCTCGATGATTCGAATGATCGCCACCACTCACGGCAACACTTCGGATCAACGCTTCCTCAGCATCCCCTTCAACGAAGTTTCCAACGGAAATTATCAACTCGTCACCAACCCGAAATCGGCCGTCATGCTCCCCGGCTACTGGATGCTTTTCGGCGTCAACGCCAACGGCGTTTACTCCGAGGCAAAGATCATCCACGTCAAGGAAACCATCGACGCCCCGACGAGCGGACTCGTCGCACAATACTACGACGGCACGAACTTCAACACGCCGCGGCTGACCCGCACCGACGCTCTCGTCGACTTCAACCACAACGGCGCTTCCCCCCTTCCCGAACTCGTCGGCGCCAACAACTACTCCGTCCGCTGGACCGGCTGGATTGTCCCGGATTACACCGAAAACTACACGTTTTACACCCAATCCGACGACGGCGTCCGCCTCTGGGTGAACAATCAGCAGCTCGTCAACAACTGGACAACTCACGGTTCCACGGAGGACTCCGGCACGGTCGCCCTGCAGGCTGGCGTTCCCGTCCCCGTGACTCTCGAATACTTCCAGGGAACAGGCGGCTCGATTATTGAATTCCGCTGGTCGAGTCCTCGGACGCCGAAAGCGATCGTTCCCTCCCGCAGTCTTCGCACCGCGAATCCCGTGAACGAGGCAACCGTCACCGCCGACAACCGCTACGAACTCTTCATCGACGGACAACTTGTCAGCGTCGGCGCCAAATGGCAGGAAGCTCTCAAGGCAAACTTCACCACCGGCAACAAAACCACCATCGCCATCCGCGCCGAAGACACCGGCGGTACTGCCGGCATTCTGGGCCACTTTCAGGTCAACGGCGAAACCGTCGTGACCTCG
>JBCCWV010000114.1:0-15147 GCA_039192745.1 Verrucomicrobiota bacterium | reverse complement strand
TTTCGAAAATCTGACGAAGCGCGCACTGCCGTCGGGATCATAGTTATCCTCGTGGCAATTGCGTTACTGGCGGGGTTTTTTGAATTGAAGATTCTTGAATGGGTGGCGCAGTTGGCGGCCGTGGTTTTTGTCGTCGTCCTCGTCGTCGCCTATCAGCCGGAGATTCGCCGGACGATGGGCGAAATTGCCAACAACGGGATCTTCTTTTTCTCCGGAAACCGCGCCGCGGACCTCAAGGATCAACTTGAACAAGCCGTCCGACAACTTTCTTCAAAACGATTCGGCGCCCTCATCGCGATCGAACGTCGCGTCGATCTTCGGACCGCGCTCGAAACCGGAGTCGCCATCGACGCCAAGTTCACGCCCGAGCTTTTGCTGACGATCTTTCACTCGCGCACGGCACTGCATGATGGCGGGATTATTCTCCGTGACGGTCGCATCCGCGGTGCGGGGTGTGTGTTTCCCGTGACACAGCGCGAATTAACCGACCGCAGCCTAGGCCTTCGTCACCGTGCGGCCATCGGCATCACGGAGGAATCCGATGCGCTGGCGATTTCGGTTTCCGAGGAGACGGGGCAGATCAGTCTCGCGCACAAGGGGGTTCTTGAACAGGATTTGGAAGTCGAGGAGATGAGTCAGCGATTAGGCGAATTGTTAGAGTCCAAGGACGAAGAAACGGAAGAAGAAGCCGCAGAACTCGCCAGCGCCGAGAAACCGAAACGCACCGAGGACAACGCGACACTTGCGGCGACTGCGACCCAACGATTGACCTGATCTAGAGGTCGAGCGGCGGAGCGTTCCAAAATTGGCGGGGAATTATAAAGCGGGAAATGGGAACAATCCCGGCGTAAGGTTGTCATAGACAGAACGAATGAAGAATTCTCTCAAACTGGGCTCCGCTTTTGGCATCGGCATTTTCGTCCACTGGACGTTCGCCCTGTTGCCGTTGTGGGTGGCTCTGACGATGCTCGGCCAAGGGGCGGGGGTCGCTGGAGCAATCGGGGGGGTTATTTTCATCTTTGCGGTCTTTGGTTGTGCCGTTCTGCATGAACTCGGCCACAGCCTGGCAGCACGATTTTACGGCATACCCACGCGGAGCATTACGCTTCTGCCCATTGGCGGTGTGGCTGCTCTTGAACGCATGCCCACCAATCCGAAACAGGAGTTGGTCATCGCCGTCGCGGGTCCGCTGGTGAATGTCTTCATCGCCGGATTTCTCGTCTTGATTGGCTACGCCTTTGGCTTGCTCAATCAAATCACCGGGGTCTTGAACTTCGCCGCTTTCGCTACTCTGAGCGGATTGCTGAACGCGCTGCTTGTGACGAATATCATTCTGGTGATCTTCAATATGATACCTGCCTTTCCGATGGATGGTGGACGGGTTTTCCGTGCCCTGCTCTCCATGAAGATCGGTCATCTGCGCGCGACGGACATTGCAGCGCTTATGGGCAAAGTCCTTGCCCTCGGTATCGGCGGGTGGGGGCTCTTCCTTGCCAAAAGTCCTTTCACTGTTGTTCTCGCCGCTTTCGTTTGGATCGCAGGAGAACAGGAACGTCGCTATGCGCATGCGATGCATGCACATAACAATTCGTCGGGAGAGGATGGTTTCCCCGAGGTAGAAGTGATCCCGCCTGACTCGCCGGTTGGTCGACGTTTTGTCGTGAAGTGGCCGCGTTAGGGCCCGCGACTTCCTTTAGTAAATCACAAAGGATTCCGCCGCGCCGCCGATGAGGACGAGGCGTGCGCAATCGAGCCGCAGGCGTGTAGCGTTGAGCGCGTTTTCGAGTGAGGCCGCTTCGTGTTCGGCGGCGAGTCTCTCCGCTTCCGGCACGGGATTTCCCTTGTTTTTCAGGCTTTCCAGCCGGTTGAGCACCTCGCTTCCCGTCTTATCTGCAGAGGCCAGAGCCCCGGCGATGATCTTCTTCGAGTGCGCTTCGGCGAATTCGTGACCGCGGTCCCAAACCTGATCAAAGGCTTCCCGGAGCCTATCTCCACGTTCTCCGTCGAGCTTCGTTACGTCGCCGTCCTTTACCACTCCGTCGAGTGTGCGTCCGGAAATGCTCGCGGCAAGATCATTCCCCGCTTTATCAACTAACACTCTCACCACTCGCGGCGGAAGAAACCGATCAAGGTCAAGGCTCGCCGCGCCAAGGCATTCGACGACAAAGACCAATTCAAGAAGCATGTTCGAATCTTTTGATTGCGGCCAAACCGCGAAGGAAACCTTACCCGCTTCGCCGCTCAGCAAGAGATCCATTGAGGATTGCACGACTGGATGGTCCCAAGTGAGAAAGCTCATCTCTTCGCGTTCGAGTGCCTGCGCCCGGGAAAACGTTCCGGGCGTCGGACCGTCGCGCATTCCGGGAAAGGCTTCGCCGGAGAAAACCGTGTCGGCTTTCATCGTGATCGAAGTGGCGTCCAGCGGCTCGACGGCTACGCCAAGTTGGTCGCAGAGATCGACGAAGAGTTGGTTTAGCGAATCTTCTTCATCCTCATCACGAACCTTGCCGGTGACAGCCTCGGCCTCCGTGCGCCGGAATGAAGCCATCTCCAGCAAACGGTCACGGCCTTCCTCAAGCTTTTCATCCAAAACCTCCACGAATTCCCGTGTTTCTCCGATAATTTTATCCCAATCCTTGGCGGGAATTTCCGTCATGCCGCTCACCTTTTCCTCGAACTCCTCACGCACGTTCGATCCGCCCCGAAGGGAACGTTCGAAGGCGTTGCATCCCTCTTGATACCATTGCGCAAGTCCCTCGTGGGCGCTGCCGGCGGCAAAGGGAATGTGAATCTGAATCGTTTCGGTCTGCCCGATCCGGTCAAGGCGACCGATCCGTTGTTCGACGAGGCCGGGACGCGTGGGAAGATCGAAGAGGACGATGTCGTGAGCGAATTGGAAGTTCCGTCCTTCGCTGCCGATCTCCGAACACACGAGCACGCGCGCGCCTTCGTCTTCGGCGAACCACGCGGCATTGCGATCGCGTTGCAGCAGGGTTAATCCTTCATGGAAAATCGCGCACTTGATCAAGACCTTTTCCTGAATCGCTTCGATGACGCCTTCGGCCAGTTCGCGGGTCGAGCCGATGACGAGCACCTTTTGTTTTGGGTTGTCCTTGAGAAAACCGGCGAGCCATTCCACACGCGGATCATCTTCGACTAACACTTCTCCAAAACCTGGAGCGAGGTCGCTGCCCACGAGCGGTATCAAGTGCGCCTTCCGCTCCGGGAATCCGCCGAGGTTGCTTCGAACGTTGCGGAACATGACGCGACCGGTGCCGTGCATGTCGATCAGACGGTCCACGATCGCTCCTTTTTGTTTTGGCGAGTCGCCGCCGAGAATTTTGCCAACCCGTTTGGACAGACTTTCGTCGATCTTCTTCGCCTCGATGACCTCCGCGGCGAGGTCGGCGATCTCACCGTAGTTGTCCCGCTCCTTCAAATAGTCGTCAAGGTTGGAAAACCGTTGCGGATCAAGAAGTTGAAGCCGCGCAAAATGCCCATCGCGACCGAGTTGCTCCGGCGTTGCGGTGAGCAAAAGGATATCCCGCGTCGCTTCCGAAAGCTGGCGAACAAGCTGGTAATCCGCGCTTTCCTCTTCCGGCGACCATTGGAGGTGGTGCGCTTCATCGACGACAATCATGTCCCAATTCGCGGCCGCGGCCTGTTCCGGGCGGCCCTTCGCATTGGCCATCCATGACGTGCTTCCGAGAACGATTTGTTCTTCGAGGAACGGGTTCTCCGTTCCCTCCCCGCCGCTTTCGATCGCACGGCAACGGTCTTCGTCAAAGATGGAAAACTGCAGATTGAATCGCCGAAGCAATTCGACAAACCACTGGTGAACCAATGCCTCCGGCACTAACACCAACACACGCTTCACGCGGCCCGAGATCATCCGGCGGTGCATGATCAAGCAGGCTTCGATGGTTTTACCGAGACCCACTTCATCGGCGAGTAGAACCCGCGTGGCCGAACGATCGGCGACGTTTTTGGCGATGAAAAGCTGATGAGGAATCAAATCCACTTTCGCGCCGAGCAATCCGCGCACTTCGCTCGAACGCATCTTTTCCCGCGCCCGCAAAGTCCGGCGGCGTAATGCAAATTCCTGCGTCGTGCCCGCGCGGCCGGCGAACAACGCATCATCGTGACGTTCTTCAGAGAGATGCGCGGCGAGGTCGGCTTCTTCAATCCAGGACCCGCTGTCGATACGGTATTCCAGCAACCCATCCGGCGTTTCCCGAACTTCTTCCACGGTTCCCGCGCGACCGTCCCACGATTCGATCTCGTCACCGAGTCCGAACTTCACCCGTCGGAGTGGGGCCGCTGCCGCCGCGTAACGGAGTTTTTCGCCGGTGGCGGCAAATTCGATCTCCACGGAATCGACGGCGGAATCGATGACCATGCCGAGTCCAAGCTCGGGCTGAGAGGTGTTGGCAAAACGTTGTCCAAGTAGATAGCGCACTTGCCCATACGAGAGCCGAATGCCCTCTTCGGCAATTTGGAAAACCACGAAATCCGCGAAAGGTCGCGAAAAGTATCTATGATCCCCAAGTGCTGATCGCTTTCCACAAACCCTACGGTGTGCTGAGTCAGTTTAATCGGAATCCCGACGAGCCGGAGCAGCGCACGTTGGCGGAGTTTGATTTGCCAGAGGAGGTTTTTCCGATCGGTCGACTCGACATGGATTCGGAGGGGTTGCTTTTACTAACGGACGAGAATGAAATTGTGCATCGTTTGCTGCACCCGAAATTCAGGCACCGCCGGCGCTATCTTTTGCAAGTGGAAGGAGCGCCGGAAGAAGCAGATCTTGAGAAACTGCGAAGGGGCGGCGTGGAAATCAAAGGCTATAAGACCTTGCCTTGCCGCGCGAAAGTTCACAAAGGTGAGCCGGATTTTCCGCCGCGCGATCCTCCCATTCGCGAACGCGCGGACATTCCCGCGACTTGGTTAACGATGGAATTGCGAGAAGGAAAGAACCGGCAAGTGCGCCGCATGACCGCCGCTATCGGGTATCCGACTTTGCGACTTGTGCGTGTCGGTGTTGGCCGCTTTCCCCTTGGTGATCTCAAGCAGGGTCATTGGAAGGAACTGGGTTCTGATGAACGTGAATTTTTGTTTCAATGTTAGTTAAACCCTTCAGAGTAAGAGGTGAAAACCGCGCGAAAACCCTTTAAAGATAGATATTGAGACTCAATCTCAAGATGAGCGGGATTCAATTTGGTGGTGCTAATTTCTCATCACGTTTCGTGAACGGCAAAGTCTCCGTGGTCTCTTTGATGCTCAAACAGATAGCAGATGTCCCTCGCGTTTACATCTGCGCCAAAGCGCCAGACTTATAGTCGGGGCCGCAAGTTTCCGAAAGGAAGTCGGCTTGTGGTTATCGGCAATGGCATGGTGGGACAGAAGTTTTGCGAGTCACTCGTGGAGAAGGGTCTGCACCAAAAGCTGGAGGTCACTGTCATCGGCGAAGAACCACGGCCTGCATACGACCGCATTCGTCTTTCCACGTACGTTGATCACGAGAACGCGGACTATCTGACCTTGAAGCCAGCGTCTTGGTATGAAGAGAATCGATTGGGGCTATTAGTTGGCACGCGGGTTGACGCAATTGATCGGGAGTTGTCCACGCTTCGACTTAGTGACGGTCAGTCCATTAACTATGACGCACTCGTTCTCGCCATGGGGTCGCGACCGTTCGTTCCACCGATTCCCGGGATCGAGCATCCTTCGGTCTTCGTTTACCGGACGATCGAAGACCTCGAGAAGATCATCGCGTCGGCGAAGGGCAAATCCTCAGCCGCCGTCATCGGAGGCGGGTTGCTTGGTTTAGAGGCCGCGCAGGCGGTGCAAAAACTTGGTCTTAAAGCAATTGTCATCGAGCGCGCGCAGTTCCTCATGCCGCAACAACTCAACGAGGCTGCATCGGAGATTCTCCTCGCAGAAATCGAGGCACAGGACATTGAAGTCCTCACTGGCAAGAACACGGAATCGATCGAGGAGACCGGCGACAAGCTCTCGCTCCGTTTCGAAAACGGTCAATCTGTCGAGACAGACATGATCATCGTTTCTGCCGGGATTATTCCGAACAGTGAAATCGCGGGCGAAGCGGACCTCACCGTCGGTGCCCGCGGTGGGGTTGTCGTCGATGATCAATTGGAAACCAAGGACGACAAGATATTTGCCATCGGCGAATGCGCGTTGCATCAGGGTCGGGTATATGGACTGGCCGCTCCGGGTTACGTCATGGCCCGTCATGTCGCGAACCGGATTGCGGGCAAAAAGACGCCTTCGTTCCTGAAGCCTGATCTTTCGACACGACTGAAGATGCTCGGTATCGACGTCGTCACCATTGGAGATCCTTTGGAAAAGGGGCGCTTGATCGAATTTCAAGACGAAGGGATCTACCGCATGCTCGTGGTGAGTCCGCGCCATGAGTTGAAAGGCGGCTTGGCCGTCGGGCCGTGGGACGAGGCTGGGAAGGTTCAATCACTCTACCTCGAAGGCGCCATTCTGCGGGAAGCGGAGATCGCGCGTTTTCGTGAAGAAGGCCGCCTCAAGGATCAGGAATCGGCAACGAGCATCGCCCAGCTGCCTGATGACCGCATCATCTGCAACTGCATGAGCGTGTGCAAGAAGGAGATCGTTGCTTGCTTGAAGGTTGGCCCCGAAGAAGTCATCGCCAAAACCGGCGCTTCGACCGTTTGCGGGTCCTGCAAACCGCTCATTGACCAGCTCGCCGGAAGCGCCGTCGTCGAAGAAAAACCCGTCGCCGTTCGTTCGCTCTTCATCGCCTCCACGCTCGCCGTCGTCGCGGTAATGGCCACCGTCTTCGCTCCACCCATGGCCATGGCCCAGTCCGTCGAGTCCTGGTGGTATGACGTCGATCAATTCTGGCGGGACAGCATCATCAAACAAATCACCGGGTATTCGCTCCTCGGAATCGTTCTGCTTGGACTCCTCATTTCGCTGCGCAAACGCTTCCGTTGGTTCCGCATCGGCCATTTTGCGCGCTGGCGATTTTTCCACGCCGCCTTCGGACTGACCGCTCTTATCGCGCTCTTCGTCCACACCGGGTTCCGCTTCGGTCACAATTTGAACTTCTGGCTCATGTTCACCTTCGTCGGATTGAACCTGCTGGGGGCAATTTCAGGCATGGTCGCGGCCGTCGAATCTTCAGGCACGTCGAACGCGGCGCTCACCGCCCGTCGCTTCCGTCCGGCGCTGACATACGCCCACCTCGTCCTCTTCTGGCCTCTGCCTATCCTGCTCACGTTCCACATTTTGTCCGTCTACCTTTACTAAACTAACAAAACCAGAACCCCGTGGCCCACTGGCTCCAGCGAAAGAAAAACACGCTGCTTTGGCTGGCCTTAACGGCCGTCATCGGGGGCTACCTCACATACATCCAGACCAGCGCCAAAGACAAAACGCCGCTTCTTCCCGGCATAACGACCCACGGCCACTACCAAATCGAAATGGAATGCTCCGCTTGCCATGTGAATGAGAAAAGAGAGAACGTCTTCACGTCCTCTGGAGTCTCGAACGCGGCTTGCAATCAGTGCCATGGCGAGGATTTGACCGCCTTTTCCGATTCCCATCCCGTGCGCAAGTTCCGCAATCCGGAGAACGCGATCTTCCTCGAGAAAATTGACGCCATGTCCTGCGTCGCGTGCCACCAGGAGCACAACCAGAAGATCACGCAGGAGATGGGAGTGACGATTCCTAACGACTACTGCGCGCACTGCCACGAGGTCACGCTTGAGTCGCTGGATTCCCATAAGGAGCTTTCTTTCCTTTCCTGCGCTACTGCGGGTTGTCACAACTTCCACGACAACATGGCTCTCGCTCCAAGCTTCCTCGTGAAGCACTATGGCGAGAGAGACATTCTCGAAGCTCCTGTCGTGCCGGAAACCAACGCGCTGCAACGCTGGCTCGACGAAGGCAATAAAGAACGTGAACCAGTCACTGCCGAAAATGCGGATGCACCCGCGGCGAAATTAGAGATCGGCACCGCACTTCACGATTGGGAAAATTCCGCCCACGCGAGAGCCGGTGTGAACTGCTCGGACTGCCATGACGATCCAAAGACCGGAACGTGGATCGAACAACCGGGCATGTCCTTCTGCATGACATGTCACGAAACGGAGTCCGTCGACTTCCAGAAAGGAAAGCACGGCATGAGACTCGCCCACGTCGGGCTCTCTCCGATGAAGCCCTCGATGGCACGCCAGCCGATGCATGAAATCGCCGCCCACGCGGAGCTTTCCTGCAACTCCTGTCATGACCCGCATACCGTTGATCGTCAATTTGCTGCGCAGGAAGCCTGTATGCAATGTCACGCCGACTCCCACACGCTCAACTACACCAACTCAAAACACTACGCGCTCTGGACCGCCGAGCTCGCCGGTGGCGTGAAAGGCTCCGGTGTCTCCTGCGCCACCTGCCACATGCCGCGCGTCGAGCGCAACGGCGAAATCATCGTTAATCACAATCAGAACGCCAACCTGACGCCGAACGAGAAGATGCTCCGCAACACTTGCATGGAATGTCACGGCATGCAGTTCGCGATGGACGCGCTCTCCGATCACGCGCTCATCCACAACAATTTCTCCGGTCCTCCCACCAAACGCCATCCCGGCATGGGTTGGGCCGTAGACACCGCCATAGCCAAGGGCAACGAGGAACTCGCGGCCATCCGCAAGTACCTCGAAGCCGCCGTTGACGAGAATCCGGAGGGACTCACCCCTGCCGATTCCACCCCAAACCGTCAAACTAACATAACCATAACACAGTAAACCATGAAAATACTGATCATCCTGTCGACCGCTGCGATTGTGATGGCAAGTGCCATTAACCTCACCTCCTGTGGGGGCTCGGCTGAAGCCGCTGCTGCTGGTTACAATGCCGAGCAAGTTGCAGAGGCGCTCTACACCGTGCTCAAGTCCGACCGCAAGGTCTACGCGAGCAAAATCGTCAACCGGCTAGTCAAAGAAGAAGGTGTCATTGAGGCCCACGAGGAGTGGCAAGAAAACAAGGCGCTTCTCCTTCCCGCCCAGTTCTTCCGCGAAGGCGCCGAAGAAGTCGATGGGGCCGAGAAGCCCTTCGAGTTCTCCTATTCCCTTCAGTCGCTCTGGCCGTTGAACTTCGAAAACGCCAAGAAGCGGACGCCCGCCGTCATGGAGGGATTGGCCGCCGTTTCCGATGAATCGAGTGAGTTTTACGGCAAAAAGTGGGTCGGCGAGGAGGAACTCGGCGGTCGAAAATACTTTGTCGGAATCTATCCGGACCGCGCGGTTGCGCCCGCCTGCTGGGACTGCCACAACCATCACGACAACCGGAAGGAAGAATATCCCGAGTTCAAAAAGAACGACGTGATGGGCGGCATCGTCATCCGTATTCCGAAAGCCTGACGTCCGTGAACCGCGTCCATGAAACTTCAACGTAGCGCCGCATCCGCGGCCGCGCTGATGGTGGTGGCGGGTTCCCTCGTTTCCTGCGGGGGGCCCGCCAAAACCGCCTCGGACTCAGAAAAAACTGAACCTGCCCATCCCTGGGATTGGACTCCTGAAGACCCGACGTTACTCGAAGGCAAAGAGGTCTACCGGCAAGAGTGCGCTCTCTGCCACAACGAAGGCGAGGAAGGAGCGCCAAGACTCAACGAACCCGAGGAATGGGCCAAACGCTCGGAGAAAGGCATAGACGCCATGGTGAGGAAAGCCATCGAAGGATTCATCGGACCCGACGGCGAAATGCCGGCGCGCGGTGGATCCGATTACCTCACGGACGAGGAGATGGCTTCCGCCGTGGAATTCATGGTCGCCGCTTCCGAGCAAGCTCTAACAAATTAATAAAATGCTCTCCATACTCAAGAAAATCTTTGCCCCTCCCGCTGAGGCAAAAACCGAAACTGAACCCACACCGTCACCACCACCCATGGAAAATACCACCACAGACGCCCCCGTTGAAGCTGAACCGGAACCCGAAGCTGAGGGCCCTTTGACCCTTGCGCAGAAGGAACTTGTCCAAGGTTCCTGGGAAAAAGTCGTGCCCATCGCCGACACCGCCGCCGAACTCTTCTATGCCAAGCTCTTCGAGCTCGACCCGGAAGTGAAGCCGCTCTTTGCCAATTCCGATATGTCGGAACAGGGCAAGAAGCTCATGCAGATGATCACCGCCGCTGTCAAAGGTCTAGACACTCTCGGCGAACTCGTCCCGGCCGTGCAAGCTCTCGGAAAGCGCCACGTCGGATACGGCGTGAAGGCCGAGCACTACGACACGGTCGGCGCCGCGCTTCTTGATACCTTGGCCAAAGGCCTCGGTGATGACTTCACCGATGAAACCAAGGAAGCGTGGACCATCACCTACACGACTCTGGCGACCGTGATGAAGGAAGCGTCCTACGGCGAAGCTAAAGCCGCGTAGCGCCGCGCGAAGTTACGCACCTTCGCGAATCTTTTCCTTTTCACTCTCGCAGTTGTCCTGAAGTCGCTTCAGGTCACTGGCGAGTTGTGTCTCCAATTCCGCAATCTCCTGAAAGTTCATCGCCGCCTGCGCCTTCGCGATTTCTCCCTTCAGGAAGACTTCGCGTTCCGCGATCTTGGCTTTGAACTTGTCATCGATCTCCGCAATGGCCGCCTTTTGCTCGTCGGTCAGCGGTGTGACCGGCGATTCCTCGTTCAAGCGATCCATGGCGAGTTCGTAGGCGGATTTCATAGCGGGCCAACATAGGCGTTGAGTTGGCGGTGTCGAGTGACTCCCGCTTGCGTGGTCCGCAATTGCAAGGAACGTCGCCGTCCCAGCAATCCATGGATGAACCCTCCAGCCCCGGCGTCTCGCCGAAGTTGCCGAAGCTCGTGTGTCTCGATTTCGACGGCACGATTGTCGGCGATGGGGTGAGTGAGGTTTTTCTCAGGTGGCTGCAGGTCTTGTGCGACAACGGCGTCTTGTGGGCGATCAACACCGGGCGCACGCTCTTTCACGCGCTGGAGGGAATTCAGGAATTCAAAATCCGCCCATTGCCGAACTACATTATCGCCAAGGAACGCGAAATCTTTGAGCCCGGGCCGTTTAATCGCTGGGTGGATTTCGGCGACTGGAACAAGCGAAGTCAGAAGGAACACCAGCGCCTCTTCAAGTCCTGTAAGAAATTTCTCAAAGAGGTGCAGAAATACATCAAGACCAAAACCGTCGCGAGTTACATCTCAACGCCGGACGATCCCGCCGGCATTATTGCGACGACGAATGAGGAGATGGATCGCATTTGCGAATTCATAGAAGCGCATTCGAAGTTGCCGCCAGAGCTTTCCTACGAACGCAATTCCATCTACCTGCGCTTCAGTCACGTGGGATACAATAAAGGGACATCACTCAGCGAATTGGCGAGAATGTTAGACATTTCGGCTTCCGATATCTTTGTCGCGGGCGACAGCCACAATGACGTCACGATGCTCGATCGTGACCACGCTGGGATGATCGCTTGCCCGGTAAACGCCATCGACGAAGTGAAGGAACTTGTCGCCTCCCATGGCGGTTACATCGCGAGCCGCCCCGCCAGCGAAGGCGTGACCGAGGCCTTCGCCCACTACTTCGCTGCGGAGAGCTCAGAGCTAAGAGCGTAGAGTCGGAAAACTGCGGTGAAGCGTCGAAAACAAAAGGAGCGCCCGTGCCCTCACGGGTCCCTGTATCCCTACGAGCGCCAGCGAGGCACCTTTAAGCTCTTCGCTCCAAGCCCTTCGCTCTAAGCTCGCTAGTTCGCCACGATGTTCACCAGCTTCCCGGCGACGACGATGACTTTGCGGACTGTCTTACCTTCGGTGAATGGTTGGACTTTTTCGCAGGCGAGGGCGGTGCGTTCGATTTCTTCTTTGGAAGACTCCTTTTTGACGACGATGCGGTCGCGGAGTTTTCCGTTCACTTGCACGACCATTTCAATCTCATCGACGACAAGAAACTCATCGTTGTGTTCCGGCCATGGCTGACGGGCGATTTCCGACGACGGCAAGGTCGAGAATTTTGCGGCAAGCAATTGGTGAAGTTCTTCGCTGATGTGGGGCGCGAAGGGATTGAGCAATTGCAGCAAGGTTGCGACGGCGCTGACGGGGCGTTTTTCCAACTGCGTCAGTTCGTTCGTGCAAACCATCATTTGCGCGATGGCGGTATTGAAGTCGAGGCCTTCGATATCGCTGGAAACCTTCTTGATCGTCTCATGCAAAACTTTCAACGTCTTGCGGTCCGCTTCCTCATCAACGAGCGCGCTTGAAACTGTCCAGTTGCCTTCTTGATCGGACTCCATGCACAAGCGCCACACACGGGAGAGGAATCGAAAGACGCCTTCGACGCCTTTCGTGCTCCAAGGTTTCGTCTGCTCCAACGGCCCCATGAACATCTCGAAAAGGCGCAATGAATCGGCGCCGTATTCTTCCACGACGTCATCCGGGTTCACGACATTGCCGCGGCTCTTCGACATCTTCTGGCCGTCTTCGCCTTGAATAAGGCCTTGATTGACAAGCTTTTGGAATGGCTCCGGCGTGGAGACGTATCCGAGATCGAAAAGGACCTTGTGCCAGAATCGTGCGTAGAGCAGGTGCAAGACGGCGTGTTCGGTGCCGCCGATGTAGAGGTCGACGCCACCTGCTTCTCCATTGTCTGCACCCATCCAGTACTCCTCGGCTTCTTCACTAATGAAGCGCTCGCTATTCCGCGCGTCACAGTAACGAAGATAATACCAACAACTCCCGGCCCACTGCGGCATGGTATTCGTTTCACGGGACGCGCCTTCGACGCGCACCCAGTCGATGGCTTTCGATAACGGTGGGTCGGTCGTGCCGGTTGGTTTGAAATCTTCCATCTCCGGCAACTCCAGCGGCAGATCGCTTTCGTCGATCGCGCGGTGCATTCCCTTTTCCCAAAGAATCGGAAACGGTTCGCCCCAGTAGCGCTGGCGCGAGAACAACCAGTCGCGGAGTTTGAAGTTGATCGCGCGCCGACCGAAACCATTCGACTCCAACCAATCGATCATCTTCGTCTTCGCTTCGTCGGTTTCGAGTCCGTCGATGAGTGGTGAGTTTACGGCGATGCCTTTCCCGGAGAAGCAATGCGGTTCATCATCATCTTCGTCCTTGTCCGGAGCATTCTTCGGATGAACGACCTCACGAATCTCGAGATTGAACTCCTGGGCGAATTCAAAGTCCCGCTCATCGTGCGCCGGAACGGCCATGATCGCACCGGTGCCATAGCTCATGAGAACGTAGTCGGCGATCCAGATGGGAACGTCTTCGCCATTGACCGGATTGACCGCGTAGCCACCGGTGAAAACCCCTGTTTTGTCCTTGGCCAGCTCCGTGCGCTGCATGTCGCTCTTGTTGGAGGCGTCGATAATGTATTGATCGACAGCACGTTGCTGGTCGGGCGTGGTGATCTCGGCGACGAGCGGGTGCTCTGGCGCCAAGACCATGTATGTCGCGCCAAAGAGCGTGTCGGGCCTCGTCGTAAAGACGGTGATGCGCGAGTTCGTGCGCTGCACTTGAAAGGTCACGTCCGCTCCCTCGCTGCGCCCGATCCAATTCCGTTGCAGAGCCTTGATTCCTTCGGGCCAATCGAGCGGTTCAAGTTCGTCAATCAAGCGATCGCCGTAGGACGTGATGCGCAGCATCCATTGGCGCATCGGTCGGCGCTCGACTTCGAAACCGCCGACCTCGCTCTTGCCATCGACGACCTCTTCGTTGGAAAGCACAGTGCCAAGTTCCGGGCACCAGTTGACCGGCGCTTCGGCGACGTAGGCGAGGCGTTGTGTGTCGAGAAACGCACGACGTTCATCGGCGCTCTCTTCGGGGAACTCAGCGCGGCGTTTTTCTTTCAGCTGGCGAATCGGACGTGCGGCTTTTTCACGCTCATCGAAGTAACTATTGTAGAGGCGGAGGAAGATCCATTGCGTCCACTTCACGTAACCGGGGTCGGTCGTGTTGACCTCGCGCTCCCAATCATAGGAAAAACCAAGCCGCTTCAACTGCCCGCGAAAACGTTCCACATTCTTTTCCGTCGTGACGCGCGGGTGTTGACCGGTCTTGATCGCGTATTGCTCGGCGGGAAGTCCGAAGGCGTCCCAACCCATCGGGTGCAGGACATTGAACCCCTTCATGCGCTTGAAGCGCGCGATGATGTCTGTCGCGGTGTAGCCCTCCGGATGGCCGACGTGCAAACCCTGACCGCTCGGGTAGGGGAACATGTCGAGGACGTAGTACTTTGGCTTTTCCGGATCGAAGTCCGCGTCGCCCGGGTTCGGTGCGCCAAAGGTTTTTTCTTCATCCCACCGGGTCTGCCACTTCGGCTCGATGGCATCGAAAGGATACTGCTTTCGTCGTTCAGACATTCAGGGTAAATGGGGTTCACCGCCGGTGCGGGCACCCGCGGAAAAGAACCGGATACAACATGCAGTCCCTCGTCATTGCAACGCACAATACCCACAAGACCGACGAAATCCGCGCCATCCTCGGAGACCGGTTTTCCGAGGTCTCGGACCTCACCGCGCTGCCCGATTTCGTGCCGCCCGAGGAGACCGGCACGACCTTCGAGGCCAATGCGAGGATCAAGGCTCTCGCCGCCAGCGAAAAGCTGCCCGCGGGAACACTTGTTCTCGCCGATGATTCCGGATTGGAAGTCGACGGTCTCGACGGCGCCCCCGGCGTTTACTCCGCGCGTTACGCTTGAGAAAACGCCAATGACGCCGCCAACCGCGCGAAGCTCCTGGTTGAGCTAACCGGCAAGACCGGCGACGCCCGCCAGGCCCGCTTCCGCTGCGTCATGGCCATGGCAAGAGACAACATGGTAATGGCGACCTTCGATAGTACCGTCGAGGGCGTGATCATTGAAGAAGAGCGCGGTGAAGGCGGCTTCGGTTACGACGCGCTCTTCGTGCCGGAAGGGTATGAGAAGACATTCGCGGAGTTATCTGCGGAAACGAAAAACCAACTCAGTCACCGCGCGAGGGCTTTGGACGAAGTCGTGAGTTTTTGGGGTAACGGTTAGGGTCTCGCACAGAGGCACGGAGGACACGGAGAAGAGAGAAAACTACGCCAAGGGCGTTATCGCCCACAGCCCAGGGTTTCTGCCGCAGGCGGACACCCTGGCAACGCTTTCACATGATCTTGAACC
>JBCCWV010000113.1:0-15176 GCA_039192745.1 Verrucomicrobiota bacterium | reverse complement strand
CCCCAGTCACCGATATGATTGTCGGTGATGACATGATGACCAAGAAATCTGGCGACACGTGAGAGACAGTCTCCAATGATCGTGCCGCGAATGTGCCCGACATGCATCGGCTTCGCGACGTTTGGAGCACTGAAATCGATCACGATCGTCTCCGGATTCTGCACCTGCTCCACACCGAGGCGATCATTCGATGCGACTACGGAAAGCCTCTCCGCCAAAGCCGTTGTTGTCAGCCGGAAGTTGATGAATCCGGGTCCGGCAATCTCCGGGTTTTCTGTTAATCCCTCACCATCAAAGGCCTCGATGACTTCTCCCGCAAAATCGCGAGGGTTCGTCTTGAGGCGTTTCCCCAGCATCATCGCCACATTCGTCTGGTAGTCGCCAAAACGCGGATCCGTAGCGGGTGTGACGAAAATTGAAACTTCCCCGGGCAGCTCCACACCTTTTTCCGCCGCCGCGTTCGCGACAGCACTTCGGAGACGTTGGTTCAATTGATGAGAAAAAGTCGGCATAAATCTTGAAGCGGGAGAATGGCTGCGACTCCGGCATCACGCAACCCACGCCCTGCAAGTAGTCCTCAGGAATTACCTAAATTCGTTCCTACCCGACGCGAAAACGAATGTCGCGAATTCTGTCCTCGCCAAATCGCTCCCGCAATTTCTTCGCAATGACGGGCTTCATCTCGCGTTCCAATGTAAAAAGCACCGCCGACTGCAAGACACTCACTTCGAGAATGCGCTTTCGCACCGCGGTCGGACGGGAGTGTTCGGAAAGAAAGTCTCCCACGATTTCTTTCCATGCGGCAATCAGTTCTTGCTCGGTGAGCTGATCCTCGAGCCCCAACCGACCTACCACCCTCCCGACGACCGATGACACAGCAACGGGCTCATCAACCATCACCTTCGAATCACAACGCCTCCAGAGTCCAAGCATACGCCCAAGCCTATCGCGCTTGCGCTTCCGCTGGTATCGTTCACGGGCAATCTGCCCAAGGCTTTTCTCACTCACGGCGAACCCTCCGACCGGGAGCTGCGGATTGCAAGAACTCGCGAAGTGCCCCGCTCAGGTGCCATCGTCGCCGATGGCCTCGACCGGGCACCCTTCCATCGCCTCTTCACAAAGCTCTTTCTCCTCGTCATTCGACGGTTGCTTATAGACGAAAGAGTAGCCGCCTTCCTCCTCGCGAGTGAAATTGTCGGGCGCGGTTTCACGGCAAAGATCGCAATCGATGCACTGGTCATCGACATAGAAAGTCCCGGACGTATTTTCAGGATAACGGTTTTCGAGGTCGGCCATGAATGCGATACTAGTGGAAGTGGATAAAGTAATTTCCTTGTCGTAAACGGTCAAGAGTCCAACGCATTGTAAATACGCCTTGACGCTCCGGTTTGGGGCGAAAAGTTATCCCCGGTTCCGCACCCAAATTCCCATGGCAGAAGACCCACCCTCATCCCCCGCTCCGTCCAGTGACGATTTCGAGTTCGAGGAACTCGATATAGGTTCACCTGACGAGCCCCGTCAAAGGCACAGAGATACTCCGGCTCCTCCCGAAGTCGATTTTTCCGAAGAAGAGACGGCCGTCGTTTTCGATGACGAAGAGGACTCTCACCTACCTGTGGACGCAACACCGGTCGAGGAATCGCCTCCTCAGACTACCGGAGAATCTACGCCAGCCTCCAGCGAGACTGCCATCCCTGCTGCTACACCAAAAACTGAAATCCCCCCTCGACGCAATACACCCGCTGGCGGAAGCGTCCGCGCGACGCTTTTTGGAGCATTCAAACGAAGGCTTCCGACGAACCCCCTTGAGTGGGCATCCCTCGCATTCGTCGGCCTTTTCTTCATTGTCGGCGCAATCGCGATGCAGAACGCCTACAGCAACGCGTTCACCAAGTCGGAGGAGATCAAACCGGACGATAAACCGCCGAAAACGGTGGAGGGCGAACTTTTGACGCTCGAAATCACCGACACCTACTGGCGAGATCGGAGGCAGGGAGATCCAGGACGTCCCGAATTCAAGATCCTCCCGGCACTGGAAGCAAAAGTCACATCCGGTGGGCAATCCGCATTTGTTCATGCCCTCTTTCGCGACGAGTTCGGCGCGATCCAGGGAGACGCTGTCGCCTTCAAAGTCGAAGGGGGAACGTTTCGCCAAAATGGCTCACCCGCCGCGACGTTCCTCGGATCGGGTGGATTCACAAACCGCGTGTTCTTCGCCGAGTATGTGGAATTCGAAACCATTGAGCGGTGGACCGTCACGATCAAGGAAAGTGCGGACAATCAGACCTGGAACCAAATCGCCCACTTCAAACTACCTGCGAAATTTCTGCGCGAAGACAGCCAGTAGTCGCACACGTCGCTCCTTTCCTTCGCCGCATGTCCACCAATCCATCTTCCCTCTCGGCAGACCAATACGTCGACGACGATCTGCGCCCAGCGGAAGGTTGGCACGTCGCCCATCTTTTTTATCACATCGACCAAGCCCAGTGGGATCTCCTCAGCGAAGATGAGCAAATCGATGCGAAAACGAACCTGACAAAGCTCGTTCAGGAAGTCCGGGCAACGCCTGAATCTCAGTTGCTCACTTTTAGCATGGTGACCCCGAAAGCCGACATCGGCTTCATGCTGCTCACTCCCGATCTCCACGACCTCAATTACTTCGAAAAGCGACTCACCGCTTCGCTTGGCCCGGACATCTTGACCCCCGCCTACAGCTATCTCTCGATGACGGAAAGGAGTGAATACACAACGACTTCCGAGCAATACGGCGAGCAAATCAAAGAGGAAAAGGGGCTCACCGAAGACAGCGACGAGTTCAAGGCGGCGATAACGGAATTTGAGGAGCGCATGAAGAAGTATTCCAAAGACCGGCTCTACCCGAACATGCCGGACTGGCCGGTCTTTTGTTTCTACAGCATGGCAAAACGACGCGGGGAGGGCCACAACTGGTATGGGCTCGACTTCGAAACGCGCCGCCTGCTCATGAAAGGTCACGCCGCTGTGGGTCGCCAGTGGGCAGGAAAAATCCGCCAGCTGATCACCGGCTCTGTCGGACTCGACGAGTCGGAATGGGGCGTCACTTTATTCGCTCGGGACACCTACGACGTGAAGGGTATCGTCTACCAAATGCGCTTCGACGAAGTCACTGTGAAATACGGCGAGTTCGGCGATTTTTACATCGGCATCCAACTTCCGCTCGACCAGCTCTTCCGTCGGATTGGAATCTAGCGACTAACGTTTCGCGGCGATCTTCGCCCACGAATCCTTCAGAGTAATCGTTCGGTTGAAGACCAACGCCTCCGGTGACGAATCCGGATCGACGCAGAAATATCCATTCCGCTCGAACTGATACCTCTCTCCGACCAGAGCCCCAGCCAGCGACGGCTCCAGTTTTGCTCCTTGCAAAACCTCCAGCGAATTCGGGTTTAGTTGATCGACAAAGTCATCATCTGGTGCCTCGACATTGAACAATCGATCATAGAGGCGCACTTCTGCATCGATCGCCTGATCGGCGGAAACCCAGTGAATGGCCCCCTTCACTTTACGACCCTCCGGATTTTTGCCCAATGTTTCTGGGTCCACGGTCCCGCGTAGGAGAGTGACGTTTCCTTCCTCATCCTTCTCAAAATCCTTGCAGGTGAAGCAATAGGAATACCTCAGGCGGACTTCTCGGCCCGGCCCCAAACGAAAGAACTTCCTCGGCGGATCCTCCATGAAATCGTCCTGCTCAATGAAGAATTCACGAGTCAGTTCCACCGGACGCTTCCCGGCTGACTCATCCTCCGGATTGTTGATAGCTTCGCTTTGCGTGACAAAAAGTTCGTCGAAATTCTCAATCACCACGCGCAAAGGACGCAGAACGACCATCTTTCGAAGCGCCACACGATTCAAATCCTGACGAACCGCATGCTCCAGCAACGCAAAATCTGTCACGCTCTTAAACTTCGTCACCCCCACCGTGGCACAGAGATCCCTGATGGCTTCCGGCGTGTAGCCCAAACGCCTCATCCCCGAAATCGTGGGCATGCGGGGGTCATCCCAACTACTAACATGTCCGCCATCAACCAGCTGGATGAACTTCCGCTTGCTCATCACCGTGTAGTTCAAGTTCAAGCGGGCGAACTCATACTGCCGTGGACGCGATGGCACGGGTAAATTCTCGATAAACCAATCATACAAGGGCCGGTGATTCTCGAACTCCAAGGTGCAAATCGAATGGGTGATGTTCTCGATCGCGTCTGATTGACCGTGGGTGAAATCGTAGTTCGGATAGATTTTCCACTTGTCACCCGTCCGGTGATGCTCGGCATGAAGGATTCGATACATCACCGGGTCCCGGAGGTTCATGTTCGGTGAAGCCAAATCGATTTTCGCCCGAAGGACACACGCCCCGTCGGGGAACTCACCCGCTCGCATCCGCTCGAAGAGATCGAGATTTTCTTCCACAGAACGATCACGAAACGGCGTCGGCGTCCCGGCTTCCGTCAACGTCCCGCGCGATTCGCGGATCTCATCGGGGGTCGAATCATCGACATACGCCTTCCCTTCCTTGATCAAGAGGACCGCCCACTCATACAGCTGATCGAAATAATCAGAGGCAAAATACAAGTGCTCCCCCCAATCAAATCCAAGCCACTGAATATCCCGTTTGATCGACTCCACAAACTCCGGACTCTCCTTTGTCGGATTCGTATCATCAAAGCGAAGGTGACAACGCCGACCCTCCCCTTCCTGCGAGATCCCAAAATTCAGGCAAATCGATTTCGCATGGCCGATGTGCAAATACCCGTTCGGCTCCGGCGGAAACCGCGTTACAACCGCACCACCGTGGGTGTCGTCAGCGATATCCTTCGCAATGATCTCGCGGATAAAGTCCGCCCTTGCTTCCGGCTTGGCGGCGTCGGATTCGGTCGATGACATGACTCTCCCTGCCCTATCAGGATGAAGGCGTCAACTCCTCGAAATTGTTACCCCCTACTCTGAGGGGACCGCCTCCGTAGCTTCTTCGACGGCTTCAGCAGCTGACTCCACCGCGTCCGCTTGCTCCTGTGCGTCCTGCAGCGCCTGTTGTACGGATATCGCGGGGGTTGTCGCCATTGCACGGTTTTGGATCGCCGCCGGCATGGGCATAGCTCCTGGGATTCCTCCTGGAATACCCGCACCTGCTTCCGCCCCTTCGCCTTCAGGGTCCACAAGGATCTCGGAACGCTTTTTCAACGCTCCAGTCACGATCCAATCCTGATACACGAAAATGCGCCCCTCGTGTGTCTTCTCCTTGGCAAGCTTCTCTTCAAGACGCTTCTTCGTTTCCGCAAATGCTTTGTTTCGCTCCTCCTTTTCTTCATCCGTTTCCTCGCCTTCAACTTCGCGCTCGGATTTGATGTCCGCTTTAACCGTGTAAACCACCGCCCGACGGGAACTCGGCAAGTCTTTGCCGATCTTCACTTCATAGGAAAAGTCGTCGAACGTCTCGATATTCACCACGATCGGCTGATCCAAGCCGGTGTTTTCGTCCTTCGCTTCGTCCCCAACAAGAACATCGTAGAAACTTTCGCTGTTAAAGACCGTGCCGAGATTCCCCATCTTGGAAGTGTCCAGTTCCTCCCCTTCCTGCGCCCCGGCGAGCGTCCATTCCCCACCGTCGTCTTCCTTCTCAATCTTGAAGGACTCCGGCGCGTCCTCGCCCGGATGCGTCACCTTCACCGACTTCGGGTTTTCCACGACAAAGCTCTGTTTCTCGAGCCAATTTCTTGGTTCGGAATCCTCCGCGGTGTAGAGACCGTTTGAGACGACGTAAACATCCTCGGTCTCGTTGTAGAGTTTCACATATCGGCCTTGGGTCCCCCCAGCCGCGCCACCGGAAGTCGCGGGAGGCGCAAAGATTCCGCCAACAAGAAGTCGCAAAACCGGCTTGTCTTCTTCGTTCAAAAACTCAACACGGCTACCCATCTCTGTAAAGCTATCCCCGGTTTCAGAGGGCTCCTTGAGCCCAACACGCCCTAGGTCAGATGCGCCGATCTCAAACGGCCTCACTACCTTCAGCTCGGCTACTTCAGTGACAAAGTTTCTCAATTTCCCTTCAAAATTCGCCGGGAAATCGTCGCGATCAGCGACAACCCAAACGTCGCCCTTTTTCTCAAGGTTCAATTCCGAGTCCGCACGCTTCACGCGCACGCTGGTCACAGACCGCAAATCCGGTGCGGGATCGAACAACGGGTCATCGTAATTCTTATCCCCCACCGCCGGGGCAGGATCCTGGTTAAAGACGTACATGGCCGCGAGCGCGGCACCAAAAATAGCAACAAGGATAAGGAGATGTTTCGGTTTCATTTCTGGATATGCGAAAGCTAGGAGGCGGAGGTGCGGGAACGACGGAGGACAATGTGAACAATGCCAACGATGAGAACGATGAGCGGAATTAGGACGATGTTCATGATCTGAATCTTCACACCCTCCCACTTGATGTCGCGCCGCAGTTCGCGGTCGAGTTCACGGCGAGCCTTTCCAATCTTTTTCAATTCCTCGCGGAGCTTCTCATTCGCTTCCTCAACGTCGGCAGCCCGAAGAAACTGCTGTCCGGTCTCTTCATCCTGCTGCACGGAAGTGTTCAATTCAGCGGTCAATTCGTTGTATTTCTCGTTGATTTTGGCCAACTCACTTTGCTTTTGCTCGCCCGCCTTCTTCTTCATTCTTTCAAAGGTGGTGAATGGGCGACGAACAGTCCCGCGGCTGCGAACCTTGATGAGATTCATGTCTCCGGCCACTTGGTCGATCATCCCCTGCGCGAGTGCGAGGTTCGAATTCGGATAACCCATCACGAGGCGCCCGCCTCCCTGAATATTCGCGAGGCGCGCCACGTATTGATCATAAAGCATGTCCGTGTCGGCGAAGAGAATAACTGCGGAATCCTGCACGGACTCATTGAGGTGGTCCTTGTCTTCCTCTTCCGCCTTCTTCTCCTCTTCACTCTCGGCGCCGTCTTCATCAGCCGTTGCTTCCTCGCCTTCCTCTCTTTCATTATCAGTGGGACGACCATCCGGAAACGCCGTTTTAAAGGAACCTGTCAAACGCAGCCCGAGGACATACGTGTTCCCGGTCGCATCGAAATCGAATTCATCGAGTTTTTGCCCACCTTGAAACGCCGTCTGTAATTCGCGCATGTAGCTCTGGAGAGCAAACGGGCTCGCTGTCCCCGCAGAGGTGGAGGATTGCATGAGTATCTCTTTCTTTACCCCTTCAGGAGCCCCGTCCTCGGGATAAAACGCACCCGAGTAAATCATATCGACGCTCTGAAGCTGGTCCGTAACCGGACCTCCATCCTTGTTGATGCCCGCACGCGGAACACGCAAGATGGCAGGCTGCACGATATCGGCGGCGACTTTTGCCCCGTATTCATTGTCCACGACAACGTCCGCCGGCTCAAAAGTCCATCCCCAGGCGGGAAGCAACGTCGGCAGATTGGAGGAATTCCCCGTTTGTGGCGGCGTTTGCGAAAGCTCGGAGAAAGAATCAAGGAAAGCAATGACACTGCCTCCCCGCAGCAAATACTGATCGATCTCATACTCGACTTCTTCCGTGATCGAGTTCGGGTGAACGACAACGAGCGCCTTCACTTCCTCGCCGATCTTCTGCGCGGACGTTGTATTGAACTCACGAACCCGATAATCGCGCTGCAACTCTTCGTAGAGCAACCATGGAGGCGACCCTTGTTGTTGCTGCTGCTGCATAAATGGCTGCTGCGGATTGCGCGGAGGTGTGAACCCGCGAAGCGCGAGGTCCGTCATCAACCCGATCACCGGGAGTTCCTTGTCTCCGAAACGGGAAATCGCCCGCGAAATCTCGTATTCCAGCATCGGTTCATTACCGCGCTGGATCAGAGGGATGGCGAATCGTTCTTCCAACTGCTCGATCGTCAGCCCGCGAAAAACCTCTTCCCCGCTTCCCGAAACGAACGGACGCATCCCGTTGTAGCGAGCGTCGTCGACTTCTTCGGAAAATGGCTCAGGATCGATAAACTCAAGCTTCACCTTCCCGGATGGCGCGGCCTTGCGATATTCTTTCAGGAGGTCGCCAATGCGGCGGATGAATGCCTTGTCATCGGGCAGGACAAGTTCCGAATCCTTTGTCGCATAGAAACGAAGAGTGATCGGTGTCTCTAACTCCGCGAGAATGTTCTTCGTTCCGTCTGAAAGTGTATAGAGACCCTTCTCGGTGAGATCCAACTTCGCACCCGACGCACCGACAATGCGGTTCACGACAAGAACGATGGCGAGCACGAGAACGACGCCAATCAGCGAGTAAAGGAGACCTGAGGAATGCTTCGAATTGCTGCTCATTTTCTAAGAATGGTTAGGCACGTTTCGCGCGAATAATGACGCTCGTGGTGAAAAGGCAGAAGGCGATCACTGCCACGTAGAAGTAGAGGTTTTGCAGCGTAATGACGCCTCGCTGCATGTCGATGAAGTGACGGAGAATGCTCAATTCCGCGAGTCCTTCCGCAAATGCTCCGCCCATGACACTGGTGAAAAAGTCGGTTGTCGGCGGAAGTCCGATCAGGATCAGCAGGAAACAAATTGCCACAGACGCCACGAGAGCCGCGACAAGACTGCGAGACATCGAACTCACCATGCTCGTGATGGCGAGGCAGACACCTGCAAACAACAAGCTGGAAACGTAGCTCGCAATGATGGGACCGTAATCGGGATCGCCTAGATACTGCACGGTCACGACCGTGGGGAATGTGAGCACGATGGCGAAGGCCAGAACGGTGAAAGCAGCGAGGAATTTTCCGACAATCGCTTCCCAAACCGCAATGGGCATCGTCAGGAGCAACTCGATCGTCCCCGTTCGATGCTCATCCGACCAAAGCCTCATGCCCACGGCAGGCGCAAGGACCATGAAGAGCCACGGATGAAACATGAAGAATGCCTCAAGCGAGGCCTGATCATTCTCGAGGAACCGGTTGAAGAGAAATCCCAAACCCACGGAAAGGAGCAGGAAAACGATGATGAAAACGTAGGCCAGCGAGGAGTCGAAGTGACTGCAAAGCTCGCGACGATAAACGATCCAGACGTTGCGGAGTGATTTGTTCATCTTGTAAATCCCTTAAGCAGCTTTGTTTTCGGTTTCCGACATCGTGATCTGGCGGAACATGAGGTCGAGTCGTCCCTCTTCGAGTCCCAATTCTTCCAGACTCCAGCCACGGTCCTTGCAGAGTCCGAATATTCCTTCCGCCGCTGAGGCGCTGCCTTTCGGGCGGACGATTCCCTTAAAGCTGGTGCCACCGGACTGAATTTCGATCACGGAATCGACATTCGCCAATCCCTCGAGCGCACTCCGGATGTCACTGCCGCTCGCTCCATGAACGGTCACCTTGTAGTCGCCCGCGCCCTCAGCCTTCGAGCGCAATTCCTCCGGCGTGCCATCCGCGACGACTTTCCCCTGATCGATAATGATCGCCCGCGAACAAACCGCATCGACTTCCTCGAGAATGTGGGTGGAGAAGATGATCGCTTTTTCCTCTCCCATCCGACGGATCAACGCCCGCGCCTCCGCCTTTTGATTCGGATCAAGCCCGTCGGTAGGCTCGTCGAGAATCAGAATATCCGGGTCATGCAAAATTGACTGCGCGAGGCAGGTCCGGTGTTTGAACCCTTTCGACAGCGTGTCCACGTTTTGGTTCCGGACCTTTTCGAGGAAACACATGCCGATCGCCTTCTCCACGGCCTCTTCGAGTTCCTTTCCTTTGATTCCACGAATTTCCCCGCAAAAAGCCAGGAAGTCGGTCACAGCCATATCGCTATAAAGCGGCGCATTCTCCGGCAAGTAGCCGATTTTCGCTTTTGCTTGGCGCGGCGACTCCAGGGCATCCAGTCCGTCGATCTTGATCTCGCCAACAGTGGGCGGGATGAACCCGGTGATCATGCGCATCGTCGTGGATTTGCCCGCGCCGTTGGGTCCGAGAAAGCCGAGCACTTCGCCCTTCTTCACGGAAAACGAGATATCGTCCACGGCCGTCTTAGGACCGAACTGCTTAGTGAGGTTTTTGACTTCAATCATGCGTGCTATGGCTGTTTCGAGCCCGTCTAGGCGGCCCCGGGAAAACAAACATAGCAAAAACGAACCAACGCCGGATAGATATCCGGATCGCCCCCGATTTCAACTCAATTTTTGTTGCAACCGCAAGGCATTCAGGCAAGGGCAGACTATGAAATTGATCTCTTGGAACGTGAACGGCATCCGGGCGGCGCTTGGAAAGGGCCTCGCCGACTTCGTCGATCAGGAGGCGCCCGATATCCTCTGCCTCCAGGAGACCAAGGCCCACCCGGAGCAGGTCGACATGGATTGGCTGGACCCCAAATACTCCGCCCACTGGAATTCCGCCGAAAAGAAGGGCTACTCGGGAACACTCATCCTCACGAAAAAGAAACCGCTTTCAGTAAAGAATGGAATCGGCGTCAAGGCCCACGACACCGAAGGCCGCGTCATCGCCGCCGAGTTCAAGAGCTATCACCTCGTCAATGTTTACACCCCGAACTCTCAGAACGAATTGAGACGCCTCGACTACCGCCAGAAGTGGGACGCGGCATTTCTGAAATACCTGAAGAAACTCGAAGAGACCAAGCCCGTCATCTTCTGCGGCGACCTCAACGTTGCGCATGAAGAAATCGATCTTGCGCGCCCCAAACAAAACCGAATGAATCCCGGATTCACCGACGAAGAACGCGCGGGGTTTTCGAAATACGTTGCCGCCGACTTCATCGACACATTCCGGGAGTTCGAGAAAGGTCCCGAGCACTACACTTGGTGGAGCTACCGTGCGAACGCACGCGCCAAGAACATCGGATGGCGCATCGACTACTTCTGTATTTCCAAAACCCTGCGCAAACGCCTCAAGGCCTCACACATCCTTCCCGACGTCCTCGGTTCGGACCACTGTCCCGTCGTAATGGAGCTGCGTTGATTCGCCACCTTTCTCGATCCAGAAGCGGTCGTGGAAAAGGTAGGCCTTCATCTTTTCCGCATTGAGCGCCCACGCGCGGAATTCGAGGCGCCCGTCAGGCAGATCGGCAAGAGAGGCACTCGCTTCCCACTTCGCGAAGGCGTTCGGCCGCGAAAGTGATTTCGAATGCTGGAAATGACTATCAACAACCGAGACTCGCGCCACGTTGATTGCCGCCATCTCCCAAAGCGCGATCACCTTCCAATCACTTTCCCCTTCCTTTCGCCAAGTGAGCAAAACCCCGTCCGCGATGCGGCCGTGTCCTTCTCCCAGCAACGCGTAGCCCTCCGTCCACAAATCGAGCCCGTTCACAAAAGCCTTCGAGACCTCGACTCGCCGCTTGGAAAGTGCGTAAGGCTTCTTGCCGTCACGTTCCACCTTTTCAAAGCTGCCGAAGTCAAACTTCTCAAACATCGGCGGATCGAGTAATCCCTTCGAATTCAGATAATCCGCCTGCTCGCGGAGAAACTCGGGATCCTTCTCAACACGCCCCGGCCACTTCGTTTCGTGGTGATTGAGATAGAGCAAAGCCACGCGCCCTTGAAGTCTCGAAAGCTTCCAAGCCTCCATCTTGTGCATGCCGTAAACCCATTGCGGGATCATCACCATGGAAATAAAGACGGCGAGCCCCAACGCCCAACGGGTGCGGGTCTCACGGGAATAGGACGACTTCTCGTTGGACTGCCACCGGTAGAGGAGATACGCGACGATGCCCACAATCGCGATTGCCACAAACATCGTCGGCGTCATGTAACGAGTCAGCAGCGCGCGATACCGGTCGAGACCATTACGCCCCAGAGCGAGCGCCGTCGCCGCGACCACCGAGTACCCGCCCATCGCCAGCCAAGGAAGTAAGGCCGCACGAAGCTCCTTATCCTTCCAACGGACGAGAAGAAAAATACTCAAAACGGCGAAAGCGATCATCAATCCGCGACCAGCATCTGTCACCACCACGGTGGGGTCCGTGTGTAAGACGCGGGCAATAACACTACCGATGCCAACAAACGCAAAGCGGGTCACATCGTCGAAATCCTTCTCCCGCTCAAGAAGACTGTGCATCCCCGGAGTCGCGCTTCCGGGTTCCGCGCCATATGAATGCATGCTCGATTCGTGGACATTGAAATCGACGGTGAAGTAGGCGGCGATCGTGGCCAAGCCGACGGTCACGGAGAGAATGATGAACTCGCGTCGCCGCGGCCCAAAGTCCGGCAAGAGAATCGCAAGACCGACAACAACCGGCCAGAGAGCCAACCCGTGACCGAAGCTGTGGGTACCAATCGTTGCCGCGACCAAAACAACCGCAAATTTCGCCCACACGTTCATCCGCGAGGTCATGGCCCAAACGATCCCGCACAAACAGGCAATCGGCAGGACCATTGCCACCTGAACCGGCCAGAGGAGATTCTGGTATTGCAGCGGGTTGAACAAAAAGAGGTTCAGGATAAAAACCATCGTCCACGTCCACGTCGCGGACCGGAAAATCCGATGACAAAACATCCCCAGAAACACCGAGGCCGCGACGAGCGAACCGAAAATAAAATAACACTCCCAGCGAACATCTCCCCCGCTCAACTCATTAAGTCCCAAAAACACGAGCCGCGGAAAAAACATCCGGTGATCAATATGCGGCGAGTAGAGGTAGGCAAAATCAAGATCGCCCTCATAGTATTTCTTCAAGAGAACCGCACGTTCCCATCCGTCCCAAACGGGAATATTCACCGCATGCGTCGCCACCGCATAACCGGTGAAGATCGCAGGCGAAATGGCGAGCAGTATGAGGACGAGAATTCCAAGACGTCGATGCGGGGAAGGTTTTTGTGACGGCTCAACCTCAGGCCCCGCCTTTGACGACTCTGTCGATTCCACCTCTTCAGACGAAGAAGCGTCGTCGTCCACGGATGACTTCGAAATGGCGGATGAGCTGGCTGACATGGGTGCGGGTGCTGTCGAACGAGAGTGAGTGGCTACGCGACTAACCTCGACCGGACGATCTAACCATAATTCCCCGGGTTAATCGAATCCTCCCCCACGAAAATCTGCAATTTTTTGGTGAAATAAGAAAGCCATCCATCGACAAAACCCGGGCAAACGCTGCCTTAAACCCATCGCTGCGACACGGCTCACAAAGACCGCAAGGACCCCCAATGCGACGCGGCTTGATTTTTTGCGCGGAAAAAGCCTATTCCAGTCAGTCCCCCCAGCATGAAATCGTTTACTCTGGTTCTCAATATCCTTCTCGGCCCATTGACCTTCCACACTTACGCCGCAGACCCGTGGATCATCGATCCGCACACGCACTTCAAAGGGGAGGAACAAATCGCTCTTGAGTCAATCAAGGGAAAGCCCCACCCCAAGAACAGTCTCGGTCACGTCGTCGTGCCCGAAGACTACCGGAAACTCGCGGATCGGCTTGAGATTCAATCGACCCTTATCACGGAGGCCATTGATCAAGACCAGCCGCAATTCAATGACTGGATTCTCAAGGAGGCGCAAAAGTCCGACCTCGTCTGCGGATACACAGCCCGCGAGGATCTCGCCTCGCCAGGTTTTCTGGAACGCCACGAACGTTACGTGAAGACAAATTACTTGAATGGCTACCGGTTTCGACGGGAAGAATTGGGCGGCTATCTTTCCGACGAAATCGCGCGTAAACACCTCGGGAACCTGGAAGAAGGAGGTTTTGTCATCGATCTCCTCATTGATTCCAGTCACGCGCCTGACGCGATCCGTCTTGCCCAAGAGTTTCCCAACCTCAAGATCGTCATCAATCACTGCTTCCGCGCCCGCATGACGGATGGGAAGGTGGACGAAGCCTGGTTGAAAGCGGTGAAAGACTGTGCGGCGTTCCCAAATGTCTTCATGAAAATCTCCAGCATCCTGAATTTCGCCGGAACAAAGCCGTTTGTGGAATCAGCGCCCGACCAGATGGAATTTTACCTGCCGGTTCTCGATCCCTGTTTCGAAGCTTTCGGAGAAGACCGCGTCATCTTTGCCTCGAACTGGGGAGTGTCAGCGCACTTCGGCAGAATCGATGATGTTGTGCGCATTGTGAAAGAATTTCTCGCGACCAAGGGAGAAGCGGCGGTGAGGAAAGGCATGCGGGAGAACGCCCTCCGTGTTTACGGAATCAATGAAGCCTTTCTGCGTTAGGCTTCGGGTCCCCTCCTCCGATTCCGTGTCGATCATCGATTCCGACCACTCAATGAATTCCTTACAGAGCCTGCGATAGACGCTTTTGATATATCCGCCCTTAGCAGCGGGAACGACAATGAACAAAAAACCGCTTCGCCGGAGCTTTACCAGAAACGCACGATGGAAACCCCGGATTTTGCTCATATGTTAAACAACGATTCACGGACATGACACGCTACCTCCTTCTTATTCTACTAAGCTCTTTCCTCCCTCTCGCAACGCTTGCCGAAACATCGGAGCCCTCCGAAGACGCCGTTGCGACTGTCTGGGATCTCACAAACATCTTCCCAACCGTCGAAGCCTGGGAAACAGCCCTCAATGAGGTATCCGATGGCATACCCGAGTTGGAAAACTACAAAGGAAAGTTGGGCGGAAGTGCGGCGGTTCTCGAAGAAGCCTTGAAAGCCCGCTCCGCTCTCTATCGGAAACTCGCTCATGTCTATGTGTATGCTTCTCTGAAAGCCGATGAAAACCTCGGGGACTCCGAGCCTCAGGCCCGCAAGCAGCGCGCTGCTTCCGTCTCTTCCAAACTCCGGCAAGGCAGTTCCTGGATGAGGCCCGAAATCATCGCCATAGGCGCAGAGAAAATCGAAGCATTTATCGCGGAAGCACCGGGACTCGCCCCTTTTGACCATGGCCTTCGCAGCACTCTGCGCCGTGCGCCGCATACTTTGACCCCGGAAGCCGAACGCGTCATGGCCGCGGCCGGAAAACTCACGCGCGAGCCATCACAGATTTACGGCGTTTTCGCAAATGCCGACCTTCCCTGGCCCACCATCACCTTATCCGACGGCAAAGTGGTTTACTTGAATCAATCCGGCTACACGACTTACCGCGGAGTCGATAATCGCGAAGACCGCAAAGCGGTGTTCGATGCCTTCTGGGGGAAACTTGGAGAGTATAAAAACACGATGGGCCAGGTCCTCCTCTCTGAAGTCGAGGCCAATGTCTTCCAGGCTCAAATGCGCAACTACGACAACAT
>JBCCWV010000112.1:0-15250 GCA_039192745.1 Verrucomicrobiota bacterium | reverse complement strand
GCGAAAATTGCCGATGAAGAAGGGCGAATGGCATTTCATCGAAGCCGTGCTTGAAGCGGGGCCCGGTGAAAACCACCTCTCAGTGGCATGGGCTAAAGAAGGTGGAAAGCGGCAGATCCTCGGCGGGCAAGAGTTGATAGCCTGGGCAGAAGATGGAACGGGAAAAGACGGCGAAAGCGATGGTGCAGAGAGTTTCGTGCAAGGCGTTCTCGCGGAGGCAGTGGACTTGCAGGAGTTGTCGACGAGTGACGAAGGGGTCAATCCGCTGGACTTCAGCCGCCGCTTGAAGTCGCTCGCCGTCAACGTCGGTCGCATGCGTGAACGATTGCGTGATTACCTTCAATACCGGGCTGCCGATTACCTCGCTCGACATCGCGAGAGTGAATTGACGACGTCGAAGCTGGAAGAGTTTTCGCAATGGAACCGGCGCGATCGGATGACGCGGCTGTTGCTCGACGAGTCGACGGGGTTATTGCCGCGCTTGAAGGAGAATCAGGACGTGGAGTTGTTCGTCTTAAGCGGAAACCGCGCCGACGAATGGTGGTGGCAACGTCGCGGCGGGCGAAAGCAATCGGGGCCACTTCCGACGTCGATCCTGCAAGGCACTGGATTGCCGGAGTGGACGAATCTTTCCGACCCGGTTCGCGACTCGCTCGACCTGGAAGGGGAAGGGGTCGCCGCGTTGATCTTGTCGGACGGCCAGCACAACGAGGGAACGCCGCCGGCATTGCTGGGCGAAGAGTTGGGTGATCTTGGAATTCCTGTCTTCACCGTTGGCTTTGGTAGTGAACGATCGCCGAATGATATCGCCATCACCTCGGTCAAGGCGCCGGAAGCGTTTTACTTCAAGGATCGGGTGCGCGGTGAAATAGAAATCAACGATCACATGCCCGGCGGCATGGGTTACAAGGTCGTCGTTGCGGCGAAAGGTGGCGACTCGCTTTGGGAACAGGCCATCGAAACGGGCGGGAGGAAGCGAGTGACCGTTCCTTTCGAGATCGAGTTACAGGAACTCGCGGAACAGATTCGCGAGAGTTCAATGTCGGCGGACGAAGTGGATTTGCGTGCGGTGCCGATTCATCTCGAAGCGAGGTTGGAACGGGTGGGCGAAGCGGAGGAAGAATTAGCGGAAAAAATGGAGGAGAATAATCGGCGGGAGTTTTCCGTTTTCGCGACAACCCAGCGTCGCAAAGTTCTCATTGTCGATGCTCGTCCACGATGGGAGACGCGTTACATCTCCAGCCTCTTTGAGCGCGATGAGCGATGGGAAGTGAACGCGCTGATCGAATTTCTCGCACCGGAAGAAAAGATTCAGGCTTGGCTGCGCGGTGACGAAATCGGCGAATTTCCCGGATCAAAGGAAGCACTCTTTGCCTATGACCTCATCGTTCTCGGTGAAGTTGCGCCGTCGCTTTTCCGGACCGAGGAAATTGAATGGATTGAGGAATTCGTGAGCAAGCGCGGCGGTGGTTTGATTCTTCTCGATGGTTCACGCGGGCATTTGGCCAAACATGGGAGGACCGCGATTGGCAAAGCAGTTCCCGTCGAATGGACGAATCCCGCTGGATCGCGTCAGGAGAACGAATTCCAACTCACCATGGAAGGAAAAGCGAAGCCGTGGCTGCAAATTGGAGGTTCGGTAGCGGAAAGTGAAAAGCTGTGGCGTGAATTGCCCGGACCGCTGTGGACGGCTTCAGTTGATGCCTTGCCCGGCACGGAAACGCTCGTCGAAGCGACGGAAAACGGCATGACCCGACCGATCATCGTCTCGCGCCGCTACGGAGCCGGAAAAGTTTTGTATTCGGGCGCCGATGAATGGTGGCGCTGGCGATATGATGTCGGCGATGCCTACCACGGGCGCTTCTGGAATCAGGCCACCCAATGGGTCTGCGAACCACCTTTTGCCGTGCAAGGCGAATTTGTTAGTCTTGGCGTCGATCGCCTCTCTCTCGACACCGGCGAGACGGTGCAACTGCGTGCGCGGATTCGGAATGAAGATGGGACTCCCGTCGACGGCGGCGACTATCTGGCGGTTCTCAGTCGAAAAGACGACGGCGTGATTGTTGCCGAAGTGGAGTTGGCTCCTGATGTGAACGGCGGCGGCATCTTCCGTGGTCAAACGCCGCCGCTCAACCCGGGTATCCACGAGATCTCCGTGCGGTCGAAATACGAAGGCCCCGAATTTGCCGCACGAACCGAGGTGGTTGTCGGGTCCAGCCGTGGCCGCGAACTCGATGAACTGACTCTCGGACGTGAAGTTCTTGAAAACCTTTCCACTGCCAGTCTCGGCCACTTTTTCTACGAGGAAGACGCCCCGCAAATCCCCGAACTCCTCGAATCCATCGACCGCAAACGCGTCCTCTCGAGCGAAACCGTCCTCTGGTCGAGTTACTGGTGGTTTTTACCGATCATGCTTTTGTTAACGACGGAATGGGCGTTGAGGAAGAAAGCGGGGATGATGTGATGAATCGATATGCCACGATGAAGAAAGAGAGATTAACTTAATGACGACAAAAAGACTAGACACTGCGTTGAAAGCGGTCCGCGCCCGACGCCGGAAGCTGATTCTCGTGCGCGGGATATGTGTCGCGACGGTGGGGTTGCTTTTGGGAATGGGAGTGATTGCCGCGTTGGACCGATGGTTGATTATGTCCGACGACGTCCGGCTGGTTCTTAGCGTCGCTGTATACGCGGCGGTCGGAATTCTTGTTTGGGTGACGTCGCTACGGTTTTTCTTTCAGCGACTTCGGGATGTCGATGTTGCGGGCGCCGTGGAAGAGAGGGATCCGTCGCATCACGAATCGATTATCTCCGCCGTCGAGTTGGAGAAGGCGAAGAAGGATGGATTTTCGGAGCAATTTCGCCAACTGGCGAAGGAATCTGCCGAGGCGCAATTGGAAGCGCATCCGTCTGGAGTTTTGCCGTGGAGTATGATTGTCCGATGGATGGCGGGGGCAATTCTCGTGCTGCTGTTGATGGGATCGTTGCTTTTTATGCCCGGTCTTCATCTCGACAAGTTGATGGCTCGCGCCTTTTTGCCGACGGCGAACATTGAGCGGCCATCATCGGTGATGTTGTCCCTGCTCGAACCCGCATCGGAGTTGGGCTATGTCGTGACGGGTGAAGAGGCGGAAGTGCTGGCCATGTCCGATAGTCGCTCAACAAAGCGCATGTGGCTTGAGCGCCGCAGCGAGGACGGCGAGGTGGAGAGGGTCGAAATGCAGCGGGCCAGAGACGGGAAGTTTTCCTTGTCGCTCACGTGGAAGGATGGATTGAACCGCATCCGTTTGCGCAGTCGAAGTGCGATTACGCGATACTTTGAATTCACCGGCGCCGAACGACCGGCCGTGGTAGAGTTTCGGAAGACTTATCACTACCCGGAATACTCGCGGCGAGAACCACTGACGGTCGAGGCAGAGATAGGAGGTGAACTAAGTGCCATCGAAGGAAGTGAGGCCGAGGTGCGATTCACTTTGAATCAGGACGTGGAGTCGATGGAAGTGCGCTTGCTTCGTCTTGGAGAAGACGTTTCGGAAGTTGTCGAAATTAAAGATGGGGTCACAAAGATTCCGGTTTCCTCGGATTTCGACCGCTATCACGTAGCACTGACCGGGAAGGAAACAGGCTTTGAAAATATTTACCGTCCGGATTTTGAGATTAGAGCGCGCCCGGACTTGCCGCCAGTCATTGAGTTGACGGAACCGGCTTCGAGTCTGGAAGTGCAGCCGGATGAAAGAGTGGTTATGGCGGGATTTGCGAGCGACGACGTGGGATTGGCTCGTATGGCGCGGGCTTATCGGATCGGCGATGGTGAGTGGGAAGAAGACGTCTTGCGCCAGCCCGAAGGGGTTTTGTTAGAGTCACCGCTCCGCTTAGAATGGCCCCTGGCGCCGCTTCGATTGAAGTCGGGAGAAACCTTGGCCGTGAAATTGGTGGCGGTCGATCTGAAGGGCCAGAGGGCGGAATCAAGGACGTTGCGACTGGAAGTCCACGATGACGAGAATGCGCGGGAGCGTCAGGAATGGGCAGCGAAGGAACGCAAGTTTGCGAAAGAGATGAAGTCGCTCTTTGAGCAATTGGACGAAACGCAGAAGTCGATGCATGAAGCGTCGGAGGCGGCGAAGAAAGAACCGGCCGAACGTTCGCCGACAGAGCAGCAGAAAATCGCCCGCGCCGCAGCCGAAGCGGCCTCGGCGAAGCAACTCGCGGAAAATGCGATTACCAAAGCTCGGGAATTGATGGTCGAAGCTCCAACTTCGGTGGAGCGCCGTGAAGCGGAAGCTGTCGCCGAACGGCTCAACGCGCTGAAGGAGCGCTCGCTCGACCCTGCCGCGGAGGCGGCTCGCCGGCAAACTTCCGCTGCCCGCAACGACGAAACGGAGCGGCGATTGACTTCGGTGGAAGCCAAGGCGCGGCAAGCGGCGGGCGAGGCTCGGAAGTTGAGCGAAGCCGTGTCCGCGCTCGCTGCCGAAGATGTCGCGGAGGTGGTGGCGGAAGAGGCGGCATCGCTGGCGAAGCGCGCGGAAGCCCAAGTAGAAAGCGACGCGACCGGTGAAGTCCTTGATGCGGAAAAAGAGATGTTGGAGGACCGGAGCGAAAGTGTGCTGGCCTCGACCGAGGCGTTGAAGCCGTTCTTGCGTCCCAACGAACAGAAGCAACTCACGAAGAAGGCGGAAGAATTGAAGAACGCCGTTGGTGAACCTGAGGAGAACAAGGATCCCGCCGGTCCAGAGGAAGTCGAGCGCAAGGCCGGTGAATTGGCGGACGCTCTTGATCGCATTTCGGAACAGACAAAAAGTGAAGCAGCGAAAGCTCGCGAGGACCTCTTCAAAAACACCCCCGACGTGGCGTCGGAGATGGCGAAGCTGGCCTCCGCGGCCCGCACCGTTGCGCAGAAAGAAAAACAGCGGGAGGAACTTAATAACCCGTCCGCGGAGCAAGCCGCCACTCTTGATCGCGAAATCACGGCTCGGAAAGACGAACTCGCGCGAAACCTCGATGCGCTGGCGGACGAGGTTCGCGGAAAATCCGAGCAAGCCGCGATCCCCGAGAGTGGTCGCGATGGCGCCGCCGTCTTGAACGAAGCGGCGCAGGCGATGGAAGCCTTGGAAGATCGAGTCCGGGAAGGTAGTGGCGAGGAAGAAGCGACGACGACCGCGGAACAGTTGGCTGCACTGGGAGAAGCGGTTGGAAATCTCGAAGCCGCGGCGGATGCGGAGTCTTTGGGGCGCGCTTTGGACGAATTGCAGCGAATGGAAAATGCAGAAGCTGAGGAGAGCGTCGAAGAGGAAAGCCCGTCACTGCATGCCGCCGCGAAAGCGGAGATGGAATCCTTGCGCGAACAAATGCAACGAACTGCGGCTTCGGACGAATTGCGAAAATCCGCGCAGCAATTGGCCCAAAGCAACGAGGCGAAGCAAGTCGCGCAAGAAATGAGTCAGCGAGAGTCGAATGCATCCCGCGAACACCGTGATGTCTCGAAGCCGTTGGAGTCGTTGCAGGAAAAGGTCGCCTCGATGGAGGAAGCGCTTCAACCAATGGCAGAAGAAGCTGCGCAAACGATCGCCGATCTCGCTCCGTCGATTTCCGAACAGATGCGCAATCTTGCCGAAGAGATGAGCGAGCAGTCCGACGAACTCAACTCCTTGGCTCAAAACAACGGCGGGCCGCCGGACGGCGAAACTGCCGCCGATCTGGCTTCTGAGCTTTACGAGAATCGGGAGGAAGCCGAAGAGATCCAAAGCGCCCTCGTCGCGGAAGCCAACCGACAGGATCTTCGCGACGCCGAGTCGCGGGAAGCCGCGCGGGATGCGGATGACGCGCTTGCGCAAATGCAGAACCTTCCGGTGGATGTCCCGGCGGAGCGCATTGAAGAAGCGATGCAGAGCGCAACAAGTCCTGCCGAGCAGCAACACGAATTGAATCAAGCGGCCCGCGCGCAGCAACGAATGGCCGAGTCGCTGACTGCTCTCGCCGATCAATTGGAGAATTCAGGAAGTGGCGAAGGCGATTCCCAGGAAGCTCGCATGGCCTTGCGCGAAAGCGAAGAGGAGTCGGGCGTCGAACAAACACTGGACTCTGACTATGGAGATGCCCAGGAGTTAGCAAACATGTTAGGTGAAGCTGCGGAAAATCCGAACGCACTCATGGAGGCGCTGGAAGCGGAGTTAGCTCGGAATGAAAGCATGCAGGCAGCATTGGAATCGCTGGCCGCGAGCACCGCAGCCGATGCGGCAGATACGTTGGCAGAAGCGGCAGCCACGGAAGGGCAGTTGAAACAGGCCGTCCCACCGCAGAAGTCCGCGACTCCGGCGCAGGCAAATCAGCAAGCGGGTGTGCGCAGCGATGTGCGCGAAGCCGGTGAGTCGCTGGAGCGGGCGGGGCGCCATCAAGAACGGCTGGGTAATGAATCAGCGGCGCAAGCGATGGCAGAAGCGGGATCATTAACTGGAGCGGTGGCCGCTGGTGAAGCTCAAGCCGCGCAAAACGCGATGGCCAAGGAAGCGCCGAATGCCGGACAGGCCAGTGAGTTACTCGGAGTTGCGGAGGAAGCGGTGCAAGAAAGGGCGGCGGCAGCGGAAGCGCTGGCCCGTGAAGCCATGTCCGCAGCATCGAGTAATTCCACAGGCTTCCATCCCCAGGCATTGCAAATGGCCATGGCCTTGGACGCGCTGGATCAACAAATGGCATCGTCGCCGGAAGGTGGAACGCCGGCGAACGAAGCCACTCAGAACGCCTTGTCCCGCGCGATGGAACAACAGGAAATGGGGATGACGAAGTCCCGCACGCTAGGATTCCCCGGCGAGCCGGGCCAAAGCAACTCGCCGCCGCAGGATGGCAGCGAGGAACCGGGAACGATGCCATCCGTGGCCGATGGCGAACGAGGCGCCGATCTTGAAGAGTTTGGTCACGGCATGGCCGGACTCGTCACCGAAGTTACCATGGCGGACGGCGATGCCGACTGGAGCAAGCTTCCCAAGAAAGTTGCGGAGGACATTCTTAGCGGTCGCGAACAGGAGATGTCGCCGGATTACCGATACGCCATTGAGAGTTACTTCAAAGCCATCGCGCAGGAGACGAAAAAGGAATGAAGAAAGTCATCGCCCATCTCTTTGTCTTACTGACCCTCGCGGCGGCTCCGTTGCGAGCCGAGTTCGTGGACTTGGACCTCGTGAAAGAAGCGTGCGAAAATGCGACCGACTATCTCGTCTCGCTCCAGTGGGACTCCGGATGTATTCAGGATGCCATGGGACGTTTGCCGGACAGTCGTTATGATTATGGATCGGCGCCGCGGAACGGACTCGCGATGACCTCTCTCGCCATCATGGCCTTCGCGGCCACCGGGCATCTTCCCGGCGACCCGACGGAGGAAGGGGAAGCGATGAAAAAAGCGTTGGAGTTTGTTTTATTGGATCGGTTTCAGGATGATCTGGGTTACTTCGGAAATGCGGATAAGTCGCGGATGTATGGTCACGGGATTATCACTCTGATGCTCGCGGAGTTACTCGGAATGGGTGTCGACGACACGATGGACCGTCGGATCCGCGATAAGTGTCAGGCGGCGATTGACCTGATTCTCCGGGCCCAGGTCGTGAACAAGCGGGAAAAAGATATGGGAGGCTGGCGTTACGCGCCGAATAGTACGGACTCCGACTTATCGGTCACTGTATGGCAGGTTATGGCCCTGCGCGCCGCGAAGAATGCCGGGTTGAAAGTGCCGCGCGAATCCATTGATGACGCTATTGCCTATGTGCGTCGCTGTTTTATCGACAAGCATGGCGCATTTTCCTACGAGGCCGATCGCGAGAACCGCGTTTTGTTTTCCACCGCTGCTGCGGGAATGCTTTCCATGCAGGTTTGTGGGCGATACGACGCTGCGGAAGTGCGTCGAACAGCCGACTTTCTCCTCAAAAGGGAAGCCAAGCCTGACTCGCAATGGTTTTTCTACGGGATGTATTATTACGCTCAGGGAATGGCACAGCGGGGAGGAGACCACGAGTATGTGGCGAAAGAACAGTCAGCGGAGTTACTGCTCGCGTTGCAAAATGCCAATGGATCTTGGCATGGTCGCCATGGCCAGGAGCGGGAGGCGGGGAAAGTCTACGCGACGACGATGGCGGTGTTGAGCCTTTCCGTGCATTTTAACTATCTCCCTATTTACCGAAGATAGCCTCTCACACTTCAGCCTGAAGGTTGGCTTCCCACTTATCAATCTTCTCCTGGCTGAAAAGCAATTTCTTGATGTCCTCGAGCATCACATAGACACACGGAACGAGAATCAAGGTGATCAAAGTAGCGAAGAGAATGCCAAAGCTGAGCGAGATAGCCATGGGAATGAGGAACTTCGCCTGTAGATCCGTTTCAAGGAGCATCGGAGTTAGTCCGGCAAAGGTGGTCAGAGAAGTGAGAATGATTGGTCGGAAACGTTTGGCGCCAGCTTCCCAAGCGGCACTGATGATCCCCTCTCCGGCGCGGCGTTGTCGATTGACATAGTCGACAAGGACGAGGCTGTCGTTCACGACGACGCCGGCAAGAGCAACGATTCCGCACATGCTCATGATACTAAGTTCCGTGAAGGTCACGATGTGTCCGAGGACAGCCCCGACGATTCCGAAAGGAATTGCGGTCATAATGATCAGCGGCTGGATGTAGGATCGCAGCGGGATGGCCATGAGGACATACATCGCGATGAGGGCGAAAAAGAAACCAGAGCCTATGTCCTTCACACTGTCGGCCTGGTCCTTTTGCTCGCCTTCGAAGGACCACGAGACACCGGGAAATTCCTTGTTGATCTGGCTGAGTGTTTTGCCCGTCAGGCCAGCTACCACCTGGTTGGCGTTCGCTTCCTTGACCGTCTCATCGATGTCGGCGGTGATCTTGATCGTCCGGCGGTTGTCGGTTCGGCGGATGACGTCGTAGCCGCGTCCGAGTTCGAGTTCGGCGACGTCACGAATGGGAATCTCGTCGCCAGCGACCGTGCGGATCTTGACCTGCTCGATGTCTTCAACCGATTCCCGTTCTTCGCGGGGGTAGCGGACCATGACCTTGACCTCGTCTTTTCCGCGTTGGAGGCGGAGCGCTTCATCCCCGTAAAAGCCGGCGCGAAGTTGTTGCGCCACATCACTCAAGCGAAGGCCGAGCGCTTTCCCGGACGGAGTCAGTTCGCGGAGCTTCAACTCGCGCTTTCCTTCGCGGTTATTATCGGCGATGTCGATGACGCCCTTGTAAGTCGCCAGCTCTGATTTGACGTGTTCGGCGGCGGCGACCAGCGTTTCGAAATCCGAGCCGGAGATTTCGAGATCGATGGCATTACCCCCGCCGGAAGCCTGACTTTGAAAGGCGACCTCAACGGCGCCGGGTATGGGACCAGATTCGTTGCGCCACATCGCCGCGATTTCCTTGGCCGAAGTTGGGCGATTGGAGACGTTCGTCAATTCAATGGTCACCTCGCCATAATGAGTATCCGTGGGGATGCCTTCGGCGGCGAACCCAGTCTGGTAGGGTTGAGAGCCGGCGGTATTGAGAAGATGCTGAATGATGGGCTGACCGTCATTCTCGAACTTGGCGTTCAGCCTCCACGCCGCGTCCTCGATCTGTTGGAGCGAGCGTTTCGTGGTTTCGAACGGAACGCCCTTGGGAAGCGTCAACTTGGCCGAGATGATATCCGCCTCCACTTCCGGGAAGAACTGCGAGGGAATCCATCCGGCAATGATCATGGCCATGACGAAAGTGAAGAGAGCCGTAAAAATGGTGAGGACGACCCAGCGTGCATGAAGAGCGACTTTCAGGAGCGGCCGGTAAATGTTGTTTGCGAAATTCTCCAATCCTTCGACCATGCGGTGCTGCAGCCGGGAAAATCCGCGACGCTTCCGGTTCGGATCCGACCGCGGAAGCAAGGCAAGGTGCGCGGGCAGGATTAGCTTCGACTGCACGAGGGAAAACATGAGAGTGGGGATGACGATCCACGGGATGTTCCGCCAGATCTTTCCACTCACGCCGCTGACCCCGAGCATGGGCGTGAAGGCGACGGCCGTTGTGATGATCCCGAAAATGACAACGACACCCACCTCGTGCGTCCCTTTCCACGAGGCAAGTCGCGGGTCTTCGCCAGTGCGCATGCGGCGATAGACATTCTCTCCGACGACGATCGCATCATCGACCACGATACCGAGGACGAGGATGAAGGCGAAGAGGGTGATCATGTTGATCGAAATATCGAAGACCGGCATCATCCAAATGGCACCGCAGAAAGAGACGGGGATGCCGACGGCAACGAGGGCGGCGAGGGACGGGCGAAGGAAGAGTGCGAGAACGATGAAGACTAACAGAAGTCCCAAAATGCCGTTCTTCTTCAGGAGGTCCATGCGGCCGGAAAGGAAGACGGACTGGTCATTCCAGATTTCCATGGTCACACCTTCAGGAAGTCGGTCGCGGGCCTCTTTCAGGTAGTCTTTGACGATGGCGACGATTTCCAACGTGTCCTCCTCGCCGACTCGGAAGACATCGACGATGACGGCGGGTCGCCCGTCGAAGCGGGAGCGAATGTCGACCTCCTCAAACCCATCACGATGGTGGCGATGTCACCGAGCAGCAGTTCCGTGCCGTCGTCGCGGGTGAGAACGGGAATGTCGGCGTAATCCTCGCCATTGAAGCGTTTGCCGGCGGCACGAATGAGAATTTCACCCGCCCTTGTTCGCACGGATCCGCCGGGAAGATCGAGAGAAGTTGCGCGAACGGCGTTGGCGACCGAAGCCAGCGTAAGGCCGTGGCTGCGCAAGGTCTCTTCGGAAACTTCGATCGAGATCTCGTAGGGGCGGACGTTGGTCAACTCGACCTGCGTGATGGTGGCGTCACCTGCCGTGATCCCGCGCCAAGCATTGATCAAACCCGCTCGCACCGCCCCGAGCGGACCTTCTCCTTCCGCTTTGGGTCGTTGAAAAACGAGGAGGTCGTCACGCACTTTCTCACCGATCTCGCGAAGCGTTCGCTCGTCGGTCGCGGCGGAGATGGCAATACTGAGAACCTGAAACTTGAGGACCCCTTCTTCGATGACTGGTTCTTCCGCTTCTTCCGAAAGGTTCTCGATGGCATCGACCCGCGTCTTCGCGTCGTCCATGACGTTCCGCACATCATAACCATTCTTCACTTCGACGACGACATAACCACGATTCTCGGCGGCAGTGGAGCGGATGCGATCAATGCCATCAATGTCGAGGATCGCTTCTTCAATGGGGAGAATGATGCCCGTTTCTACTTCGTCTGGCGAGGCGTTGGGGTAGGGGACAATGACGGCGAAAGATTCGGTCGACGTTTCCGGGAAAATCTCCGTTCGCAGCGAGAACCATGTATTGATCCCCAGCATGACGACAGCGAGCATAAGGAAGTTCGCAGCGACGTGGTTCCTTGAGAACCAATGGATAATGCCTTCCATGCGTCAGGTTTTCTCCTTGTCGTTTTCCTCGACTTCGACCGTACCCTCCGCCTGCTTTGGTTGCGCAATCTGGACCGAAGTGCCGTTGATCGGAGTGTCGATAGCGGTAAGGCAAATACGATCCCCTGCGTTGAGGCCGCCGTTGACGATTGACTCTTCGCTTTCGGTGCGGAGGACATTGACTTCGCGGAAGCGAAGCTTCTCCGTGGTTGTCCCTTCCTTGGTTTCGTTTTCGACGACAAGAAGGCGTCGCGGATCGAGAAAGGCAAAGCGCGGAACTCGGAAAACATCGCTCAGTGTGTTCCCTTCGATCTCCGCACGAACGAAGAGTCCACTTTTTAATCGGTCGGACTCCTCCTTCTTCGTGATCGCGGCGACGAGGAAGACGGAGCGGCTGCTTCTTTCGACGGCGCCTTCCTGGCGAATGATGCGGGCAGGCCAGCTTCTCTCATCGCCGTTGAATTCGGCGATGAGGGTGACGTTGCTCGCCGTGTCTTCGGAGAGCGGGGGAAAGAATTCGTTGTCATCGACCGAGATGGGGAGACGAACTTTGAACTCGCTTGCACTTTCGACATCGGCGAGACGGGAGCCGACAGTGACGAAAGATCCAAGATCGGTGTATTTGGCCGCGACGCGACAATAATAGGGTGCCTTGAGGTCCGTGCGGTCGAGGTCCCGCTGGGCCTTGGCCACAGCCGCTTCCGCGGCGGCGACGGCAGCCTTCGCGCTTTCCAACTGCGGTTCACGCAGGACGAGCGGCGTTGGTGACTCGTTGCCGCCCAGGCGCTCCCAGTCCTTGAGTGCCTGCCGCTTGCGACCCTCCTCAAGGGCAAGTTCGAGTCGTGCACGGGCGGCTTCGGCCTTGGTTTGCTCGAGCGCGGATTTGTAGTCGGCGCTGTCGATGCTGAGGAGAATTTCGTCCTTTTCAAAGACGCCGCCGATCTCGAATCGGGGATCAGTCCAGACGACCTGGCCGGCGATTTCCGAGGCCATCGTACTCGCCGTTTCCGCTTCGAGGACGCCTTGTGAAGCGATCGTGATCTTGTAATCGACGGGATTCACGGAAACGACTTCGACGGTGGGAACGATGACCTCGCGTTCTACGGTTTCCGCCTCCGGTGCCAACAGAAAGAAGAGACCGATGAGCACGACGGTCACGGAAAAGATGACGAGAATGGCAACGAACTGTCCGAAGCGGGTCATGAAGAAATGGCTTTATCAACATTACGGCGCGAATCGAAATCGCCGCCGAGGGCAAGGTAGAGGTTAACGCGATTGTCGAGGCGCGCGCGGCGCACAGTCAGGAGTTGGCTACGAGTCGTCAGTAGTTGACGTTGCGCGGTGAGAATGGTGAGAACGTCGCCGACGCCATCCCGGTATTCCTGTTTTGCGCGATCATAAGCTTCTTCGAGAAGTTCATCGGCTTTATCGAGTGCGGCTTCGCGAGCGCGGAGAGTTTGCTCGGCGGTGAGGGCGTTCTCGACTTCGGAGAACGCGGCGAGGGCGGTCGATTGATAGTCCGCGAGGGACTCGGCGACGACGGCTTTGCGGCGTGAGATTTCGGCGAGGGTCTTGCCGCTGGCGAGGAGTGTTTGCGTGGCGCGACCGGCGATGCTCCAGATTCCGAAGTCGGGAATTTGCAGGACATTCGAGATGTCCTCGGTGGCGGTGCCAGCGCTGCCGGTCAGCGAAAAGCTGGGCAAAAGTGCGAGTTTTGCCTCTTTGATCTCGCGATTGCTGGAAGCGAGGCGGCGCTCGGCGGCAGCGAGGTCAGCGCGGCGGTAGAGGAGTTCGGAAGGAAGTCCGGTGGGTGGTGGTTTCGCGAGGGAGGGAAGGGACTTTGCTGCCTTCAATTCTCCGGATGGATAACGCCCGAGGAGGAGTTCCAATTGGCGGGTCGCTGCTTTCAGTTCCTCTTCCCGCTGTGCGAGCGTGGCTCTCGCGTTTTCGACGTCCGCCATGGAGAGCCGGACCTGCGCTCCAGATTGATCGGCGAGTTTGAACTGGTCGCGGATGATTTCCTTGGAGTCTTCGAAGCTTTCGACGGATTCTTCGGCGAGGGCCAGTTGTTGATTGGCTTCGATGAGCGCAAACCAGGCTTTTGCCGTTTGGCCGGCGAGGGAAATGCGGAGACTCTCGTAATCGAAACCTGCTGCTTGTGTCTGCGCGATGAGGGCCGACTCCCCGGCCCGCACGCGGCCCCAGAGGTCGAGTTCCCACGAGAGGTCTAACGAAACACCAAACTGGTTAAAGCGGGATTTTGACGGCGTATCGGTTGCCTGAGCCATTCCTCCCTCGCCGCCAAAAGGGAACCCGATGAAAGCCTGTTGCTGGCGGTTGCCATTGAAATTCGTTTCCAAGGTGGGAATACGATCTCCGCGCTCGAACTTGGCGGCGGCCGCGGCCTGATCGACGCGGGCTACAGCGGCTTGCAAGTCGAAGTTGTTTTCGTGCACTTCGGCGATCAGCTTCTCGAGTTTCTTGTCCTTGAAAGACTTCGTCCAATCGCGGTCCGGGCCACCGAGTGCGGTGCCCACCGTCACGTATTCGCCGGGTGATTTGACGGACAACGGATTGGCAAAAGGAGGAGCACTTGCAGCACAGCCTGAGAGCACGACGGTACACGCCGCGGATGAGACGCGACGAAAGCTCCGGGTGTTGAAGGGAATGCCCATGAACTCTTGCCTCTGTAATTGACTCTATCCCGGCGCGGGTGCTGTCAATCCTTCCGTTGCAAATTGAATGATGCGTTTCTCGATTTCATCGACGCCCGGCGCTTCAAATCCCTCTGCAAGTACATGCAACCGATCGAGATAAAGCATGGAGTGAACCAGTGATCCTTCGATGAAAAGAAGACGTATGAGCGCCTCGGCGGGATCGAGTCCGGGCACGCTTCGGCATATCTCGCGCACATAGATCTCGACCACTTCTGGAAACTGATCCATAACCATTTTTTGCATGTGCTCGCTCTGGTCTCCGAGGAAACGCGAGATCAACTTCGCGAGTGAGACATCCGTCCCGGTTGTCTCGGCGGCAGCATTGAGAACGGAATCGACGTAGCAGTGAACGATCTTGTCAGGGTTGACAGGTTTTTCTCCCGCGGCGTCGACCGCTTCGCTAAGCAAACGAACACGTTCAACGTTGAGGGGCAGAATGCGGTGCTCGAGAACGGCGCGAATCAGTCCGTCTTTTGAGCCGAAGTGGTAGTTCACGGCCGCGAGATTGACGCCGGCTTCGTCGGTGAGCTGTCGAAGGGACACGGCATCGAATCCCAGCTTCGCAAAGAGCCGTTCGGCCACACCGAGTATGCAGTCTTTCGTATTGGTGACTGATTCACAACACTGTGCGCCTAGGGCATGGTCGGTCGCGGATTCCGTTGCGGAATCGGGTTTTGAGCTGGCAGGAGGCATAAAACGGTCGTTTGAATCACCCTTCGGCGTTTTCGGCGGGATGCAACGTTGTTTTTTGCGCAAATCGCGGGAAAACGTCCCTATGCCGACTGCCGAAACGACGAATATCCGCCTCATGCATGGCGATTGCGTCGAGGGCATGCGGGGGATGACCGCGGAGTCGGTGGATGTGGTCGTGACGTCGCCGCCTTATAATCTGGGAATCGACTATGCGTCCTACGACGACCGGTCGCCGCGTGAGGAGTACCTAGCTTGGTCGGGGGAGTGGGTGGCGGAAGTGAAGAGAGTCTTGAAAGAGGACGGATCGTTTTTCCTCAATGTCGGTGCGACGCCCGCGGATCCGTTTTTGCCGCACGAGTTGGCCTTGCAGATTCGTGACTTGTTAGAGCTGCAGAATACCTTCCATTGG
>JBCCWV010000111.1:0-15385 GCA_039192745.1 Verrucomicrobiota bacterium | reverse complement strand
GCAAGACCATGCGAAGAACCTGGTTCCAAAAGATCCGGATGATCTTGACGCTGACGTGCGAACAGTCGTCCCGGCTGGTCTCGGACAGCCAGGAGCGCGAGCCCGGGATTGGCGCGTCGGGCGAATCGTTCATTATCATGGAGTTTTGGCGATACACGATGAAGCTGCGCATGCCTCCGAATGCGCGCACAACTGCTCATTCCGTCGAAGGTGCTCTGGTTCGCATCGGCGGCGGGACCGGTTGTTTGCATCCTTGGGAGGAACTGGGCGATCCCAGTTTGGACGATCAGTTGGTGGCGTTAAAGACCGGGAACGACACGGGCATGACTCGGCAATGCCGATATTGTTGCGCGCTTGATGCAGCCGCACGGTCGAGGGGGACCAGTATTTTTGCCGACGTGGAGATTCCATCGAGTCACGGGATTTGGTTCGAGGGAGTGGAAGAAGCGAGGTTGGAGAATCTCGAGTTTCTGAAAATGAAATGCGGTCCCGACGTTGTCGCGGAAGCGGCGCGGTTGAAAGAAGTCGTTGTCCGGTTACCCGAGGCTCGGTGGAGGATCGATTTCAATGCGACGTTGGACCGCGACAGTTTTCTCGCATGGCGTGATGCTCTGGGCGTGGACTTGTTGGAAAAGATCGATCTCGTGGAGGATCCCATGCCTATTGATGCCGGGTCATGGGATGAACTTCAGGCGGAAGTCCCGTTTGATTTGGCGGCGGATCGTGAAAAAAATCCAGCGAGAGTGAAAGTCGTGAAACCTCTTCTGGATGAGGTGGATACTGGAGCAAGTAACTGTCTGGTAACCAGCTACATGGACCACCCAATTGGTCAGTGTTTCGCGGCACTGATCGCCTCCCGTTTTTCTGAACCCCTTCGCGGATCCGGCTTGCTGACTCATTGGCTTTTTGAAGATGATCCATTCGTGGAGCGGATGAGGGATTCGCATGGCGTGTTGCTCGCGCCGGAGGGAACGGGGCTTGGTTTTGATGACTTGTTAGACGATCTCCCGTGGAAAACTTTGTAGAGAGACTTGCTTCCGGCGAAAACTTGATCCTGGAGAATCCGGGATTGAGGAACATCGGAAAGGATGTGGAGGAAGCTGCGAGGAAGGCAGGACTCCGCGGTCATTGCATCTTCCGCACATCAGGGAGCACCGGGGACCCGAAGTTCGTTTGTCTCTCGCGTGAAGCGTTGAATGCTTCAGCGAAGGCGGTTAACGATTTTCTCGATGTCACTGCTGAGGATCGATGGATGAATGCTCTTCCTTTCTTCCATGTTGGAGGCTTTGGAATTTCGCTGCGGGCGTCTCTCTCTGGCAGCCGGTGTCTGGAACTGCGCGGCAAATGGAATGCGGAAGAATTCGTTTCCAGATGTTTGGCCGATGGTGTGACGCTGACATCTCTTGTCCCAACTCAGTCGAGCGACATTGTCAGCCGGTCACTTCAGTGTCCCGAGACGATGAGGGCTGTGTTGGTCGGCGGTGGCGCCCTGAGCCTTAGCCTGTTGGAGAGACTGAGAGGATTAGGTTGGCCGGTGAGGAGAACCTATGGGATGACGGAGGCGGGTTCGCAGATTGCGACCGAAGACGAAGAAGGGCGGATGCAGGTGCTTCCGATATGGGAGACGAAGACTCTCAAGGACGGCTTGCTGGCGATTCGCGGCGATGCCCTCTTGAGCGGGTATCTGGTGGCGGACGGAGGGGCTTTTTCTTTTCGGAATCCGAAGGACGAAAATGGTTGGTTCCTGACGGCGGACAAGGTGCGTTTTGAAAAGGGTGTGATGCACTTTGAAGGGCGGGCGGATCAGACTGTGAAAGTGATGGGTGAACTGGTCGATTTGTTTGGCCTTGAACTCCGCTTGAAGAATTCAAGAAGCGATAACGGTGACGTTGTCTTGTTTCCCGTTCCCGACGAGCGGAGAGGTTTCAGGATTTTTGGATTCGTGGAAGGGATGGAAGGCGAAACCGAGAAACTATTGGCCGAATTCAATGCCAGTGTCGTAGGCTACGAACGTCTGGAAAAAATTGTCTCTGTGCCGGAATTGCCAAGAACGGCTTTGGGGAAAATTGATCGACCAAAACTGGCGGAGTTGCTCCCAGACTAAGAGCCGTCTGACCAACCCCGCACGGCCCTAAATTTGATCATGGCGAATCGAAGCAGCTAGTGGCTTCCAAGTCCTACGCAGTCTTGGAAAAGATCAGGGCAGCGTGCTTCCCCCAAAACCCGGATGACAGTGAAAGGGCCAGGTTGCCCGCTAGGTCCGCCGGTTCTGAAGGTGTAAATAGGAGATTTTCAACGGGTTCTGAGCAATTGTGATTCGGGGGTGCCGTGTTGTTGGCCAGTGCTTCGAGAGAAAGAATTGCTTCAAGCGCCGGAGTTGCGCCGAGACAATGGCCCGTCACCGGCTTCGTCGAACTGATCGGAGTTTTCGTTCCGAAGATGGCGGCGAGTGCCTTGGCCTCCACTCGATCATTGGCTTCTGTTCCGGTGCCATGGGCATTGACGTAGGCGATTTGATCCGGGGGGGCTCCGGCATCGCTCAACGCTTCCTGGATGACCGAGGTCAATGTTGCGCCGTCGGATTCGACTCCGGTTTTTCCGGAAGAAGCGGTGCGAAGGGAGAACCCGCGGAGAAAGCCGTATGTTTGTGCGCCGCGACTTTCGGCATGGGATCTTCTTTCAAGAACAAGAAATCCAGAGCCCTCGCCGGGGAGAAATCCTCCACGGTTTTTATCAAAGGGGCGAATGCCAACAGATGGTGACGCGACGAGGCCGGCCGCCTTCATCTGGCTTGAGAGGAACTCGCCAAGCGGGCCCTCCGCGCCACCCGCGAGGACGACATCAACAATGCCTGACTCAAGCCACATTGCTCCGGTTGCAATAGCGTGCGCTGCGGAGGCGCAAGTCGCGGAGAGAGTTTGTGATGGCCCGGTGAATCCTTGATCGGCGACCACCGCGCCGCTCAAAGAGGCGACAGAGCCCGCTGCAGCGAGGGTAGGCCTCATTCGCCGCCCGTCGGCGAGCCGGGCATAGGCTTCATCCCAACTTCCAACAGGACCTCGTGAAGTTCCGGCAACGATGCCGACCCGACTTCGATCAATTCCAAAGATGTTTGCCTCCTCGCATGCCTTGTTGGCGGCGAAGAGCGCGAGTTGGCAGGTGCGGTCGAGCTTGGCTGCGATACGGCGGCTGCGTTCTGCCAATGCAAACGGCGCCGCATGGTATTCTCCATCGGAAGGCGTGACAGGTGGATGGAGGCTGGACTCGAAAAGTTCCTCGGGTGAACTTCCAGCCGAGGAAATGAGGCCCCGTCCTGTAATGGCGATGGCGTTCTTCAAGAGCGAAAGCTGTCGCGGCTACGGCGCGAATGTCCATCGGTTTGTCGTGAACCTCCGGTTGTATTTTTCACGAAGGATGGCAACGATGATGGCGCATGAACATGACGGAACAGATGATTTTCAAGGCGCTTCAAACACGTCTCGACGACCAGGGGATTACTTGGGCGCGGATGGAATCCGTCGAGTTCGTGAAAGAGGAGCGCCGATTGAAGGCGGTCATCGATTTGGAGGGCGAGGACGAGATGGTTGAAGTCGGGGCAACCTACGAGATCGCCGACGACGCGGTGAAAATTGGTGGGGTGGAGGCGAGTCGGCCGTGGATCGCGGGCGCCTTGACCATGGTCCTTGAGGCGAAGGGCGCTTCAATTCCGCTTCCCGGCGGGATGCAGGGGACGATGATCAAGATGGTCCTTTGATCCCCGACGCTCAGTTCAGCGGGACGAGTTGCATGCCGATGGCGACGACGTAAACGGCCTTGCAAAGAACGTGGAGAAGCTGGTCCACATGGATGTTCGTCCAACCTTCGGATTTGATGGCGTCGATGATCCAGTGAAGGACAAATTCGACAAAGGCGAACATCGGATTGCCCAAAACGATCCATACGAGGCCGCCGTGAATGAGGGAATGGGCGGTGAGGCAGTGAAACCAGACGGAGGGTTGTTGCGGGTCTAGTTCTTTGGGAACCTTGACGTGACGATTTTTATAAACCGCAACGAAATCGCCTTGCAGTGGATGGTCGCCGAGAGAGTGCGCGATGAGCAGCGCGAAAAAGACGATCAGACCGGAAGTAAAGTCACCTTCGGCAAGCTGCTGGAGGTAGGAATCGAGCACGCGTAGGGGGTTCGAGGGAGGTTGGTAGCGTGACTAGAGAACGCGTTCGTTGGCTTTGCGAAGACGGCGACCTAGTTGGGTGGCGACGGCATGTGTGAGTTCGAGGGCACACACCGGATGGGATTTGCAAAAATCGTCGAAAGAATCGCGGGTCATCTTGAGGATTTGCGCATTCTTCAAGGCTTTGACGGAGGCGGACGCCGTGCTTTCGCGATCAACGAGGCAGACTTCTCCGATGAACTCACCGGGCTCGATGCGCCCGAGCAGCCGCTGCGGCGCTTCGGGGTGCGCGTGACTGATGGCGTGAAAGAGTCCGCTCAGGGTGAAGTAGAGCGCGTCAGGCTCCTTGCCTTGGTAGATGATGAAGGTGTCCTGAGAGAAGGAAAGAATCTCGGCGAAGCTTTCGCTCGCGAGCAATTCCCGGGTTTCAGTACTGACTCCAGAATCGTCGGAAAGGAGTCCGTTGTTGAGTAGGTCAGAGACAGGGGATGCCATGGGTCATCGTTCAATTCACGGCTTCGGATTGCAAGCGCGAAGTGGACGTGCGAACAGAAGGGTATGCCGTGCGATTTCACCTACGAAAACCAGTGTTTTTCCGAGGGGCAATGGCCGGTCGCAGGAGTCGATGAGGCAGGCCGTGGACCGCTGGCCGGACCGGTGGTCGCAGGGGCGGTGATCCTGCCGAGAGAAGGGGATTTCTCGTGTTTCGACGATTCCAAGAAGCTCACGGAGAAGCGACGGGAGGCCGCTTTTGAGCGGATCTCAAACGGGGAATGGGCGGATCTGAAATGGTCGGTGGGCATTGCCGACGTCGCCGAAATCGAGACACTGAATATCCTCCGTGCGACGCATTTGGCGATGCAGCGGGCTGTTGAGGGATTGAGTGCAAAGCCTGCGATTTCGCTCATCGATGGAAAGCGAGCGCAGTATTTTCCGCTTCCGCAGATATCCATTATCAAGGGTGATTCATTGAGCCTTTCGATCGCGGCGGCGAGTATCGTTGCGAAAGTGACGAGGGATCGCCTCATGAAGGAAGCCGCTAGCGAATATCCTGAGTATGGATTTGAAAAGCACAAAGGATACGGCACTCGTGAACATCTCGAAAACCTGAAGGCGCATGGCCCCTGTCCGATTCATCGCAAAACATTTGAGCCCGTTGCTCAACTCACGTTACCGCTCGAAGCAAAGTAGCGGAGAGAAACGGAGCAGCTCCAGTGTAGGTCTTCTCGGCGAGAGGATTGCGGCGAGATGGTTGTTTTGTGAGGGGTGGAGGATTCTGAGGAAGAACTACCGGGCTAAAGGCGGCGGGGAAGTGGATATCGCTTGTCGCGATCATGACACACTCGTCTTCGTCGAGGTGAAAACGCGAACCTCACGCGAGCACGGTCGCCCGCTGGATGCCGTGAATACGGAAAAGGAGCAATTGATCATCCGCGGTGCGATGTCGTGGCTTACGTTGCTTGATAATCAGGAGGTCCCGTATCGGTTTGACGTTATTGAAGTGCTGCTGATCGAGGGCGAAAAGCCGTTTGTGAACCTCGTCCAGAGTGCGTTCCAGATGCCGGAGCAGTATCGGTTCAACTAGAAGCTATCTCATCGGCCTTGAGAATGATGGTGGTGAAGTGGTGGGTGCAGACGAAGCTCTGCAGTTTTTCTCCCGTGGCGACGTTTCTCGTCCTTCACAGGTATCCATCTGTTTCCTCCTCCGCATTGTCAGAAAATATAAACCGCCGAAGCAAGAGTATTCGTGGTTTATGAGATGGTTTCTAATTATTTCAACGCACTCGATTCATCGAATGAATCGCGTTTCGGGATACGATTATTCGCGGAAATGAAGTCGGTAGAAACAGGGTGAATCATCCGTAGCGATGTTCAGGAGATAGGAATTTGTAGTGGTCCCCGGAGATTCGACAGGAGCGGGAGCATCCATCCATTCGATGAGGTCGGAACTGTATTTGAGCTCTGTTGATCCTTCAGACGGAAAAACCGGAAGATCATAGGAAATGGTCTGATTGGTTCCCGAGCCGAGGATCTGAAGAATTTCCGGGACGTTGGTAGTGGTGGGGTCCAGTCCGAGGCGGTAATTTGTGAAATTCGTAAATCGTCCGCCGGGTGGCAGACTGTCGCGATCTTGCATGCCAACGGGAAGGTCGAAACGTTCGATCCAGCGATAAAAGGTGAGGGAGAACTCGCGTATCTGAATGTTGCGAAACTCGATGTCGTGTCCTTCCGCCTGAAAAGTGATGTAACCATCGGAGCGCTCACAGTTGATTCCCTTGTTGACGTAAACGTTGTTGATCCAGACTTCAATCGTGCTGCCTTGGTCGGGAGTGACTTCGCATAAAATTCGGCAGGTGTGCCAAACGCTGTGGGTATTTCCGGCGGGGTCAGCCCGTCGGATGATGCGATGGTCGGCATTTCCCTGGTCTGGCGCAGTGGGCCATCCGGGTTCGGCCTCGAGGTAGAGTTGCTTGCGGAGTAGGTCGCCCTCGAAGCCCTTTCGTAATTGCATCTCGATCGATGCTGGAAACGCATCGGCGGAATCGACAAAGTCCGGTCCTCCGAGAAGCCAGACTCCGCTATTGCCGTTGTTCTTCACTTCGGTCCATCGGTATTCGAAGGTTAGCTCGTAGTTTCCGTAGTCCTGTCGCAGGGTAAAGAGTCCGCTCTGCCGGTTGTTCGATCCGTAGTTTCCGTTGGCGAACGCGATTCCGCCCGCTGTGACCGACCAAATATCGTCGCCGAGAGTCGAGCCCGAGTTGTTTTGAATCGACATTCCCCATTCCGTGAAGTCGGAGCCGTTAAAAAGAGCGATGGTTCCTTGTTCTCGCGTGAGGGGAGCGAGCGCGCTCCGGCGCGGGTAACCGAGAGACTCATGGAGGGTGCTGACTTGCGCGGCATCGAGAAGATCGTTCGTGAGAATGATCTTGGAAATGTGCCCGTCGAAATAGGCCCGGTCGTTGGCATTGCCGAGGATGTTGCAGCCAAAGTTGATGGTGTCGGAGGGCGAGTTGATGGCAACTCCCTGTTGAGCCCGGATCTGCATGCCATCGAGATAGAGAGTGCGGTTCTTTTTCGGGCCGTCAAAGGTGACCGTGACGGCGTGCCACTCGTTTTCAGCCACGGGGGCGTTCTGCCAGATCAGGCCGGTGGACGGATTGCCACCGTTTCCCAGGACGAGTTCGTCTTCGGAGTTCAACATGACGCCCCAGTCCCCGGAATTCGAGCCGGGCAATTCCCGTCCGACCAGGGCCGCATTGGCCCACCACTGGCTCGGGTTGTTTGGGTTTGGATTGTTGGGACGAGTGGCTCCGCCCTGGCCTGCGGAATTGTCAGCTTTGAATACCACGGTCGCCGTCCAAGTGGTGTCACCTGTGAGGAAATTGGCGGGAGCGGCAATTTCGAGGGCGTCGTTGCCATCGAAGCGAACTCCCTCCGCGTCCTTGGTCGGATTGCCGCCCGCGGAAGCAGGAAGTGCGGCGGAAACTGCGGACTCCTGGCTGCTCCAATTCGTCACGCTACCGGCTGGCAAGTCCGACGCGTCCCAAGTCTCGGTCGCGGCCGGAGAAGGGGGCGTCAAGGCGGGGAGAAAGACAAACAGCAGCAAACGGGAAAAGCGGCGATTGCTCCGATGGGGGGGATAAGTTCTCATGGGGGTGGAATAACCCCAACTTAGAAAAGTTGACTTACTCTGTCGATCTGGAGTGGAGCTTTCAGTCCGTAATCGCTAGAGAATTGGCCGTTTCCATTTCCAACTGCGGCACCGACGGAATGGCGCTGCCGGCGATGCCCTTGATCGACGAATGCATCTCGATCGTGTTGAGAAGAACCTTCTCGATCTGCTTCTCGCGCTTCTTCCACTGGGCGGCAAAGGCGCGCTTCTCGGAATCGAGGTCGGTCTTCATCTGGGTGAAGCCCTCGACGATTGCTTCGACCTGGAGTTTGAATTCGTTGCCGGTCAGGAAATCGTAGAGCAGGTGCATCTTGTCACCCTTGTTCTCCTGCGCGGCGGTGGCGGAGTTGATTTGAATGACGGACTCGCGCAGGACGGCGCAGAGGCCTTTGAATTCTTCGAATGAACAAACCCAGACACCGTCGACTAAGCCCATGCGCTCGAGCCCTTTCGGCATCGCTTCCGTGACGAGCACGCCGAGATTGGCGCCTTTCGCCCGCATGTCGGCCTTGAATTTCTCGATCCACGCGGGTGAGAAGGCCTTCGTCCGCTTGCTTTCGTAGTAGATCGACCCGCAATCGCGGTCGGTGGGGGTGTGGATCAGCTGCAGGCAGTCTGCGCCGGCCGCGCCTTTCTTGATTTCGTTGATCTCGTCGAGCGGAAACGCCTCACGCAGCCAGCTCTCGATCGCCAGTTCCTGCACTTCGCCCTGGATCTGCATGGAGCCCTGCTCGGCTTTTCGCTGGGCTTCCTCGGCCTGCTTCTTCAGGTCGGCGATGAGTTGGTCGCGCTCGGCAAGCTTCAGTTCGTTCTTTTCTTCGGCGGTTTTGCGAATCTTTTCCCGCTCGACCGCCAGCGTGTCCGTGAGCTTCTTCTCGGCCGCCGCTTCGATCGTTTCCTTGAGTTCGTCCTTTTCGCGCTTGATCCGCTCCAGCTCGGATTGCGTTTTGCCGAGTTCCTTGAGCTTGGAGGACTTTGCTTCCAACTCCTCGCGCATGGCCTTGATGCGTTCGCCGCTTTCCGCATCGATGTCCTGGCGGAGTTGCTTTTCGATCCGTTGCTTCTCTGCCGCCAATTGCTTCTTTACGTCGGAAGCGACTTTTTCGTTGAGGTCGCCACGAGCCTTTTCGAGTTCCTGTTTCTCGGCAAGAAGCTTCTGCGTTTCCTTCGAGACCTTCTCGCGTTCGGCGCTCAGTTTGTCCGCGTATTCTTCTTGCAGCTGTTCGCGGAGCTGATGATAGACGATTTCGTTGACGTCGATCGGCGCGTTGCAGCTGGGGCAGGTGATGACTTGGGATTGGGTGGTCGTCGGCATGCGGCTACACTCAAAATAGCCAGAGTGGAAGGGGTTTCGACCGCGAGAAAATTATAAAATTTAACTTTAATCGCCGATAGCCAGTGGAGCGCCCGTGCCCTCACGGGCCCCAACAACCATGGCGCCACGCGCCACATCTTTTCGCCTTTGGCGACGGTGGATCTTTGAAGCCCGGGGGGGCACGGGCGCTCCGCTTAATGCGTTAGCTTTTCTTTGTTTTTATCAGCCTTGGCATCCTCGACCAACTGCTGCGGCACCCAATGGCACCATGGCATCTGCACGAGGGGTCGATTGAGAAACCCTTTGAAGCCCGGTTGCCAATTGAGGAAGACGCTGGCGACGGGTTGCACGGCGAATCCGAACCACACGAGAAAGGCGAGGATGGCGGTGACGACGCGGCCCGTCATCGAACTGGTGAAAAGAAGGATTTTTGTTGGAAGCCATCGCTTTTGCGGTGGGAGTTCCGCGACGCGGAGTTTGCCGAGGGCGTCCGCTTCGAAGGGGCGGATGGACACTTGATGCGACTGGCCAGCTTCGACGAGTTCCTTTACGGCACCCGCATAGATTCTCGCAGCGGCGAGCCGCAGGAGAATGAAGGCCGGAAAAACCACCACGAGACAAAAGAGAAGAATCGTTCCGCGCAGACGTTCGAGTTGCTCCACTGGCGTCATCGTTTCCATCACCGGGTCGAGTCCCATGAAATAGATCCCGCCTCGGAAAAACGAAATGGGAGTTGTCAGCGCGAGGTATCCCAGCGCGAGAAGAAAGCAGTAGAACCACCGACGCATGATGATGCGCAAGACGCTGCGAAAATGGAAAAACGCCCGCCACTCGCGAGTCACCGCATGGCGTGCTTGCGCCATCGGCACATAAAGCATGGCGATGGCGAAAAGGAAGGCCCCGAAAAGGAAGACCGACGGACCGACCGCCGCCTGCTCGTATCCCTTCGTGAACGAGTTGTTCCAACCCTGATACCAGGAGAATTCCCAGAGAATCGCGGGGATGATGGTGAGGACGAGGGTGGTGAATAGCCCGAGAAACCCCAGGCCCACGTTCCGGAAAAACGAGGCGAAGAGGCGAGAGAAGGCATACCAGGCCTTCGCGAAGATGTTCCTCTTGGACGGCCACGCGTGAAGATAGCTTTGACTGATGAACCAATTCGGCCAATGCACGTGCTCGCGAGTGGATTCATGCGATCCCGCGAACGTCGCGAAGCGAATCCCTTCCTCGTAAACGGGGCTCCGCTTCCACCAAACCTTCAACGCCTGTCGTTGCATCGCGCGGTAAGTCCAGCCGATGACGGCGATCGCACCGAGAAAGCTCAACGGCCCGAGTGCGCCATACATGCCTTGGCAAAGCCAGGCGCCGATGAAGAGCTTGAGGACGAAAAGGAAAACCGTTTTCACCTTTCCGATTACTCCGGGTTCGCCGCGGATGACTTCCTGCAGGCGATCCTTCGAGGGCGCTTCGGCGGGAATCGATTCGGGATGGGCGGTGGCGTCGCTCATGGCTTGGGTCAGGCGAGAGCTTGTTCGAGGACGCTGCCGTCGGCGAGGTCGGCCTTGAATCCCATGAGTTGCCCGATCGTCGGCGCGATGGCGTTTTGGAAAACCGGGTAGTCGACAACCGTGTTTTTCTCAATGCCGGGTCCAACGAGCAAGGCCCAGATCTCGCGGGAGGACTGCGAATTGAAATGGTGTTGGCAGGGGACGTGCGCGTAGGGATTCGTGTCACGGCCGCAATCGGGGACGACGACGAAGATCGTGTTGTCGCGATACTCGTCGAGCGTTTGCGTGACCTGCGTCAATCGCTCGAGGCCGTTGTCGATGACGGAAATCCCGCGCGTATAGTGGCTCATGTTGCCCCAGTGGACGTAGTCGGGATCGTTGTAATTGATCATCATCAGCTTCGGTTTGAGCTGATGAAGGGCGCGGATGGAAATGTCGGTGAGGAGTCGGTCGCCGCGCGGATTCACGAAGCCGGAATCGCCGTAAAACTCGCTCCAGTTTTTCCAAAACGCGTTGATTTCCGGTCCCTGATCGCTGCCCTTTGGGCCAAGCCGGTAATCGAGTCGCACCATTTCGTCGAATTCCTTCTGCTTCTTCGCAAGTTCCTTGCCGGTGTATTTGCCGTTGGCGAGGTCGCGCTTGAGGAGCCAGACCTTGAAGCGGAAGAGGGAGAGCGTTTCCGATTTGAAGCCCGCGCCGAAGAGGTGGTGGTTGCTGAACGAGTAAAACTCTTCCTGCGTACGGTCTTCGCCGTTGATGATGAGTGTTTCGTGCTCGGGGACGTGGAATTGCTTGCGAAGGTATTCGAAAACGGTCGGGACTTTCGCTTCGAAGCGACCGCCGAAGATGCGGTTCTCGATGTCCTTGTAGCTATCGAAGATGCCGGTGAGAATGTTCAGTGTGCCTTCACCGTGGCTCGTTTGCACGCCTTCGGCCTCGTCGATGCGCATGTCGGTGAAGAGCGTGCCGCGCTTGGCAAACTCCTTGCAGGTGAACGGTGAGTAAGTGTGCGCCGGGTCGATGGTTTCTCGTCGTCGCACGCCTCCGCCGAAGCGAACGATGATCACGCGGGGGCCTTCGTAGCGGGCGGAAGCGGTGGAAGGATCGATTGCGGCGTGGGCCGGAAGAAGCGGGGAGGCGGTGAGCGCGGCGGCTCCGGAGAGGAATCGGCGTCGAGGAAAAGCGGTGGGGGTCGGGTGAGTTTCGGAAGTCTTCATGGTGTCTATGTCGTCGAGCTTCCTCTAGTAATACGGAGTCAGAGGTGAGGTTCTTTCAGCGAATTTCGGGGTCTCGCAGTGGTTGCAGCTTCCAGCTGCAGAAATTGGATGAGAGAAGTGCAGCAGGATGCTGCAACCACTGTGGAGCCTTCATGTTTACCGCGTGGCGTGGAGATCGTAACAGTCGAGTAGAGCCTCTCGGAGGTTGCCTTTTCGGGTGGTGAAGATGTTAGTTGGATCAATGTGGGAGCTGGGAGCCAAGCGGTTGATGCATTGGTGCAGCAGGGTTGGTGTGGGGTTCAACCGGAGGAAGGTGGGGAGGCGTCCGGGGCGGTGCAGGGAGATGATGAGTCCGCGGGTTTGACGAGTGTGACCAAGAAATTTGCGCCATTGGAAGAAGTTCAACTGCTCGGCGCCGTCGAAGAGGATGATTGTCTCGGGCGTTAGCTTTTCGAAGAACACCTCGGGGATCTCGCGACTTTGGCGATTGAGAAACAGCATCTCTGTGGCCTTCCCGCGTTCGTTGAGTCGCTTTTGCAACGCCGAGAGGAATGTCGTTTTTCCCGCCCCGTGCGGACCGACGACGGCGCCGTGCCAATTTATCTGTTCGAGGTTCCCCAAAATCGATTCCCACGTTTCGCCGATCCAGGTGGGGTCGAATTCCAGTATCTCTTCCACGCGCTCCGTGGCGAAGGGGTTGTCTTGGGCGGCGGTCATCTTGCGCTATCGGTTCCTCTCCACATGAAACCATTTTTTCGCCATGCTCTTTTTGTCGAGTTCTTCCGGCACCGGGTAGCGGTAGAGATCGATTTCCTCTCCGGACGGCGAGAGCGTGAATTCCAGCCGCTCCGTGTGCTCGCCGGGATCGACGATCAATTCCAGCGCCCAAATCAAGGAGATGAGCTTCCCTGAAAAACTGTAGGGGCCTTCGGGCAACGGGAACTCGAAGTTCTGCTGCGCGATGGGGGACGGCGATTGCCATTCGGTGCGATCGACGACCTCGACGTCGCGCGTGCCGCGTCCTTTTGTGTAGTAGAACAGGCGGAGTTCCGCGCGGTCCACAGGATCGCCGGACTGCCAGCCGACGCGACCCTTCAAGACTTGGCCGGGGACGAACTGCGTGTTGTCGAGTTCGGTTTGAATGGCGGCTTTGATGCTCATTTCAAGAGTTAGCGGGTGGATGGACGGTGATGTCGTAGGCGTCGCTGAGGTCCGGCCAGAACGGGATGTCGCCACGGACTTCGAGCTTCCAGAGAATCTCATTACTGGTGGCCTTGAAAGAATACATGAGGTCGTGGGGGATCTTGAATTCGAACCCGCCTTCGTGCATTTCCATCGCCTGCGTTTTCTCGACGAGGACGGCTGTGCTGAAAGTTTCTTCGTCCGTCACCGTGTTCGTGCCGCGAGTATAAGTCGCGCGTTCGACGCCTTTGACGAGGATGCGGAATCGCTGGATGCGGCCCGTCGATCCCTTGAGCGTCCACTTGAGCGACGCGTTTTCGCCGAGCGTGACCTCGCCGGGACTCAGGGTCAGGACGGGCTTGGGATTGAAGAGGGCGAGAAGCGTGTAAAAGAAGCCCGCGACGATGCCGATGCCGACGAGCATGAAAGGGATGGAAAAGAGCTTCAGGAACAACTCGCCGTCGTTTAGCCAGGCCTCGCGGAAGAGCAGGCCGAATACGAGGCCGTTCCAAAAGAGAGCGACAATGAGCAGGCCGAAGACGGAAAGAATGCGTTTCTTTCCGGGCGAGAGAACGCGTTCGCCAGCGGCGACGGATCTTGGTCCGGTGGAGGAAGTGGTGCTGACGAGCGGTTGAACGTAAGACGATGGCTCGCCGCCGGCAGGCTGACCGACGAGGGCTTTGGCGCGCGCTTTGAAGGACGCGAAGGCGATGCCGGCGCCGACGAGGAGGAACACGACCGGGATCAATCCGAGCAAGGCGCCCCAGCCCATTTCCCGCTTCAGGACCGCGCGTTCCGGCAGCTTGGGATCGACGTAACAGACCGGGTTCTTGGCCTTCTTGAATTTGTCGACAATGGCCCGTTTCCCTTTGTAGCCGCCGCTCGATCCGCCGATGAAGCTGTAGCGGTTGGACCGGTGCTTCTGGCCCTCGAATTCATAGGCGTAGAAAATGTCGACCGAATAAGTCGTGCCGTCGTCGCTGTCATGACTGCGCACTTTCCCCCAAAGGATCTTGCAGGGTGTCTCGATCCAGTTCTTGGCGCTTTGCGCGAGGGCAACGGGCCGGATGCCGAGTGGGTAAAGCATTCCCAGTCCCACGACGGCGAAGATGAGTCCGAGCACAATCCCGATCGTCGCGCCTTTCGAACTGGAGGTGGGGGAGGAGGAAATGGAAACGGTCCCGCCGGCATTCTCCTTCTTCGTCTTCTTCAAACTCCGGAATCCCCAATAAGCCAGTCCGCCACCGATGACGACGAAGGAAAGGGGAAACAAGATCGTCAGGCCAAACCACACACTCCCAGGATTCAGAAACGCCTCCGCAGGATCCTTCGGATTCACATAGGCCACCGCCGAATCCTCAGCGAGCAGCGTCTTCACGCGAAGGGCCAATTTCTCGTAGCTATCGCTGGTCCTCCCGACTCGCGAATAAGTGTCCGAAGTGAACTCCCGCCCATCGACGGAATACCGGAACCTCACCCCCAACGAAAATGGATCCTCGTCCGCCGACCGGTCCACCTTCACCTCCGCCGAAACGATCTCCGCCGCCACCTTGTCCCAGCTCCGCGTCTGGTAGTTCTCGACGATCATCGAACTGATGAAATAGGTAATGACCAACCCTGCCGCGAAGAAGATCAGGCCGAAAGGGATCAGGCAACCAGCGGAGCTTTTTGAGCCATTCGCGCTTGAGGATGAGGAGGCGTTTTTAAATTTGAACATCGAAACCCAAAAGATGGTAACCGATCTCGGGAGGAGCGCGGGTTACAAAACCGGGAGATTTTCGGAAGGGCGATTTTTCATTTGCTATACAAGTACAACGCCTCGATTTTTCCCCCGTGCTCGCGATCCGTTTGGACCCTGAATTGGAGGAACGTCTCAGTCTTCTCGCCAAGAAGACAGGGCGGACCAAGACCTTTTATGCGCGCGAAGCCATCGTGCAGCATCTTGAGGATATGGAGGACTACTACCTGGCTGCGGATGCCGCCAGGAACCCGGGACGGATTTACAGTTCTGAAGAGGTTGAGCGTGAGTTGGGATTATCAGATTAGCGCCAAGGCCCGAAAGCAGATGCAAAAGCTCGGGCACGATGCCTCGCTCCGCATCGTTCGATTTCTCAAGAAGCGTGTCCAAGGTGCGGAAGACCCGCGACAGTTCGGCAAGCGGCTCACTGGTGATCTCGGCGAGTTCTGGCGCTATCGCGTCGATGACTACCGCTTGCTTTGCCAGATCAAGGATGAGGAGTTAATCGTTCTCGTGGTTCGAGTCGGGCATCGTCGTGAAGTCTATGATTAGAGATTTATCTCAAACGGTAATCTAGCGCCTG
>JBCCWV010000110.1:0-15391 GCA_039192745.1 Verrucomicrobiota bacterium | reverse complement strand
CGAAGGCCCCGCACGACCACTTGCTCCTCGACTTCTTTTGGATGCCAGTCGTCGAACCACGTCCAATCAGCCGACCGTTTGAAACGGAGGGGAAAGTGAATCTGAATCAGGGGATCCTTCCGTTCACCCACATCGAACGAAAAACGGCACTCCACGCGGTTCTGAAGAACCAAAAACTCATGGCCATCCCGGACACGGACAGCAGAATTTACAAATCCAGCAATCCCAACAGAAACAAATATCGCCACTTCATCGATCCTGTCGAAACCCTGAATTTGCTTTTTGAGGAAAAAAATAAAAACGGAGACGTCTTTATTTCTGCTTCGGAAATCTGCGAACACTACTTCGTCCCGGAAGGAGAAAGCGACAGCAAGTCCGCCATGAAGAACTTTTGGGCAAGACATCGCCTAACCGGCGACAACACGAAAGAACGCCCCTACGCCCACATTCTCCCACACCTTACCACCCGCTCGAACACCTACCGCATCCACTTCATTAGCGAATCTCTTCAACCGTCCCGGTCCGCTTCTCCCGGCACTTTTGTCGAAGATCGCGACCGCGTAGCAGGGCGCTACCAAGGCTCCGCACTCATCGAGCGTTATATAGAACCGAAGGATGAGGAACTGATCGATCTCCACGACTTGGACAAAGGACCACGCCTGCAAAACCGCTACCGATACCGCATCAGCACGCAGAAGACTTGGAACGGGTAACCGGGGATTCCTCTCATTCGCTGATCGCGAACAACATCCAGCTTGTTGATATATAAAGCACTCCTCCGGCCGCAATCGCCGGCGCATAAACAGCACCGGGAAAGTCTGCAACGAAGACCGGTTCCGCAGCCGCCGGTTCCGCAGAACATCTGAAGACAAAAACGTCGCCGTCCCCCGTCCCCACTATCACGTTTCCTTCCACTACGAGCGGAGTCGCGGTAACGTTTGCATCCATACTTGCCCGCCAGTGAGGAAGCCCCGACTCGACATCAAGGCAATGCAGCACACCCGCGAGATCGGCAATAAAAAGGAGGCCATTGCTGATGACAGGCGAGCCGCAACAGCGATCAATCTCCGCGTAGTGCCAGACCTCCGCTGAATTTAGATTCGGTCGCTCGAAGTCCCCGGCCTCCGCATCGCAGGCAAGAAGCCGCTTGTGTGGGATGACTTCCGTCGGATCCGCGCGGTTGAACACTAACGTCGGACTCACGTCCCCGCGTTTACCGGGATCGATGCAGACCAGCCTACCCTGCCCGAATCCATGCTCTGGGTCGTCTCCCAGAACAACGAAGACACGCCCGCCGGACACCACGGGATTCACCACGATATTCGACCTCTCGTTCTCTTTTTGCCACGCCTTGGAGGTCTTGGGATTGACATCGAATTTCCAAAGCACCTTACCACCACCGTCCCCGTCTCCCGCGGGATCAAACCCATACACCCAGCCGTCTCCGCCCGCGAAAATCACCTGCGGCCCGTCTTCAAACCGCCCGACAGCCGGAGAGGTCCAACTGCCATCAAGGGTATTTGCGCCGGGACCATGCCCCTCCCAGAGAAGCTTGCCCGTCCGTTTGTCGAGCGCCACTAAACTGGGGGCATCGGGAAACGGCACCTCGCCATGCCGCCAATCGACCCCGTTTCCGGTGCTGACGAAAACAGTCTCCCCGAGAATCGTCGGAGACGAGCTGGTGAAGTTGTGCGGAAAAACTCCGAACTCCTCGCGCAGGTCGAGGCTCCAGATGACATCGGAATCCATCTCTGTTGTCCATCGTTCGTCCTGAACCGGCCCGTCGTTCTCACCGTCGCGAAAGCCATGGAGATCGAGGCACACGACTTCACATCGATTGGTCACCCACCAGAGAGTGTCTCCTTCGACGCACGGTGAAGCACTGACCGCCATGTATTCCCAATCGCTGACCTTCCCCACCTCCAGCCGCTCGCTCGTGTGCTGCCAAAGAAACTCCCCGTCTTCCTCGCGGAAGCAAAGGAGCGTCCCCGCGTCCAAATCGGCAACATGCGGTACGTATCCATCCTCATTGTTGCTGCCGGCCAGTACCATCCCTTGCGTCACGACGGGAGGCGCGGCGTGGAGGCCGCGGTATCCGTGCGAATTAACACCCGCCCACCACTTCAAGCCCTCCGCCTTCTCGAAATCATCCGTTCCACGGATTTTCTTGAACCGCCCCCATTCAAGAAGCACCCCTTCCTCGGTCGCTACGTTGTTGTTTTCAGAATTCCCACCCCACTGGCGCCATTCGCCCTTCTCTCCGCTTGCCATCATCAGGAAGAAACCCGGCAGGGGCGCAAAGAAAACTGTCGCCAGCTTTATCCCTCCTCTCATGATCCAATTGTCCGGCGATTAAAAATCAATGTCAACGCCTGCGCAGTTACCCGGAACTCAAAAACCAAATATCTAGTTTGAAAGAGTAATCCGGTGTGTCACGCGGTGCGACTGAGTCTCAAAATCACCAGATCTATTCAAGAGGTCTAAGCTTCCGATTCGGAGCCATCGAGGAAAAACGCCCGCTTCGCTTTACACAAAATGCGCGGTTGGTTTGCGGCACGAGCGCACTTCGCGCAGAGAAATCGAGGGTCCCGAATCGCATCCTCGAGTTCCTTACGTTTTTTTTCGATTTTCTTCTGACTCCAGTCGCAGAGTTTTTTTGACATGGCGGCCTTCCCGTTCGTATCGTCACAGTTATATTACGACAACCAAGAAATCTGATATGAGTACTACTACCACAGAATCCGCCACCGCGGCCGCAGAAGCCAATTCCGCTGTCATCAACGGTCTTGTCGATCTGCTGGCAGACACCTATCAACTCATTTCCCAGACACACCTCGTGCACTGGAACGTGATCGGCACCGACTTTTTCCAACTCCACACCGCCCTCCAAGGTCAATACGAGGAAATGTTCGGAGCCGCCGATGACGTCGCGGAACGCATCCGCGGGCTCGATGCCTTTCCTCCTGGTGGGCTCACCACACTCGCGAACCTTTCCGCCATCCCGGAGATGGAGTCCCGGATGCCTGCGAAGGAATTCGTCGCCGGTCTCGTCGTCGCGCACGAAAAGCTCATCGAGCGGGCCGTCGCTCTTCGAAACACCTGCGGAGAAGTCGGTGATGACGAAACGCAGGATCTTGTCATCAGCCGCGTCCAAACCCACCAGAAGACGCTCTGGATGCTCAAGAGCTACTTGGCCTAGCCGGGCTGAAAGGGAAAAATCGTGAATTTTTCCCTTTTTTCTCGGTCATTATTTGATACTGAGTCTCAATAGCATAAGTTTCTGCTCCCTCTCCATGAGTTGCCAAGGTCCCCATTTGAATTCGAGCAATTGCTCTCCCGCCAACTGTCGGCGGGATTGCGGTCCCGATGCAGTGGATGCACTCTTGAAAAGCCATCACGTGCTGGACGACCAGATGCTTCTCGACTCTCTCCTCGAGCTAAAGTTTCTCCTCATTGAAAGATCAAACCCGGAAGCCGTCGTGGCCGCGTTTCTTGGTATCCGTAGGCGTCTGGAAAAGTGTGAATTTCTTCTCGCCTATCGACTCCGCCAATGGCTTGAGAATCAGATCTCCGTCCAAGTGACGTCGGACGGGCGAGCGCTTATGACTCAACCGTTGAGATTACACGGCTATTGCCTCCGCCATGCAATTCAACACTACCAACGGGAAATCTTCGAGAATAAGCTTGAGGTGAACTCGTTAGGGGAAATAAAAGTTTCCATGGCGTGGAATATCCCGGTGGTCGCGATGGAGAACACGGAAGCCTTGCAGGCGGCCTTGTAAAAACGAACTTCCGATTGGAAGTCAGCGACCTAATTCTTAAGTCGAGAGTATAGGATGAATTCTTATTTCGAATCGTCCGCGCCCTGAGCGGGAATCGTCTCACGGACGCTCCTCAGACCCTCGCAGTAAAAAGGCGAGAAGGTTCCTAATTTCATCTTTCGTCAGCGGGTCAAGCAGCCCGGCAGGCATGAGAGACATTTGCATTTCCTGATGCGTCACTATCGATTCCTTGCGTAGCGAGAATTCCTTTCCATCGACGCCGAGGTAAGTTTCCTGCTTCCCGCCCTTTCGCAGTGGAAGGCCCGTGTGCGTTTCTCCATCGGTGGTCGTGACAACCCAAGGCAAAAACTGCGGAGCCACTTCCTTGAATGGCTGAAGGATATGCTCCAATAGCCAGGCAACATCTCCTCGTTCCCGAATGGTCGTCAGCTCCGGCCCCACGCGAATCCCCCGTCCCTCCATCTGATGACACCGGTAACAGGTGGCCAACTTCGAATGGAAATACAGCCGTCGTCCCTCTTCCGCGTCAGCGCCCGCCAGGTCGGTTCCCACGAATTCCACCCATTCCTCCGTTTGCGTAAGTAGCGGCTTGGGCTCCACCATTCTCGCAAGTTCTTCTGGCACTCCCTCCAAGCCGGCAAGTGCCCTTCTTGCCTCCTCTGAAATCTCATTGACGGATCTTGCCAGATTCTCAAGAGCCTCTCGATGGTCTTCCGCGAGCGCCGCGAGGCCGACAATCGCCTCCAAGCGGATCTTCGAGTCCAGGGATTCGTCTCTGGCCAATTCCACGAGAAACTCGCCCCGCTTGGTATCGGGGTGGTGCTGCAAGGAACGCACAACCTCAAGGCGAACGTTCTTGTCATTCTCGGCAAACAAGGTCTTCAGTCGTGCAACAGACAGCTTTTTGTGCTCGACGGGAACCATCCGCAGAGCCAGGGCACGCAAGTTGGCGGGCGTTTCTTCATTTGCGATCACCCCAAGCAGTTTCTCAGGATCAGGAACATCCCGCACTTTTTTTGTTCCGTCGAGCCGGTCCAAAGCCGCCATGACCGCGAGAAACTCCCGCTGCCCGAGGCTCGAGGAAGTCAGCAATTTCTCGATATCTGCGCGATGGCGTACCAGCATTTCGTCGGCAACCCACTTGATTCCAACGTAGCGAACTTCCGCAGACGGATCCGCGAGGAGAACGGGGATCTGGCTTTCCGCTGACTTACCCAGATGCCGCCGCAGGGCCACTCCGAAGTTTGCCCGCAGGGTTGGCGAATCTTGCTTTTGCCAGTCAAAGTCCTTCAGTCGCTTGTCGTGCTTCCCAAGTCCAAAAATCGCGGCGGAGCGGATGTAAGCGTCCTCACTGGAGAGCGCGCCGGCCAGCACATCAAACGGGACATCGCCACCACGTATGGCCGCGGCCATCGCCCCGTCCGGCGGCATGGCTACATCTCCTTGCCGCACAGCTTGCTCCGGAAAACTCACCTTCCAGAGCCTTCCTTGTTGGTGAAGTTGATAGGATGCACTAACCCAGTCGGTGACAAAAAGCGTTTTCCCATCCGGCGCCCACGCCATGTGCACCGGCCGAAAATCATCACCTCCCTGAATGAAATCCTCCCGTTTCGCGGCGAATGACGCTCCTTTCGGCGCGAGCACGTGGCGATCAATTCGATGATCCGCCCACGAGGCCACCAGAAGGTCGTTGCCAAGTGGTATCACTCCGCACGGTGCCTCGCCGGTCGGACCGGCCATCGGCACCGTTCCCGGAATCTCCCCGGTCCAGGAAATCAAAGGATTCAAACCCGAACGCCCATAGCGGAACTCAAATCCGAAGTCAGCGCCGTCGACGACGTGCAACAATCGGCAAGGCGGAGCGGAACCCGGATCATTCCCGACGGCAAACAAATCGCCGCCGAGGAAGGTCATGCCGAAAGGATTCCAGAATCCGGTCGCCATGCGCTCCAAGTTGGATCCATCCGGCTGGCACCGATAGGCAGATCCACCTTCTCCGCCTCCCGAAATCTTCACGCCATCCGAACCGATGAATGTGTAGTCTTCACCCAGGTTTTCCCCGAAGCCAAAATGAAGGATTCCATCTTCATCGAAAGCCAATCCACTCACACCATTGTGCGGATACATCCCCGGCGTCTCCAGATCCACCAGCAAGTCCGGCTTCGTCGCAAGATCCTTCTCGGAAGCGTGTTTGAATTTCAAAACCTTCGCCCGGGTGGTGGCAAACAAGTGGTGACCCGCCTTGTCAAACAGCAAGTCAGTGCCAAAAAGCAGTCCTTCGTGGAAAACCACGAGCTCCTTGCCATCTTCAAAAATCAATATCCGGTCACGTTCCGGCCCTTCATAGCCTTCGGGGCGGAAATGCGTGTGATTCTCCAGCACAAAGACGCGTCCATGCTTGTCCACGGCCACGCCGGTCGGCGTGACAATGTCAGGGTGCTCGGCAACCAGCGTGATCGTGACAGCAGGATCGGTGCAGACAGGAGGATTTGCCCCGGCCCCCGTCATGAGTGCCAGAAAAAACGAAAAGGGGATTCGTCGGATCACAGTTCCAGGAAGTTTTTCAGGAGTTTTTTTCCCTCGCCCGTCAGAATGGATTCGGGGTGAAACTGTACTCCGTGGATGGGGAATTCCTTATGCCGCACACCCATGATTTCCGCTTCCTTCGTTTCGGCACGCGCCGTCACTTCGAGGCAATCCGGCACACTGGAAGGCTTTATAACCAGCGAGTGATACCGTGTCGCCTCAAACGGCGATGGCACGTTCTTGAAAACGCCACCGTCATCGTGAGACACCATCGACGTCTTCCCATGCATGAGCTTTTCTGCGCGGACAATCTCGCCGCCGAAAACCTGACCGATACATTGATGCCCGAGGCAAACTCCCAGAAGCGGGATCTCCTGGCCAAAACTCTCAATGACCTCACAACTGATCCCGGCCTCATTCGGCGTACAAGGACCAGGTGAAATACAGATTCGTTCCGGTCCGATCTCGCGGATCTGCTCCACCGTCACTTCATCGTTGCGCCGAACAACCAACTCCGCTCCAAGCTCGCCGAAATACTGCACGAGGTTGTAAGTGAACGAATCGTAGTTGTCGATAACGAGGAGCATTTGGCGAAATTGTCAGGGTGAACCGTCCGGCGCTTTGGCCACCGCCCGAATTATCGCGCGAGCCTTGTTCACTGTCTCAGTGTATTCGTAGGCTGGATCCGAATCAGCCACTACCCCGGCTCCGGCCTGCACATAAACCTTGCCATCCTTCACCACAGCTGTCCGCAACGCGATACAAGAGTCGTGGTTTCCATCGAAACCGAAATAACCCACTGCTCCGGCATAGGTGCAGCGTTTACTTTTCTCCAGATCGTTGATGATTTGCATCGCTCGCACTTTCGGCGCTCCACTGACCGTGCCCGCCGGAAAAGTCGCCCGCATCACGTCATAAGCGGAGCACTCTGGCTTGAGTTTCCCGCTGACGTTCGAAACGATATGCATGACGTGGCTGTAGCGCTCAATGATCATGAAGTCATCGACGGTCACGGATTCAAATTCAGCCACCCGACCGACATCGTTGCGTGCCAGATCGACGAGCATGATGTGTTCCGCGCGTTCCTTCGGATCGTTGAGGAGTTCGTCGGCCAGCGCATCGTCCTCCTCCTTGGTTTTTCCGCGCCAGCGCGTCCCGGCAATTGGCCGGATCGCGATGTTTCCATCAATGGCACGCACATGAACCTCCGGCGAACACCCCACAAGGGAAAAGCCCTCGGAAAACTGCAGACAAAACATGTAAGGGGACGGGTTCACCGCGCGCAATGAGCGATAGAGATCGGTCGGGGTTCCGGCAAAGTCGGCTTCAAATCGCTGCGAAGGCACAATCTGAAACGCATCACCCGCCCGGATGAACTCTTTCGCTTTCTCAACCATGCTCATGTATTCCTCCCGCGAAGTATTCGAGCGAGTCTCTAGTTCATCCGCGTAATCGAGCGTATTGAAAGACGGGGATGCGAACGGCAGCTGCAATTGTGCGACAACAGCATCGATCGCAGCACGTGCAGCGTCATAAGCACCTCTCGCATTCGCCACTCGCTCCTCAGCCGATTCACCTTGCAAAAACGCACGGTGCAAAATTTTCAGCTTCCGAAAACGGTGATCAAAAATCAGAATCGTGTCCGCGATGAAGAAAATCATTTCCGGGAGACCAAGTTCGTCATTCTCCACCGCCCCAACCGTAGGTTCGAAATACTTCACCGCGTCGTAAGCCAGGTATCCAACCGCTCCGCCTGAAAACACCGGCAGATCCAACAACGGGTCGTCGGCCGGATGAAACCGCGCCATGTAATTCTGCAATTCCACGAGCGGATCTTTGACGTCATTGATGACAACGGGAGCCTTCCCTTTCTCCTCAATCGCCACGGTGGATCCAACCGCTTTAAAAACCGCACGCGGTTGGCTCCCCACGAAGGAATACCTCCCAAGATGCTCATCCTTCTCAGCCGACTCGAGCAAAAACGCATCCTCGCCATCCTTCGTGATTTTGCCAAACGCAGAAAGCGGAGTCTCATAGTCTGCGGTCAGTTCCGTGTACACAGGAATACAATTCGACTCGCGCGCAAACGCCTCGAAATGCTCAAACAATGGTTCTACGGGAATGGAACTCACGAGAGCGGGAAGCATCGCAAGGGAACGGTCGGACGAAAGCGGAAAATCAGTGCGAACGAAAGACTTCCAGCCCTGCGTTGGCGTTCGTAAATGGCATCAATCCTCTGATCCGTCTTCTTCCGCTTTCTTTTTCTCTCTTGCTTTTTTCTCCGCCTTCAATTTCCCAATCGCCGCCCGGACATCGGGTTCCCAATCGAATTCCTCGTCGTTCGCCGGGTCGTAGTCAGGCAGTTCGGGAGAGGGCTCGCCGAGTTGGTCGAGAATCGCCTTGGCCTGATCCAGTTCGTAGCGCCGGACATAGGGCTCGCCATCGGCCCAGGCCGACTTGTAGGCCGCGAGGGCATGGCGTTTGGCGGCTTCGCGAAATTCGTCGTCATTGTCATCCTCATCGCCGAGCTCCAGCCAGAGCAGGGCGAGGGGGCGGTCGGAGCCACCCGCTTCGGCCAGGCGTTCGGCCTCCCCGCGGGCATCTACCCCAGCGAGACGCCCGGCGCGAACCCGGGCGAGGGCGAGCCAGGTTTCGGAGTCGAGTGCTTCCCGATCCAAGCCGGATTCCCGCGCCATCCGCACGGCCTCCTCGAAGCTCTTCGCCGCGAGTTCCGGCTCGCCCCGCTCAAGGTGCCACTTGCCGCGGAGGGAATGAAGATCGCGGACAGACCAGCGGTTCTTGCCTGCGCTCGAGAGACGCTCGGCGTTCTCCAGAATCTCCTCGGTCAGATCTCCGCGCCGGAAGCGGAACTCCGCATACCAGTTCTCCGCACCGCCCGGCCGATAGGCCGCGCGGGACCAACGGCGGCCCATCGGATCCAGCTCCTTCCACAACGCTTCTGCCGCGCCCCATTGTCCAAGATTTGTTAGGCTGGTGAACAGAACATACCTGGCCCGGAAGAGATCTTCTTTGGAATCGTGCTGCTCCGCCAGATCCAGCGTGAGGCGCCGGAGGCGATGTTCCGCCGCGAAGCGATTCTGCGCCAGCAAGCTGTTGGCGATGTTGGACAGTAAGGCTCGCAAGGCCGTCCAATTCTCGCGTTCCAAGTAATCTCGAAGCGCCGCCCCGTAGGCCGCGAGGCTGGCGTCGTATTGACCGATTCCGTTGAGGGCGGCGGCGGCGCTGTTTGCGAGGTAGGATCCGTTGCCCGTTCTCAGGCCCTCCGGCAAGCGATCCCAGCCTTCCGGAAAGAAGTCCGCGAGCAAGGCCAGAATCTCCGCATGCGCTTCCAGATTGAAGAGAAGCGCACGTGCCAAATCCCCGAGGTAGGCGTCATAAGCCGCCTGCCGCCGCCCCATCCGCAACAGGGTGCGGACGACCTGAAGCCCGTCGCGGACATCGTCGAGAGTCTCCGCCTCGTCCCAGGGATCGTGCGCCTGCGAGGAGAAATGATCGACGACCCGCTCGCCGTAGGCCTCGGTTTCCTCCGGGCGCAGCCCGCCCGCGACGATCCCGCGCACCACCGGGTGGAGGTCGTAGTGCTTCTGGGCGCCATCGTATTGCAGGAACCCACGCGCCTCCAGATCGGCGGCGGTGTCCCGCAGCAGCTGCCCGGCGTCCGCTTCCTCCGCATGCGGATTGAAAACGCCCAGCAATTCGGCGTCAGCCGCTTCCGACAAGAGGGCGAGCGTCGAGAGCAGAGCCCGGCTTTTTTCCGGCAGGAGCGCGAGGGCGGACTTGAGGATGTGGTTGCGTTTCTGGATCAGGTCGAGATCGGCCAGATTCAGCTGGCCGCCGCCGTCCGGGGCGTTTTCCCAGGCGTCGAAGTCTCCCCGCCAAGGCGCGGGCTGATTGATGAGGCCGGCGAGGACGCCGATGACGAGCGGGTGACAGCCGCAGTGTTCCTGCAGGAAGGATCGGATGCGCCCGGAGTCGCCGCTGATGTTTCCGCAGCTGCCGGAACGCAGCAGGGCCTCGGCATCGGCGGGACGCAGGCCGGGAAGACGCTCGTGGAGGACGCCGGGGATGGCGGAGTTGGCCGGATTGAGGAGGGCGCGCGGGATGAGCCGGGAGGTGAGCAGGAGCTTGGACGGCCTGGCGTCCGAGAGCGTTTTGAGTAGTTCGTCGTCCTCCGGTCGGATCGCGGCGAGCGGGTCGCGGCCGGCGACTTTGTCCTCGGGGTTCTCGGCGGCTTCGTCGGAAAGTTCGGCGGCGTCGGAGCGGTTGTAGGTGACGAGGATGCGTTCGAGCCCATCAAGGACCAGGAGCCAAGGCTTGGCCTTAAGCTCGTTCAGTATCTGTTCGGCTAGTTCAGCCGTCTTCTTTTTGTGGAAGTTCTCGACAGGCTGCTCTGTCATGTAAGCGAGCGCGTACTGACAGAAGCTCGACAGGCTCGCTCCTTTTTCGTAAAAGGAATACCAGAAGCGCCCCGCCCAATCATCGCGAACTTCCAAAGCCTGACGATTCACCCAAGTCCACGTCAGCATGCTCTTCCCGGTCCCCCCAATGGCCTCGAAGAGAAACATCGGGTGGGTCTCCGAGGGTGATGCCCAGTCATTCAATTTGTCCAATTCAGCCTGACGCCCTACGAATTCATGTGAGCCCAGATATGGAGGCTCAGCATAAATTAACGGAGGTTTGGGGACGGAGTTATTATTGGCACTACTCTCGTCGGCCACTGAGATAGGCTCCTCCCTCCCTTCAGGAGGTGACACGGGCGCCTCGTCTAGAAATTGACGAAGTCTGGAAATAGCATGAATCGCTTTCTCCTTAAACTCTTCCAGACTGTCGAATTCGACATAGATCCTACCTTTACTAGCGAGGCGGCGAAAAGTATTGAGCTTCTTGATGTTTTTTTCGTCTTTCTCGACATCACACTTCTTCACTGGGTGATTCTCACCCATCACGAAAATCAAAATGGGCCGTCCCAAATTCTTAGCCTCTTCGAACTCAAGCCGAGTAATCGACCAGCGATTGCGGTTACGCTCTTTGCACGCCGGAATCTGCCCGTAACGATGACTGATAAGACCTATATATGCTGCCCCTTCCCCTACCATATCGAGTGAAGATGAGATAATATCATCCTCAGGACTGGGGACATAGTCTTCCATCCCAACAGGTACGAGCTTCTGTTTTCGCAATGCCTCCATCATCCAAGCACGATGCTCCTCAAGGTCTCGGAAGGTGCTGGAGATCATCACTCCGTCGAACGTTTCTGGCATATGCATGTTTCCGTCTTCTCGCTGTTTACTCATGTCACCTAGGCTGGAACTTTCAGCAGCCCAGCATAGCCGTCAGACCGGGCTGATTAGCAAGCACTATTTCCAACCACTAACAACAATCCCTAATGCCAGTGGCAGATAGATCAGCGTGGAAAAAAACAGTCCACGTGCGGCCGGCCGGTCCAGTTTTTGACGCCATTGGACGGCCCGGGCCAGCATGAATCCTCCGAGCACGATGCCGATGATGCCAGCCCACCAAGCGCCAAAGCCAAAAACCGGCGGGAGCAGGAACCAAAGTGTCACTACCAGGCTAGTGAAGACAGCAAGACCGGACATACGCGCACCGGAGACGTCGCCATTCGCCCACATTGCAAATCCCGCTTCTTGGTATTGCTCGCGATACATCCAGTTGATCGCGAAGAAGTGAGGCAGTTGCCAGAAAAACAAGACGCCGAAGAGGAACACGGGCTCGACGCCCACTCCCCCGCCGCCACCAAACCAGCCGATCAGCGGCGGCAAGGCTCCGGCCACCGCACCCACAATCGTATTCCAACCCGTTGTGCGTTTCATGGGCGTGTAAACGAAGACGTAAAGCCCAAGCGTCGCTCCCGCGAGAAAGGCCGCGGTCGCGTTCACCGTCACGCTGAGATGCACAATCCCGAGCGCGGCCAACAACCAGCCCACTCCGAATGCCGCCTCCCGGGACATGCGGCGTGCGGGCAGTGGCCGGTCAGCGGTTCGTTCCATTTGGGCATCGACGTCGATTTCCATCAATTGGTTGAACACCGCTGCCGCTGCCGCGGCGAGAGCGCTTCCGAAAACCGTGTGCAACATCGTCATCCACCGGAATTCACCGAGACTTCGCGCGGCCGCGACAAACCCGATAAGCGTGGTAATGACGACAAGCAGACTCAGTCGCGCCTTCGTCAATGCCATCCAGTCCGCCCGGGAAAGACGGGTGGAACTTGCAGGTGAGTCGCTGGCTTGAATCTCGGTCACGTGAGCAGGAATCCCATTCTCAGCGAACCCTACGCCCGGATCAACGGCCCGAATCACGGAAGAACGCAAAAAGGGCGCGCCGTCCCCCCAAGGACGGCGCGCCCGCTCACTGCAAGGATAGTGTTTTCCCTCAAGACCCCCCGATCAGAGGGAAACACGAGGCGATTCCTCCAGAGAGGGTTCGCTATTTCTATATAGACTCGCGAGACCCCAATCCTTTCAAAAAAAGGCGAAGTTTTCTTCAAATTGGCCGCCGAGGCTCGATTTTCTGAATTCGGCTCGCTTCGGCTGCCTCCTCATCCTATCGGTTTGCTCGTGTTCTTCGCCAACCGCCATTCCGCCCCAGTTCTTCTCGGCGCCCTCCTCTGCCTCACTCTCTCAGGCTGCGTGAACCTCCGACCCGAGAAGGAAAACCAAACTCCCGGAGAACAGACCGCACCGACGGTGAACACGAAGAACCAAACCAAATACCTGATCGGTCGAATCACCTTCGTGCACACCGAACGACCCTTTGTCCTCATTCGCGTGGGAATGCTGCCGGGCATGCAACCCGGCGAAGTCTGGGAAATCCAACGCGGATCGATTCCCATCGGGCAACTCAATCCAAGTGGCGAACGAAAAGGAAACTCCATCGCCGCCGACATCCTCAGTGGCGATCCGCAAGTCGGCGATCTCGTCGTTTATCGCGGCGCCAAGCGCACCGAGCCTCCTCAAAAACGAAAGGGACTGCTCTCGAAATACTCCGATCGACGCGACGCGAAAAAACGATCCAAGGCTCTCCGCAAAGCCGCCGCCGAGCGGCGCAAGTTCGAATCCGCCAATTCCTGGTCGAACCGGTAGCAATGATGCACTCCATCGACGACGCCAAGGAAGCCATCCTCGCTGCGGTCCTTCCGACATTGCAGACCCAATCTGTTTCTCTCGACGAAGCGCTCGGTCGCATCTCCCGGGAAAAGATGTGCGCGACGGTTCCACTCCCCGGATTCGACAATAGCGCCATGGACGGATTCGCCGTCAGTTCCGAAGACGCTAGCACGCCAGGCCGGACGTTGCGGGTCGTCGGCGAACAACCCGCCGGCCCCAACGAAAACCTGACGATCGAGGCCGGCGAGGCCATCCGCGTTTTCACCGGTGCACCTATCCCGGAGGGGGCCGATGCCGTGGTCATGCAAGAGGACACAAAAGCCGTCAGCGACGGAGTGATCGAAATCTCCGTCGCCGCGGAGCCCGGAGAATTCATCCGCCGCGCCGGAACTGACCTTTGCCAAGGACAGATCATCCTCGAGCCCGGTCTTCGCCTTCAGCCCGCCCACCTCGCCGTTCTTGCCTCCCAGGGCATTTACGCCGTCACGGTCAGCGCATTGCCCCGCGTGGCCGTCGTCACTACTGGAAACGAACTCGTCCCACCGGGAGCCCCACTTCAACCCGGCCAGCTCTATAACAGCAACGCGCCCATGCTCAGCTCCCTCGTCCGAAGCGTTCTGGGGACGGCTACTCCCGTCAGCCACCATCACCTCTCCGACGATCCTTGCGCAACAACCAGCCTTCTCGCGGAACTGAGGGAGAGTTGCGACATTGTTCTTCTCTCCGGCGGTGTTTCGGTCGGGGAGCACGATCACGTGAAGAAATCTGCCGCGGAAGCTGGCTTCTCGGGAGAGCTTTGGCGGGTTCGCATGAAACCTGGGAAGCCGCTCTTCTTCGCGTCCGCCTCCGATTGTTCACTCTTCGGATTGCCCGGAAATCCCGTCTCTTCCTTCGTAACTTTTAAAATTTTCGTCGAATCGGCGCTCTGGAAACGGTGCGGGGCCGCAAATCCCCTCAAAATGTCCCGATTCCTCTCAGGCCGACTTGCAGAAGACCTTGAAAACAAGGGAGATCGCCCGCATTTCGTTCGGGTAAAAATCGATGCCGAGACCGGCGAAGTGCACCCAACTGGACCTCAGCGTTCTGATGCGCTCTTTGGGCTCTCTCAGGCCGATGGGCTCGTGTGTATTGACGCGAATGGGAGATTGAACGCAGGAACTGAAGTTTCTGTCCAATTAACTTAAGACCTCCGTTAATTGCTGCGAACCCCCAGCAATTCAGGGACATCAACAGACGGGGAAGGCTTCTTCACAGGAAATCGGTCCTTGCTGTGAACAAAAATTTCGGGTCTCCCCCCACCAGACCATCGTATTTCTCTCTTGAACGCTGCTGTTTTATGCCAATTTCACTTTTCTGAGAATCAAGCTTGATATTTGTCTCAAGTTAACTATACATTACAAAACTTTAACGGGCCAACTGGGATAAAAAGTCTAGAAATTTAAAAATAACCTTGAAAGCTTCCTAAATTATAGTTATTATAACTATTCACAGTTTTCTGATTCTTAGAAGAACAACCCATATGGCCATGCAAGTGGTAAACGAACAAAACAAAGCAGTCCGGAAAGATGCGAGCAAACTCGCGGACTTCATCATGTTCACGCAGAGATCCTTTCTGCTGAACCTCTCGAAGGAGTTAAACCGCGGGAACGTTTCATTCGCTCAGTTTTTCCTCCTCGGCTATCTCGCCAAGGAAGATTATCTGACGATGACGGACATCTCCAAGAAAATGGGACACTCGACAGCAGCCGCTACAGGCCTCGTCGATCGTCTCGAGAAACTTGGATACGTCCAACGCCTGCACGCTTCCGATGACCGCCGTAAAGTCATGGTCCAGATCACCCGCAAAGGCATCGACCTTGTCGACAAGATGCGTGAAGGCATCGTCGAGAATCTCGTCGATCTCATGGCGGAACTGGACAGCGACAAAGCGTCGGACCT
>JBCCWV010000109.1:0-15403 GCA_039192745.1 Verrucomicrobiota bacterium | reverse complement strand
GGCCCGTATGGTTGTCGACTCTGTATCTGAGGGTCGCTCGAAAGAATGGAGAGAGCAAAGGCTAGAGCAGGCCTTCGAGCTGCTATACGAAATTAACTCGACGGCCACACACCAGTTTCAATTGAGATTCTCTTCTCCTATCAATGAGACTGACGCGCGAAATCTCGATAGCGCGCTCACGAAGCTATTTAAAGACAGGAATGAAGAGGTGATGGTCGCAGTCTGCAAGCACTTGGCGAAGATACTCGCGGCAAACTGACGGCGCATGGTATAAAAGACGAGCCGAGAGGGTGCGCCAACACCCAAACGGCTCTAACCACAACTGCAAAACAGGTGCAGATATGGCTGATCGAGATGCTATCAGAAGGCGTTGCCGTTTATTCGGCCGCGCCTTTTTTTGTGTGCCTGTTTGCTCCTCAGAGGAGACAGACGATGTCTAAAGAGTCCAATCGGAAAGAAGAAATTCGGAAAGAGCTGTTCGCCATAAGCATGCAAGAGATTCGGAGAGCAAATAGCGGGATAGAAGCCTGTGCAGAGCTATTAGCGCGCCATGACGGGAACGACGGCTCAATACCTTCTAAACGGATGGTGTTCATTCGACTAGAGGCCAAGGAGGTCGGAGGATTGCACTGCGCCGTTCGGGAACTGTCGCGGCTGGTAGCCGAAAGGCTGGACGATTTAGACAAAACACATAACTTCGGATACGAACATGAGTACTACCCAGTCATTCGAAGAGAATGCGATATCGACGAGGCAAGTCATCGGCAAAGAACGCTATGTCGGATTCGCTGAAATTCGCTGCCGAAGCAGGAATCGCGGCGAATGCGAACAGGAGAAATAGACTGGGGGCCCAAGAACGCACTTTCGAGACAATACGATACCACGAGACCGCCGCTCACTCACCATCCTCAACGTAGACGGGCGATTTCTTAATCGGGAGCCTTGATTTCTCAAAGCCCGGCCGCCTGAAGAATCCCCGCCGCTTTGTGGAGGGTTTCTTCGTACTCCTTCTCTGCCACGGAGTCAGCCACAATGCCGGCGCCGACATGGAAGTGGGCGCGGTCGCCATCGACGATGGCGGTGCGGATGGCGATATTGAATTGGCTCTCGCCGTTGTAGCCGAAGTAACCGAGCGCACCAGTGTAGATGCCGCGGGGATTGTCTTCCAACTCATCAATGATTTCCAAGGCGCGCTTCTTTGGAGCGCCGCTGATGGATCCACCAGGGAAACAGGCGGCAAGCGCGCCTACGTGATCGACATCTTCGCGCAAGATGCCGCGCACGTGACTGACCAAGTGAAAAACCTGTGCGTAGCGTTCGAGCTTTAAAAGTTCCACGGCTTCGACGCTACCGAATTCGCAGACTTGGCCGAGGTCGTTGCGTTCGAGGTCGGTGATCATCACCAACTCGGCGACTTCCTTCGGTGAGGTGATGAGGTCATAGGCGGACTTTTCGTCGCGTTCGAGGTCACGGAAGCGCGGGCGGGTGCCCTTGATGGGGCGAGTGGAAATGCAGCGGTCACTCAAGCGCAGAAAGCACTCGGGGGAGGAGCTGAGGATTTGGCGCGGGCCGAAATCCAGGAAAGCGGAATAGGGGGCGGGGGAGGTTTCGCGCAGGCGGAGATAGGTGGAAAAGGGATCGGACTCCGTCGGCCAGGCGGCGTCGAAGCGATGGGCGAGATTGACTTGGTAAATGTCGCCGGCCGCGATGTATTCCAGAGCAAGGCGAACAGCATGGAGGAATTCTTCGCGAGGTGTTGCCGGTTGGAAATCGAGGGATGGCGACGGATCGAATTCTTTGGCGCGAATGTGTTCGACAAGCGCGATGTCGCCGAATTCCCACCATTGCTCGGAGAGATGGTCAAAGACGAGGAGGTTCGTGTAATCGCCGAAAGTGAATTGCCCGTTGAAGTCGATCCAACCGAAGAGCCCGCCGGTGGGAAAGCCGAAATCGGGAACGGGTTGGCGGTTCCCGCGATGAATCGCTTCCCGAAGTTGTTCGGCGTCTTTTCGGATGTCCCCGCGAAAAGACTCGCGCGGAAGGGCGCCGATGACCGAAATTGCCCGTTTACCATCGCTGGCCGCACTGGAATCCAGAAAAACGAATCCCGGCAAATGCCGCAACGACATCGCGACCTCTGCCGGGGCGAGCGGCAGGTGGGCGAGACGCGGGAGACTGGTAGCGTGGGAAGCCATTTTGACGGTTCTTGCTTGGAATAGACGGGGTTGGGCGGAGGACAACTAAAAAATGCGGCTGGGTTCGTTTGACGATCAGGCGGATGCAATATTTGAACGAAATGTAAAAGGCGGCGTTCAGAATATACGATGACTGGCTGGGGAACTGACTCTGTTGAAGCAGTGGAGCAATGGATTCGCGAGCGCGTTCCGGTAAACGCTCCGGAAAAAGAGAAACAAGCCGTTCGCGAAGAGGTGCACGCCTACATGTCGGCGGTTTTTCGTGCGCGGGAGAATCCACCCGGTGTCGGAGAAGTGGAGGAATGGCTGGCCCGGTTTGAACAGGAGCAGATCGATGGCTCCGCACGTCGCGTGGCATCGTTGGTTTTGCGAAAGTCTCAGAAGGCCAAACTGTCCGTTTGGGAAAAAATCCGGAGAAAGAATTTCATGAGGGCCAGTTGGATCGTTTGGTTCGTCTTTCTCCCCGCGCTTACGTTCGGGGTTGAAGCCGTCACGCATTGGTGTGGATCAACGTTCTTTGATCCGCTTCCGACGATCGCGCACGGATTGCTCGTTGCGGTCGCAGTTGCCGGCTGCGTTTTGCTTTGGTTACACAGTCGGGAAACTTCGGGAGATGGCCCGTTGAAGACGTGGGCTGGTCTTTTCCGTGGTTACTGTTTGGTGATCGGTTCCTATTACGGGTTGCTGGTGGCGCCGATTCTCATTGTCACGACTATCTATTACATCGTCGGAGTGGTGGGGACGTTAGGGATGGCTCTTGTGGTGTTCCCCCTGTTTTTTGCCGGATTCTTCCTGACCGCCGGACCCCTCTTCGTCGCGCTGGGTGCGTTGATGATGAAACCGTTGCAGAAAGAGCGGCGAATTGGACCGACCTTTGTTGGCGGGGCAATCGTGGGGATTGTTTCGTTGCTGGCGATTGAAGGGCCGAACCTTGCGACGCGTGTGGGGATCGCGAATAACGACCCCGAGTTGATCCGCAATTTTGGTTCTAGGGAGACCTTGCTTCGGGCCTGCTATGAAGGTTCAGGATTTCGAGCGGGGACGACCGACACGGTGGGTTGGTTGGCCAGCGGCTTTAATGGCGTGGAAATGTTCTCAGTGGCGAGCACTTCCCAAGACGCAAATCGAGCGCGGGAACTGTATTACCGCGTGACTGGCAACTCGTTCAACTCCGTCCAGCCGCCATCGGTTGGACCGGTGATGTTGCGTGATGGTCGAAGCGAAAATTGGGCGGCGGACTTTGATTTTGATCCGGATGTGGGAGGAGATGTGGTTGCTGGTCGCGTCCGGGGATTGACCCTTGCGTCGAGTCGGTTGGACGGTCATGTCGATGAAACGTCGCGACTTGGTTATTGGGAATGGACGGCGGAGTTTGCGAACGCGGCGTTGCGGGAAGCGCGTGAGGCTCGCATGCAGTTGCTCTTGCCTCATGCGGGCGTTGTTTCGCGACTGACACTTTGGGTGGAAGGGGAGCCACAGGAGGCGGCGTTCGGTCCGACGGCGAAGGTGGCGTCCGCCTACAAGAGCGTGGCTGTCGTGCAGCAACGCGATCCGGTCCTCGTGCGCTGGGAAGCGCCGGACCGAATTCTTGTTCAGTGTTTCCCGGTGCCTGCGCAGGGGACCTTGAAGTTCCGGGTAGGCATTACCGCACCTATTCCGGAGGACGGTGTTCTCGCCATGCCGCGCATCATTGAAAGAAATTTTGGCCTCGGGGACGAGCTGAGAAATGATGTCTGGGTGGAGTCCGCTACGGAGACGGAGTTGTTCTCCAGAAGGGCAGGGGAACAGGCGCGGGGGTGGAAGGCGTCGAATGGTTCGCTTCCCGCCAATTTGATTACGGACGGTGGATTTGTGCACGCGGAATTCGCGGAGAAGGAAAACGTCCCGACTGTTTGGACGAAGGACATCTACGGTGAGTCCGGGAACCGGGGAGGAGTGTTGGTGAGGAAAAAGGCGGGACAGGAGATGCGGCCGCTCGATCAATTGATCGTGGTGGTGGATGGCTCGGCCCGGATGGCACCGTGGAAGAAGGAAATCGCAGAGGCTGTTCGCGAAGCCGGGAATGAATGCGAGGTGAAAGCATTTTTCGCCTATGACGGAGTGCGGGAACTATCGAGCGTGGAGCAATTGCAAAGCGTGAAGTATGCGGGGGGACACGACGGTCAGGATGCGTTGCGCCAGGCGTTGGCATCGGCGAAAAAGAAGAAGGAGGGGACGCGGTCAGCAATCGTCTGGTTGCACGGACCTCAGCCGTACGAGTTCAAGTCGGTGGCGGGGCTGAATCAGGAATTCACTTACGGCAATTCCGAATCATCTGTTTACACGGTGCCGCTCGCTCCGGGGAAGAACCGCATCATCGAAAAATTCGGGCGTCGATTTTCGTCCCTTCCCGCTCCGCTTCAAACCGGGGACCTCACCGAAAGTCTACAGAGGCTTTGCAAGGGAGAGGTGGAAGATCACGAAAACTGGGATTGGCAGGAGTTGCCGGCGGGCGAGCAACCGGAAGGAGGCCGTGAGGTGGGGGATCAACTCGCGCGCTTCGGCGAATGGCAACGGCTCGAGGGACTGAAGCAAAGCCGTGGAGATGTGGAACTGGGGAACCGTGCCGCGTTTGCGCAGTTGGTAACACCGTGGAGCGGGGCCGTGGTCCTCGAACGCGCGCGTGACTACGAGGCTTTTGATCTAGAGCAGGTCAAAACCTCGACGGTGCCGTCGATTCCCATCGTGCCGGAGCCATCAACGGCGATGTTCACGTTGCTCTCCTTTAGCTGGTTGATCCTTCGGCGGAAACGGATGGGCGAATAGAAATCAGAAGGACGAGCCGCTGCCTTACTTCGATTTGCCGCCGCAGCCCTTCGACTGGCATTTGGGACAGGCGCAGATGTTACCAACGTGGGTGGTGATCAGGGCCAGTCCGCCGAGGGTCGTGATGATGCTCGCGAGCGGAATGTGAAGACTGGAGTTGCCTTCGGAGTCCGTTTGAATGGAAGGACAGCAGGCATCGGTGCAGGCCGGTGCTTCCTCGCCTCCGCTATTCTCAGCGATCGGCGTAAGGGAGGGAGAGCTGTTGTCAAAATACGGTGTGACGGCCCCGGCGAAAATCAGGACAACGCCCGCGATACCGCAACCGATGATCCACTTCCTTCCGTGTTTCTTAAAACCGCTTCGCATGGCGACGACCGCAAGCGGAACGACGAAAAGAGCGACCAACCAGTGGGACGCGGGGTGGGACCAGATTTCGCCAAAAGCGGGCGCGAAGATGAGCAGGACCGGAGTGACCGCACAGTGGATCGCGCAAAGGACGGAAGCCGCTACGCCCACCCAATCAAAGTCGGGCTGCTGGACATTCTCAAAGCGGGTGGTCGCGGTGCTCAAGTTTTGGGAAGTGCTGATTTAACGCAATTTACTTGCATTATTATCTCGCAATCTAGCAATGCAAGTCAATTGCACGATCAGGATGGATCAAGAGCAAGACAATGCATAGGGCGTTAGTTCGCAGAAGCAGATGTGGCGAGTTCCTGTTCGTGAGGATTAACCGGCCTGATATCCGCGATCTCCAGGGGGGCACCGGTGAATGGGTTCCTTGGAACAGTGGGAAAATATTCGGGTACTAATTGGTCTAGTGATTCCACACGCTGATCGCGGGATGCGAGTTCGAGAGCTGCGAGACAAGCGAGGGTCCGGCTTCGTGCAATGGATCTACCATGTGTTCCCTGCAGATTTCCCATTTTAATTTCAAGCATCATCTGCAAAATGGAGCCGACTGCATTTCCATCGAGATACATTTTTGCTTTGTCCCACTGGGTGTCAGGAATCATTGTTAGGGGTGACGGCGCACTGTCGAGTGGTTCTTCAAAATGGGCAATGACGCTTCGCCAATAGTTGGCAACTTCGTTTCTTGTGCGGTTCGGTTGAAATCCCAAAAACTTATCCCGGAAGGATTTTGGTGGATTGTCTTCCGCGGTGTTTTTGAGAACCGATTGAGCCCATCGGTTCTCCCATTTCCATGCATTGACACAAGCTGCTTGTATGACTGCATCATGAGCCAAGAGGCGCGGAAGAAGCCGGGCTTTAGTCTCAAGCGGTAGTAGTGCCCAACCATCTTCAATGTCTTCCCAAGAGAATTGAACTAGTGCACATCCGGCGATGTATCCGACTGAGCCACCGCGACATTGAAGGAATCCCTCTGCAATGTTGAGATTACCCACGAGGAACTCTTCGCCTAGATCCAACTGTCCATTGCGAACTAAATAGACGCCGATAAGTCCGCGGTAATAGAGTCGCTCCGTCAAGTTTGGTGTTTTGAGCACCGCGCTTGGGTCATCAGATTCGAAGCGCCACTTTTCAGGATCGGATGCAGCTGCTCTTGCAAGTATTTGCATGTCCGGGCGTTCGATAAATTTCATCAATGCGTTTTCTTCGACCTCCGCAACTTCCTTCAAATCCTGCATGAGTTGGGTTTCCTCGTCCGAAAGGGGCTGATTCTCCAAATGATCTGTCAACCAAAGCAGCCCGTTCTCATCCGAACCCTGCGGGTGACCTCGATAAACGAGATCGCTTTGAGGCTTCAAATCCTGTTCGGGCTTTCTGATCGCTGCGATAGCGAGTCCGGCCAGAACGAGAGTTACCACGGCCAACCCCATGCATATTCGGAAGCAAACCCGGATTATTCTCATCTTCTAAGATAATGTAAATCTATAGTAATTAAATAAATTGTGCTTATTATAAGATTGGTGTGTGGATTCGTGACCTTGAAGCTATTGGTTTTTGCGCGATGTGGAGGACAGCATGCTCATCATCTGGGCCAACAAATCCGAGTGGAAGAAACCCGGCCCGATTGTGGCCATGGGGGTCACGAATGCGTGGGCCTGTGCGGAGGCGGGACACGAGACGCACTTTTTTGTGGGGGCTGGAGACGAAGCGGGATCGGATACGGAGCGCGAGTTGGAGGAATTCTACGGGGTGCCACCGCGTGAGAATTTGACGGTGCACCGGGTGCGGAGCGGTGGAAAGTGGGCGGAGATTCTCGGGCGCAAGTTGTATCGTGAGGCGCTCGCATTGGCGGACAGGATGGTGAATGAGGGGAAGCAGGTATTGTTCGTCACACGGGAGCTTGGATTAGTGCCTTTGTTAGGGCGTTTGCGAAAAAAAAGCAGAGGGAAACTTATCGCGTTCCACGAGACGCATGACTTTCATACACGGCTCGATCATCTGGAAAGTGTCGATTGGACGCGGCGGAGGAAGAGCTGGACGGAGCGAAGGTTTTTGCCGGGGATGGATGGGTTGATTTGCATCACCGAAGAGCAGGCGGCGTTGTATCGTGGAGCATTCCCGGGCTTGCCGGTGAGGATGCTGCCATTGGGGACGACGGAGTTTGAGCGCGAGTCCATCGAAGTCCGACGGGCGCGTCGGACGGTCGGTTATGTGGGACATTTGCACTCGTCGAAAGGGGTTCACGGCATCTTGAAGATGGTCCCGCATTTCGCTGATGCCGGGGTGAAGCTGGCGCTTTATGGCGGTTATCCGGAGCAAATAGACTCATTGAAGCGCCGCTTGCTCGAGATCGACAGTCGCACGGATGAGATGGTGAAGTTGCAACCGTTCATGCCGCCGGCGGAATTGCATCGGGCGCTGGGGCAGGATTTGAGCCTGATGCTCGTGCCGTTGAAGGACAATCACTACAACCGCTTCCTGACTTGCCCGGTGAAGGCGCTGGATGCGTTGTCGCACGGGATTCCCTCGGTTGCCAGCGATCTGCCTTCGACGAAAGGTGTTCTCGGCGAATCCGCGATTTACGCCGAACCAGGAAAGGTGAAGGCGACGGCAAAAGCGGCGATTGCTGTTTTGGATGATCCCGGACGCTACGAGACGATGGCGAAGGAAGCGGAACGGCTAGCCGCGGAACTGGCGTGGCCGAAGCGTGCGGATAGAATCGTAGAATTTGCCCTCTCTGCCTCGAACGGGTGAAAGGGGATTTTCCCGGCGGACCGCGGATGTCCACATCCGCTTATTTCAAACTGACCGGAGGGAAGTATCCCCTCCCGGGCGCGGGGCTAAGAGTTCGATTCGCGCCCCGATAAGAGAAGAGCGGCGCGGTGCGCCGAAAAAGTCATGCGGATGTGGACATCCGCGGTCCGTTGAGTTTGGTCCTTTGTTCCGAAGTTTAACTACGACGATAGCTGGTCGTGGAAGTCGTCGACGCGGCAGCGGACTTTGCCTTGGAGCTTGGTAATGCCACGACGGATGCGGGCTTTGATGGTACCGAGAGGTTCGCCGAGGCGGTCCGCCACTTCATTCTGGGTGAGTCCCGCGAAGTAGGCCAACTCGATCGCTTCCCGTTGCTCGTCGGAGAGTTCCATCACTGCAGTGCGGACAATGCCGCTGGTTTCATTGGCTGTCACGACATCGAGTGAGTCGCGCGTAGTAAGCGGCTCCTCCTTCTTGTTTTCCTCCTCAAGCGCGTCGCGAAGGCGGGCGCGGCGTTGCTTGGAACGAATGCGGTCGATGGCCCTATTGCGAGCCATGGTTGTGCACCATGTCAACGGCTTGCCGCGCTGGCTGTCAAAGAGCTTCGCCTTCTGCCAGATCTGCGCAAAGACTTCCTGCATCACGTCCTCGGTATCCTGATGGTCGTTCAATACCTTGTAGATCGTCGTGTAGATGACTCCTTTAAAACGGTCGTGGAGTTGGCGGAACGCGATCCGGTCTCCGTTGGCCACGGCGCGAAGCCACACGGCCTCTTCCTCCGGATTAGACTCGATTTTCGTTTTCTTGGCAGTGGGCACGCTTTTCATGGCAATGAGAGTTAAAACTAATATCTGGCTGGAATCTAAGAAAAAAGATCAAAAAGTAGGAAATCTTATTTAATTGGCGATTACGTCTAGATTATGAACTCTTGTCTAATTTTTGTCTAGCTTTTTATGGTCGATTTTCGACGAATCTGAGGAGGAAATTGAAACTTTCTTTCTTTCGCCGACCAATTCAACGTGAGCAGTCGACGTCTTTTGTTCCGTGAATTTGGAAATCCCAGCGAAGTTCTGGAGTTAAACACGGTCGAGGAACCGCCCTTGGAGGCTGGTTTCTGCAGGGTAGAGGCGCTGCTGGCCCCGATTAATCCCGCAGATTTGAATTTTGTGGAGGGTGTTTACGGAAAGCGGCCGGAACTGCCAGCCGTGCCCGGGGTCGAAGGGGTGGTGCGGGTTCTGGAAGCGCCGAATGGCGGAAGTTTGAAGGAAGGGGATTTGGCGATCGTTCCCGGCTTCACCGGCACTTGGCAGGAGCAATTTGTGCTTCCCGCTGAGAGCCTGATCGTGGTTCCCGCGAGTGTTGCTTTGGAGCAGTTGGCCATGTTGAAAGTGAACCCGCCGACGGCGCTTCTCATGCTGCGGGAGTTTGTTGATCTTCAGCCGGGAGATTGGGTCGTGCAGAATGGAGCGAACTCCGCGGTCGGGCGTTGCGTGATCCAAATCGCGAAGAAGCGGAGGCTTCGGACGCTGAACGTGGTGCGCCGCGAGGAGCTGTTTTCTGAGTTGCGGGACTTGGGGGCGGATGCCGTTGTGCTCGATGGAGAAAACACCATCGAGGAAGCCAAGGATTTGCTCGCGGGTGAAAGTCCACGCCTGGCCTTGAATACCGTCGGTGGTGACAGCGCATTGCGTTTAATGGCTTTGTTAGGTCCTGGTGGAGAACACATCACCTACGGGGCAATGAGTCTTCGTAGCCTGAAGGTTCCGAATCGGTTTTTGATCTTCGACGACATCCACATCCGCGGATTCTGGGTCACGCGGTGGATGGAGCGGGTATCGATGGAACAGGTGAAGACGGTGTTTGAAGAGCTTTCCGAGATGATGAAGAGGGGCGAGTTGGTGATGCCGGTGGATCAGGTTTTTCCCCTCGAAGATTTTCGTGCGGCCATTGAACGCGCGAAGGAGGGCGGTCGAAACGGGAAGGTGCTGTTGAAGTTCTGTTGAGTATCAGAGCCGCCGTTAGCTGAAGTTCACATCCTTCCCCGGCTCCAGCTCATAGACCAGTTCGAGCTGCGACCACGTGTTCGGCTTTACGACTTGTTCCATGAATTTCACGTGAATGGGGTCGTCGAGGAAACTCTCGAGCTTGTCCCGGGACTCGCAATCGACGGCGTAAAAGAGCGGCCACTGGTTTTCGTCGTCCACGCGCTTCCCGGAGCGGACCTGCATGGCTTCGGGGATCTTGAGGAGCTGGCTACGCGCGGCGCGGATGATCTCTTCGGTGGTTTCCGGAGTGACGTGCTCTTCGAGCTTACAGAGGACGACGAGATGAACCATGCGCACTACCTAAGCGGCACCCGCGCAAAAGCAACTGGGGATGCGGAGGGAAGCGGAGTGCACAGAGCGCAGAAAGAGGCTGCGCTTGGGCGGCGGCGGAATGGCTCAGCGTTGCTCGGCCCAGTTGAAGGCGCCTTTCTTGAGCGCGTAAACATACGCGACGGTGAGGATGCCGACGAATCCCATCATGGCCCAGAAAATCGCGGGCCCTTTGCCAGCATCGACAAAGTCGCGGAAAACGACCGCCCACGGATACATGAAGACCACCTCGATATCGAAAAGGACAAAGAGCATGGCGACGAGGTAAAACTTCACACTGAAGCGCGCCTGGCCGTCGCCGACCGGGAGCATGCCGCACTCGTAGGCGGAGTCCTTGGCCTTGTTGCGGCGGGCACTGCGGCCGAAGGCCACGCTCAAGAGCAGCGCAGAGACGGCGAAGCCGACCGCGATCACGATTTGCAGCGCGATCGGAAGGTAGTTGTCGGTGAATTCAGGACCCATCGGCGGGAACGTTGCGCGAAAGTGGAGGATTTTCCATAGAGAAATCGGTGAACCGTGTGCGGGGGAAGGGCGTGTGGGGGAAGCGGACACGACACCGCTAGGTCAAATAGGTCCTATATGACCTATGGAGGGGAACATTTCCTCGCTTTGAGCTCTAAGCTCTAAGCCCTACGCTCACCGCCCTGCGCTCCCACCGCTGCGGTACAAAAAAAGGGGGCGGATATACCGCCCCCTGGGGTTGAAAACAAAAAAGACGTGTTGTCGTTGAGTCGAAAAACTCAGGAACGGGCGGCCGGGGCGTTGTTGGCGCTGGAGGCTTGCTCGATTCCGTCGAGACCACGGTAGGTTTTGGCCGATTTCTCAACCAACCCGCGGGTCACGAGGTTTTGAAGCTTTTCATAGGCACGGAGGCGAAGCATTTCTTCTCCACCGCTGACGGCATTTTTCTTCTTCAGGTTCTCATAGACGAGCTCAAAGAGTTCGTTGAATTCGTAGGTCTTGCTCTTTTTCAAGACCACAACCAATTCATCTGTCACATGATCTGGAATCCTACGAGAGAACCGGGTTCGTTTTGTTGTAGCCATAGATCGCGGAGTCTATCACAAAGATGGATTTTTACCAAGGTTTTCGTCTCAAATTTTCTAAATTTTTCGGAATTGCGATAGTTTTAGACTTCAATAATTCTAATATGTTCAAAATAATTTAAATTCGTGTTTTTGCCCTTTAATTCCGGTCAAATTTCCCGATTGCACGAATTCCATCTTTTTTGATCTCAATGAGTTCCAGACTCACTGGGTAAGTCGATATTTCGAAAGCGTGGGTAGCTACTTCTTCGATCTCGCCAAGATTGCCGACGGATTTCGGGAGCAGAATGAGGGTCTGGCGGTTCGGCACGACGACGAGGAATTCTCTCCCCATGGTGCTCGAAAATCGCTCCCCGAAGGCCGGAGACGCGATCACTGAAGCCAAAATGGGGAATTCTGACTCGACGACCCCGTGGGTGATCACCTCGTTTTCGTCGCGGTAGTAAGTCGCTTCCAATGTCTCGATAAACGGCGCCATGGCATCGACAGCCCCCTCAAAGAAGCGTTTCCAAGGGGTCTCCAGCGCCCGGAATTCCTCTTGGGAGTAGGGTTTCAAGCGCTCTCCGTCCCATTTGGCGGGGACAAATCCCGTTTCCTTCGACCCCGGCAGGAGGACGAATTGCTTCGATCCCATGAATTTCGGCTCAAGGATCAGCGCGTTCGGCGTTGCGGCGGGAACCGAAGCCTCGGTCGTCGTTTCCTGATCCTCATCCGCAGTTTTCTCCTCTTCCTCCGCAATCGCAGCAATAGGAATGGCGACTAATAGATAGAGGAGAAACATCCGCAGCGGCATTTTGCAACATAGCCGAAAACGCGTCGCCGGCATCCCGCACTCGTTCGCAATTGATGGACCGAAACGGCATTCCACCGCTAACCTTCCGGATGCGCATTTGCTTTAGTTGGCCTCTGGCTTGGCTCGCCATCGCCTCGACTCTTTCCGCCGCACCGGAACATCCGACGGAATTGCCGAAGGTGCGCGTTCTCTTCGCGGGGGGGAAGGGCGATCCTGCCGTGAGGCATTTCACCCAACCCAAAGGAGAGATTCAGTCTGCGGCAGTTTACGGCGAGGGCATCCCGGAGGCCTTCGCCAAGTCCTTCGGCTTTCGCTTAGAAAACCGTTTTGTCGATGCCGCGGATCCGTTGCCTGGGATTGACGCGATTTTCGTCAGTCCGCCGACTGCGGCCAAGCGAGGGCGAATCCTTCTTGAAGAGACCGCGCGGGAACTGACCTCACGCGGTCTCGACGTCGTTGTCCATCCAACGTGCGCGGAATGGATTGCTGACGCTCTTTATCCCACCGCACGAATCGTCACCGGCTCCGCGGCCGCGACGGCCCAACCGATGCCGGGTAAACTCACCATCTGCATTCCTGATGGGTCTGCTCTGCACTTTCGCGGCAGCGAAATCACGGCCATCGGCCATGCACCGGTGCGCTTCCTTCTCGCCACTTCCGCTCGACGCAAAGCGAAGACCGTTTCCTTAAAACACTTCGCGAGCCACGACTACATTCTCCTCGCCCGTGCGGTCCGGGAACGCGCCAAAGGATCGCCGAATCCGCCGGCAAAAACGGCCAACCCTGAATTGAAAAACGGCGCGCTCGTCCTCGCGGGAGGCAACAAATCTCCGCGCAGTGCCTTGGAATGGATGCTTCAGCGCGCGGGTGGTCCCGAGCGTGCGCGCCTCGTCATCATTCCGACCGCGCGACCGGAGAGCAAGTTGAAGCTCGACCAAGTCTTTGAAACGTTTCGCGGCATTGGCTTTCGCAAAATTTCCATCGCCCATTCGCGGCGAGATGTTGGAAACGAAACCAGCGCGTCCCGTCAAATCGATAGTGCCAATGCGATCTGGATCACGGGCGGCCGTCAGTGGCGGCTTGTCGATGCCTTCGAAAATGGTCCGGCCTTGGGAGCGATGCACCGCCTCCTCGAGCGCGGTGGCGTGATCGGCGGCAGCTCCGCCGGCGCGACCATCTGCGGCGAATACCTCGTCCGCGGCGACCCCCGGGCGGGAAATATTTTCTCCGCCGAAGGCTACGAGCGCGCCTTCAATTTTCTTCCCGGCGTCGCCATTGACCAGCACTTCACCGAACGCGACCGCGCGGAAGATCTCGAAAAATTCATCACCAACCACCCCCAATTCACCGGCATCGGCATCGACGAAACCACCGCCATCATCGTCGAAGGATCCTCTTTCTTTGTGCGCGGACTCGGCGGCGTGACGGTGACGACCGGAGATGAAAGCGGAAATGTTGAATCGGTGCGATTAAAAGCACACGAGTCGTACGACTTTGCTGTGTCGAAGTCGCCGGACTGATCGGGAGATGGGATTGAATATCGAATGTCGAACAAGGAATTTCGAAAGTTGAAGTAGGAGGCGAATGCGGAGGAGTTGATGCCAATAGGCAGTGAAAATGTGCGTTCCGATTCTCAAAGATGAAGGCGCGCTTTATCCCACTTTATCGATAAGTCCCAACAGTATCGCCGTCTCCTGCCCCCGCAGCGGTTCATCCCACCTTATCGGTATATCCACACCACCTTATCGGTATATCCACACCACCTTATTGGTATATCCACACCACCTTATCAGTGAGATCGAAGAGCTCCTGAACGAAACAACGCCAACGGCGTTGACGCCCAAAGCCCAGGGCATTCGCGCTAGCGAATACCCTGGGTACTCCCGCAAAAAAACGCACGAACCGCAACGCGGTTCAACTTGGACGGGAGGAAGTGGGAATCCACACACCGTCTCGGGTTCAACCGCTTTGCGGTATCTCACACGACAACGGCTACCCGGTTTTCCTCCTGCATCGGCAACCCCGGACTCTGAGCGATCATGCCGGTCGCCTGAAAACGAGCCCCGACGTTGCCAGACAGACTTTCCTTTCCTCTTCTCCTCCGACTTCAACCTTCAAAAATCCTTGTTCGAGATTCGACATTCCTTCCCCTCCGAAAGTTCCTCCCCTTTAGGACTGCGATTTTCCATAATTCTCGCGATTTCAAAGCAGCAACACGCCCATCGTCCATCGGTTCCATAGCTGCCGCCATTTTCGGAGAAACCCTTTAGTTTCAAGGGAATTTAAGCACTCCGAACTTGCTCAAAGGCGGTTTTCCTCGTATCTTTTTAAAATTTTTATCACGAGATAAGCCAATAGCTTTCCCTTCTGACCCTGCCTTTGGCGTGGACGGCCAACCACCTCACCCACTGCAGAATTCGCCTCCCTCATGGCTCGCCTCACGTTCAAAGTTTCTGACAATGAGGAACTTAGCTTTCCGCTTAGCCGGCGTTCGAAGACGTCGCTCGGCCGGGACGCTGAGAACGACATTGTCATCGACAACAACTACATCTCCAGCCACCACGCCGAATTCCGCTACAAGGAAGAGCAGGGTGGATTTCTCGCGGTTGACCTCAATTCCTACAATGGAATCAAGGTCAACGGGGCCAAGATCGAGCGGAAAGTCCTGAAAGATGGCGACTCCCTCCATTTCGGGCAGCTCGAAGCCCGGTTCTATACAGACGATGCCGCCACCGCGAAATCGTCCGCGGCCGAGGAGCCTCCGAAACCCAATTCCGCATCTGCTCCTGCTTCCGGCGCTGTGGTCGTGCCGAAAGCGGCCACGCCTCCCGGTGTCAAAACCGCGAAACTGACACCCGACGTTCCCGCTCCAGCGGTCGCCAAGGTGCAAGCTCCCGCAGCCGCACCTGCCCCGACCCCCGTCATACCGACGCAGAAGATGGAGCCGCCGACGCCGGAGGAAAATTCTCCTGACAAACCCACCTCGGTTGCGGCGCGACGTCCCGTGGTCACACCATCACCGGTTGT
>JBCCWV010000108.1:0-15413 GCA_039192745.1 Verrucomicrobiota bacterium | reverse complement strand
CGGCCGAAGGCAATGTCTTGCCCACCGCCGACAAGAAGCGGTATGGCGAGTTTGTCGACGGCTTCAGCGAAATGAACGAGCTTCGCGAGCGTTTGGGGAATGTGTCAGGGCATTTGAGTCAATTCGCTCCGAAAGTCGATGACCGTTATAGCCAGCCGGAATACGAAACCGACTGGCACGATTGCCTCCTCGATCTCGGCATCTCCGCCCTGAAGTCCGGCATCACCAGCGTTTTGACCATCGGTTCCGGCCGCGGGGAAATCTTTGGTGCTTGGAAAGGATTGGGCGTCGAACAACAGGGGCACAACCTCGGACACATGCCGCAACCGGACAATCCGATCTGGATCAAGATCCGCCAATACAACTGCCGCATGCTGGTCCGGTTGATGGAGGAATTGGAAAGCGTTCCCGAAGGCAGCGGAACGATGATGGACAACACGCTGATCGTTTATACAAGCAACAACGCCGACAGACAGCACACGAGCGGCGCCAACTGGCCGGTCATGCTTCTCGGCAATGCAAACGGCGCGTTCAAGACCGGCCGCTTCACCCAGCTCGACGGCTCCCGCCCGATCAACGCGCTTTACAGCTCCATTCTCAAGGCTTCCGGCGTCGATTGCGACCGCTTCAACATGAGTGACAAGGTGGCGGCGAAGTTTGATTCGGGGAGCGGTCCTCTCAAAGAGATCCTGGCGTGAGTGGCCTGCGAGCGGCAGCCCCCACCGTGATCCTGATCGCGTTGACCGCGATCGCGACGGCCAAGGAAACTTACTCCGTTGGCCAACCCGTTCGTGGTGGATTCGAAGATGTCGCCGGCGGCTTTCTCGACCGGCACTGTTTCGATTGCCACGACGATGCCACCGCAAAGGCCGACCTTAACCTGCTGGATCTCGGGCCCGTCGACGAAACCAATGCCGCCGTTTGGAAGTCCGTCTGGGCTCAAGTCGCACTGCAGGAGATGCCTCCGAAAAAGAAGGCGCAGCCGGACGTCATTGAGCGGCTGCGTTTTTCCGATTGGATTGTCCAGGAGTTGCAGCGTGCGATGAAAGACAAAGGCGGCTTTCGCGCGCACCTCGATCCGAAAAAAGCCAACTTCCTCGACCACGATCTTCTCTTTGGCGACTTGCCCGAGGGTATCCAACTGTCACCGACATCCTCACCCGCGCGGATATGGCGGGTGACTCCACAGGAACACATCACGCGGCTCAACGAGTTGATCAACACCGAGCCCGCCTTTGATCCCGCGAAGCCCGGTCTGCGCACGCACGGCGATGTGGTTCCAACGAATCACGGTGGCGAGCTGAAGCTCTACTTCGGAACCGACCGGATCATCAAGTGGCAAGGAGGCACCGTCGCCTACGCCACTTCCGTAAAGAGCGTTCCCGTCGTCCTGTCTTCCGCGCGCAAACATGGATTCGAGAACTACCCAGACTTCTATTCCGTGAACAGCGCCGAAGCCACGCAGATCCTGGGCAAGGCCGAAGACATCCTGCGTTACATGGCATACGGCCCGCTGAGTCTCGCCAACCCGGAGCAGATCACCGACGACCCGAGGACTTACGACGAAGTGAAACCCGAAGGCGACCTACGCGGCCTTCCCACCGCTCTCGTTTACAACACCGAAGTCGTGCGTCCGCTCACGCCAGTTTATGAACTGATGATGGGACAGAACTTCACCGACTCCCGATTGCGCGAGGCCGTGAACTTCCTTTTCGAGGCCCTAACATTCCGACCACCTACCGCGAGCGAATCCGCGGACTACATCGAACTCGTGAAGGACTCCATCGCGAAAGTCGGCCGGGAAGACGGTGTTTTTATGGGGCTTTCGGCGATTTTCCTCGATCGCGATGCCCTCTTCCGACCTGAATTGGCCAAAACCAGCGAACCCGACGCCCATGGTCGCGTCATGCTGAAAGACTGGGAACTCGGCCTCGCCGTCAATCATGCCCTCCGTTACATCCAACCCGACGCCGAGCTTCGAAAGGCGATCGTCGACGGCCGCATGCGCACCCGCAAAGACGTCGAACGGGAAGTTCAACGCATGCTCGACGACGACCATATTCGCAAACCGCGGATCCTGCGCTTCTTCCGTGATTACTTCGACCACGACATCGGCGGCTACATTTGTAAGGACACGAACGCGCTCGCAGCGACCGGCGTCTCGGCTCGCGGCGTCAGTCACTACCGCGCCATGTTCGACGCCACGGCAAGCACGGACCGGCTGATTGAATTGATCCTCGCGGAGGACAAGGACGTCCTCCATGAACTGTTGACGACGCAGAAAGTCGTGGCAACGAAGAGCGATAATACCTACTTCGGTCGGGAACATACGTTCGAAGAACGAAAACTCGCCATCGCCGCGAAAAAAGCGGAGGACCAAGAAATTAAGGAGTCGCTTCAGCAAGAACTCGAAGCTGTAGAGGCGGAAATAGACGCCCTGACGAGGGACATGAAAGACAAGTCTCTCGACGAAAAGGAAAGGAGTATCCTTAAAAAGGAAAAGCAGGCGCTCGCGAACAGGAGAACAAAACTCGAAAGGGACAAGAAGAGGAAGCAAAGCAACATCAACGTCAAGGTGGCCGAAGCGAAACTGACCGGCGAACCGATCTACACCCGCGTCAGCCGCCGCTCTTTCGGAAGTGGTTCCATGAAGCCCGAGCGCATCCTCGCGACCGCACCCGAAGGCGAACGCCTTGGTATCCTCACCCATCCCAGTTGGCTCGTCTCGCACTCGGATGCGATGGATAACCACGCCATTCATCGCGGCATCTGGATTCGCGAACGTCTGCTCGGCGGCGGCATTCCCGACGTGCCCATCACCGTCGATGCCCAGCTCCCCGACGAACCCAAAAGCACTCTGCGCGACCGCATGCGCGTCACTCGCGAAGCCTATTGCTGGAGTTGTCATGAGAAAATGGATCCGCTCGGCCTCCCTTTCGAAATGTACAACCACGCTGGCCTCTTCCGCACCACCGAGTTGAACCAACCGGTCATTACCAGCGGAGAAATCATCGACTCCGGCGACCCCTCACTCGACGGCCCGGTGACCGATGCCCTCGACATGATTCATAAACTCGCCCAAAGCGAACGCGTCGAACAAGTCTTCGTCCGCCACGCCTTCCGCTATTGGATGGGCCGCAACGAAACCATCAACGACGCACCCATCCTCCAAGAAGCGTGGAAAGCCTACCGTGACAACGGCGGAAGCATGAAGGCGTTGATCACTTCGCTACTGACTTCAGATGCGTTTCTGTATCGGAAGGTGGAGGCTAAGTAGATCTCTACCCCTTCGGCGGCGTCCCAGGCGCGTCGTGCTCGGTCGCATGGAGGTCGAAAGCGGGGATGATTTCACGAAAGCGGTTCCGCTCATTGCGATGCTCTTGGGAAACTCCCTGCCAGTTTTCGATTCTTGGAAAGCTGATAAGGTCCTCGGGAAGAGTCTCCACGTCCCACCATTTGCCGGTTCCATCGAGCATCGTCCTTCGTCCTCGAATCAACTGCTGCGGTCCTTTGTAGGCGTAAATCCATTTGCGATGATTCTTTTTCCCGCTCATGAGAAACGGCCAGAAGCTCTCGCCGTCGATGGCGTAATCCGCTGGGATGGCCTCGCCGCTGATGTCGGCAAAGGTTGGGAGAAAGTCGGAGAGGTTCACGAGAACGTCCTGTTTGCCATGCTTCTTCATGCCGGGTGCGTAAATGATAAGTGGGACATGCGTGCCTTTCTGGCGGTCTGAACTGTGTTTACCGTAGCCGCTGGTCCCGTTATCGGCGGTGAAAATGACGATAGTGTTATCCGCGATACCCATTTCCTCCAGCTTTTCACGATAAAGCCACATCTGGTAGTCGAGATAATTCACGTGGTGGTGAATGCCCGACTCCGTCACCGTGCCGTGCGTGTCATAAACACCTTCATCGCCGGTGATCTTCGGTTTGGTGCGTGTGTATTGTTTCCCATCCCATTCGATTTTCGGCGTGCCGGGCCATTTGGACGGATCGCTGGGATTCAACCAGTTGAAGGCGTCGTGGCCGAGGTGAGAACAATGGTAAACAAAGAACGGTTTACCCGCCGCGTGCTGGCGCTCCATGAACTCGAAGGCGAAATCGAGTTCAATGTCCGGTCCGTAATTGGCGACTCCGAAATTCTTCTCCGCTTCCGGCGTGTTCGGCCACCACTCGAAGTCTTCCTTCGCTGAGGCGTGCGTCATGAGGCGCACGTGGGGATACCAATACCAGCCGTGCTGCAGATATGTGTCCACGACGTTGCCGGTGTCGGTATTGATCAACACCTTCTTTCCATCGCGGACGACCGTCTCGTGTTTGAAATCGGTAAACGGATTGTCACGATCCATCAATGTTCCAGGAGTGAAGACGCCTTCGTCGAATCCGAAGTTACGCAAGTCCCCCGCCATCTGCGTCTTTCCCGTCCAGAAAGTCGCATAACCGGCATTCTGCAAAAGGTGCCCGAGCTGCAGTGGCGAACTTTCGTAGAGCGGCCACTTCTCGCGCTTGCCGTTTTCACGCTGCACTTCGCCGATGTCCTTGTTCGTCCACCACTTATGCCGATGCGCGTAACGCCCCGTCATGATCATGGCGCGGCTCGGCGAACAAACCGTGGCGGCCCAGCAAGTCGTGATCCAGCAACCGTCTTCGGCCATTTGATCCAAGGCCGGCGTGAAAGCGCGGTAAGCCGGGTCGGACGTGTCCCCGCCCGAAGGCGGACTCCATACGTTTGAGCCATAAAGCGGTAACTCCCGCGCGCTGATGTCGTCGGCGAAAACGAGAATGATGTTGGGTTTTGTCTTAGGCTTCGCGGACGCGGACTTTTTCTTAGCCGTCGCCGGTGCTTTCGCCAACCGCGCAGGGACATCGATATTCCCGTCGTCGGAATCGGGGGCGAAGTTACTCGTAAAGACTTCATCGTCACCCTCCCGCGTCCAATTCACTTCCACGCGATTGTTGCCAAGAACGATCGTTTGCAACTTCTCTCGCAAGGCATCGACGACCGGTCGGTAACGCGGATCGAAAGCAAGGTTCCGAATCTCCTCGGGGTCTGCCTTCAAATCAAAGAGCGTCGGCTCGATGTCTTCCAACTTTGCGGTGAGCGCCCAGTCCATACCGACGCCGCGTTTCCACGCGTCCTTCACCTTCATCGCAAACTTATAGTCCTTGGTCCGGATCACTCCTCGAGCACCAATGACATGGGTGGGCTCGGCGATGATGTAATCGCGAGACGGCGCCTTTCCGCTGACAACATCGGCGAGGTTGCGACCGTCGAGCCACGCATAGTCTTCACCTGCGATATCGACGCCGCCCGCATCCAGAAACGTCGGAGCCATATCGACAAATTGCGTGAAGTCGGTCACCACCTTGCCCGCCGGAAACTGGTCTTTGTCCGACGAGACAACGATCAACGGGTTGTGCAGATCCGTGTCGTAATGAGTAAACTTCGCGACCATGCCATGCTCATTGAGCCGCCAGCCGTGATCGCCGCAGACATAGAGGATTAACCACGGCTTTTTCTGCTTCTCCGAGAACTCAATGAACCCGTCCGCCGCCTGGCCTACGAGCAAATCTCCGTAGGCGCAGAACGCATAGTAATCCGCGATCATCTGGTGCTTCTCCTCGTCGGTGAAGTGGTCGGTTTGTGAATTCTTGTAGGCCTTCAGAATCTGCGGGGGAAACGCGGCGAGTTCTTCCTTGGTAAACTCAGGGATCTTGTATTTCAGCTGTCGGAATTTCTCGCGGAAATCCGCGGGCGGAAGCACCGGAGTGTGGGGGAAATCGAAGCCGATATAGGCAAAAAGAGGCTTGTCATTCACAGGGCCTTCTTGCTCACGACCCAGCATGTCCGTGTATTTTTTGTCCGCGTGGGAAAGGTGATCGAGAAAGGCCCTGACAAAACTACCATCCCGCGTGCGATCCCCCGTCTGGGAGTTCACCCCGCCGAGAATCTCGCCATCAGCCTCGTCATCACCGGGATGATAATGTCGAAGCAAATCGAGCTTTTCGCGGATCGTTTCCCTGTCATCTTCCGCGTTTCCTTCGTTCCACTGCAGTTGGCTACCATCAGGGAAGTAGAAAACTTCTTCCTTCGGCCCCGGCTTGCCACCTGACCAAGGTTTAGCTGAGTTCCAATCGGCGAACCCGCCCGCCGCGAACTCCTTTCGGTAACCCAGAAACATTTCATAAAGCGGAATGTTCAACGCCTTCGGACCGACGGTGTGATCAAGTGCACGAATACCCAGCTTCCCGACCCCAAGCGTCTGATATCCGGCCTCATCCCGCAAGATCTGCGGTACCATCGGTCGCCAATGGGGCTGCCCGACCGGGGTGTAATACTCGAAGCCATAAACACCGGTGCGATGAGAGTAACGACCCGTGTGCATCAAGGTCCGCGAAGGCGCGCATCCGGGATTCTGATTATAAGTGTGGAGAAAAGTCGTCCCCATCGACGCGAGTCGATCCACATTCGGCGAAAGGACTTTCCCCAGGGCGCTCGCCTCTTCGCCACGAAGCGCACGATTGAACGAAGCGATGGAATCGGCCCGCTGGTCATCGGTGACGATCCAGAGGATGTTGGGTTTTGTGTCCTCCGCATCGGCAAGAAGCGGAATCAGAATGCCGAGAACAGAGACTACGAGGGCGATTTTCATGGAGTAGTGCAAGAAGAAATCCGTAGAGTGAAGCTCCAGCTTCGCTCAGTCGAGTGGTTTTTTGCCGAGGATACAGTGAACCCGTCGCGGCAAAAAAATGCCAAATCCGAGCGGGAGAGTTTCCAGCCCACGAGACCGTATTCGCCTTGGCAAAGCGAAGCTGGAGCTTCACTCTACGGGTGACCGATCTTGTCTGTGAACTAGATTCGGATTCATAACTCCCACCCATTCCCCGCTCTACCTCATGCCGGACCTACGAATCTTACTTCCAATAATGCTCTTGTTGAACAGCGCCGTCGGTGCCCTTGAACTCAGCGAAGAAGGCAAAAAGGAAAAAGCCAAACACGACTACCTGTTCGAGACCTTCGCCAAGGACCGGGAAACGAAATACACCGGCGAAGGCCGCGACCGCGGACTCAAGGAAATGGTCGTGCTCAAGGAAACCCGCGAGATCCGGCACAATGACGAGTTACTTCTCCCCGAAGGCGCCGAACGCATTGCCGGTTTCTTCCGCCACTTTGCGTTTCATGGTGAGAACCTCGATAAGATCAAAGAAGTTCGCGTCTATCCCTTCTCTCCGGAGAATTCCCCACCGCGCAGCGCGCAAGTGAAGGACTTCTACCGTGTGCAGATGCCATCGATTCCGCTCACGGATCAGCCCTTTGATCGCATGAAGATCCGTTTCCTCATGAAGGACGACGCCGTGTGCCGCATCGATGATCTGGTTTTCATCGCGCAAAAGGCGATCCCGCCGACCTTCGATACCATTCCTTATGTGGACCTCGGATCGGATCAACCACGCGAGCGCGTCGTCATTGAGATCGACACGGAAAACGAGTTATCCATCGGCGGCTCGACGAAGTTACATCGCGAACGCTGGTTCAATACCCACGACACACCCGGCCTCGTCGATGAGTCCTTTCAACGCTGGTCGCACGAACGCGGCTTTAGCCCGGGACGCGGGTTCCTCAAGTTCCACCCCGCTCTCACCCACTCGTGGGGAGGAAAAGAGATTCTCAAGGAACGCACCGACAAACCCGGCGCCGCCGACCTCACTCTCTTCGATCGACGCGACACGGGCGAACGCCTTCGGTCCGCCATTCCCGAGTTCAAGAAAGCCACCTTTACCCAGTGCTTCAATGACTGGCCCGATTTCATGGCCGTTCCGCTTGAAGGCCGAGGCACGCCGCTCGTCGAACGCTTCGACGACGCCGCCGAACTCGCCGCCGCGTTTGTCGAAGACGAGATCAGGGATGCCGGCTACACCGCCACATGGTGGGAGGTAAAAAACGAAAGCAGCGTGAAGTCCGAGTGGGCGCATCATTGGCAGGAAGGTAAGGGCATCGACGGCTGGGGTTTACTCGCCGACTTCCACAATCGCGTCGCCGATGCCGTTCACGCCCGTGCACCCGAGGTCAAGGTCGGTGGCCCCTCCTCCGCCTACATGCAGGTTCAGGTGAAAGACTTCGGCCTCTACCGCAGTCAGGCGAGGTTCATCGAAGAGACGCGCGGACACATTGATTTCTTCTCGCACCACTTTTACGAAAACGCCCTCATGCTCGGCGCCCACGCGCGACGCGGACAAGGTTACTCGAACTACCTCCTCGGGCGTTATGAAGCCATCCTCGACATGCTGCGCGCGCACATGCGCAAGGTCGATCACGTCCTCCCCATCCTCGTTACCGAATGCGGATCACTGCAAAACGGTCGCAAGCCCTCCGACAACTGGCTACGTCTTCTCGCTTGGAGCGCCTACCTCAACAAGTCGATGCAACGCCCGGACCAAATCGACTTCTTTGTTCCCTTTGTCTTTCTCCACATGTCGTGGAATCCCAACAGCGGGGACGCCACCTTCACGCCGAAAGCCGATCGCGAGAAACATCGCACCATCGAAGACTTCGAACCCACGACCATCGCCCACTTCTTTGAACTCTGGCGCGACTTCGACGGCGATCGTCTTCCCGTCTCCTTCAATCGCGACTGGCTCGATGTTGTCGCCATCCACGATGGGAATCGCATCTCCCTTTCGGTGACCAACATGGGCGGCCGCCAGATTGCCCTCGACCTCTCGTCCGTGGCCAAACGCATCAACGCCACCAAGGCCACGCAAAAGCGCCTCAACTACCACCAGGGCGAAGTCATCTTCCAGGCGGAACACCCCGTCGATCCCGCCGCCATTCCCGTCGACGTCAACGAAACCACCATCATCCGCCTCCACCTCGATCAACCGCTCGCTCCCGCCGGAACGCTTGAGTTACATCGCCACTACGCCCACGAAACCGCCGTCGCCTCCACCGGCGAAGCGATTCCGTTCTTCATCAAGATCGACGAACCCGGCAAAATCAAATCCGCCCGCCTCATCCTCGGCCTCCACCGCCAAGGCGGCATCACCGAACCTGTCACCGTACAAATCAACGGCAAGCCCGTCGCGATTGACACCGGCGATGCCAGCGAGTTCACCGAATTCTTTGCGCCGATCGACACCGATCTGCCTCACCATCTCCTCCGTCGAAACAACGTCATCAACATCACCGCCCAAGGCGGCACCACGATCACGTCCGTGCAGGTCATTGCGCTAAACGGGAAGTAGAATGTCGAAGTCCTCTCTACGGCCTGAAAGGTCGTTCGCACAAAGCCCAGCCCTTCAGGGCTGGGTTAACCGTGGTTGGAAAACGCGGCCTGAAAGGTCGCTCGCAAATGTGAATTCAGTATGGTGCCCGCGACCGACCTTTCAGGCCGGAAAAATTGGCGGTCGTCATTCCCAGGTCTGAAGCCCTGGGCTTTGCGCGGGCGACCTTTCAGGCCACATGCATTCGCATCGCAACTTCTGAGGGAACATGTGAAAACGCTGTCTTTCACGAAATTGCCGTTTTCCGATCAATTCCGGCTTTTGCTCCCTGCCGTCATCATCCGTTCTTCCGCCAATACCATCTTGAAAAAGCCGAGTTCCGGCGAGAGAGCCTGCCGACATGGAAACCCAAAAACCCTAAGTGCAACCACGCATTAACATTGTTCCTATGGCAAGCATCGATAGTGCCTGGAAGCGAGATATAGAAAGATATACTTTGGAGTCGAGTGTAGGTTTATAAAAATGCGGGCGACTACACGCTATTCGGGTCTAAACGAATTGTTTTTCCAATAAGGGGAAACTTCTTATCTCGAACTGCGCCTTCTAAGATTTCCCACTCATCGTCATCATTCAATCTCTCTAAAGCGTCTTGCAGTTTCTTTTTGTTTCCACTTCCTGAGGTGAGAGGATGCACAATCATTTTATCCCAACTACCATTGAATCCGTCTCCCAGAAACCCGGCTACACAAGGAATCCTTGTTCCGACCTCCTTAGAAAATGGGCGTAAAGTTCTCCTTGAATCAGCTAGCGCTACAGCCCAATGCTCTTCGCTCGCACCTCCGCAAGCCAAGTTGGCTAATACTAGAATCTTCGGTGGATTCTCTTGAACGACTATTCCCGGAACCAAAAGAGCATGCATAAACTCTGTACTCCGGTTTGCCAAAAGGCGGGCCAAACCAAAACAAGTCAATACAGCCAAAATAAGAAAAATAATACCAACGATCTTGGACCAAGCGAACCAAGACAAAACAGCCACCAAACCGAAACCAACTGCAAGGTTGAGAAAGAAGGAAGCAGAAGGATCTCGGAAAAGATATCGAAAACGGTTCAGCTTTATTTTCGGCGCTCGAGTTGAAAACGAATCCCTCACGATTTCGCCATCAATATTTATTTCTTCTAGCTCATCGTTCATAGGTTCATCTCAAATTAGACCATTGGCTTTTTTTAAGTAATAAGCTTACGAAAGGCTGTATTCTTGGAACCACCAAAGAACCTCGATTGAGGCAGTGTGCATCAAATTCGTGATTCTGCGAACCCAATAAAGAGATCCCAGTCAAACTCCTCCACGTCATGCTTCCCCTCCCTGAGGTGGTAACCGACAGCCTCGGCGTGAAGGTGATCGCCCGCCGCTGGCCACTCGGCATCCTCTGGAATCCCCTCGCTCCAAAGTAACTCGTAAACACGCGAGCCCTCCTTCGCCGAGAGAAACTCGCCATGCGGGTCGGCCCACTGGTCTTCGGAGGCGCTGGCGACATAGACGAGGCGCGGGGCGATGAGGGCGATAAGGGCGTGTTGGTCGACGGGGAGGGCGTCTTCGTTGCCGTTGAATTTCTTGTGGTTCTCGCAGAACCAATGCGGGAAGCTGGTATTGATGCGTTCGACGGTTTCGCCAAAGCGGCGGCGAGCGAGAGCGGCGCCTCCGCAGCCGGAATTGTTGGAGATGACCATGGCAAACCGTTCATCGGTCGCCCCGGCCCAGAGTGCCGTTTTGCCGAGACGCGAATGCCCGAGCACCGCCACTCGTTCATGATCGATATCATCATCCTTTTCCAGGAAATCCATGGCCCGGCTCAGTCCCCAGGCCCAGGCGCTGATCGTCGAGAAGTTGTCGCCGCGGTTCTGCAGATCGGGATAGAGGGCATGGACGCCGTTCTCAAATCCGTCGTCGAAATCGGGATCGATGTCCCCGCAATACATGGTGGCGACGCCAAACCCGCGCTCGAGAATCATTTCCACCGGCCAGCGATGAAAGGCTTTGCCTCGCGTGGCCTCCGTCGCTCGGTGGTCGACGATACCGTTTCCTTTGCGCATCCACCCGGCATTGAAGGTAATTGCCGGGTCTGTGTGGGTGGTGTGATTTCCGCCGAAATTGAGTCCGAGAAAAACCGGCACAGGTTCCGGCGCGTTCTTGGGCAGATACAACAAGAGGTCGAGCACGGGTCCGTCATCGTTTCCGGAAACGAAAAGCTTCACCTGCTTGCGAATCGCTTTCCCGCCCAGGGCCTCCTCACTTTGCTCATACACGTCCCACGTCATTCCTTCCGGCGGCGGTGGTTGCACGCCGTAGACGTGTTCGCGGAACAAATCGAGAACCTCCGCCCGCCGCGAGGCTTCCCACTTCGCGGCGTCGACTCTTGCACCCTCGGCATCCACGAGCGGATCGGGCAAGGTGTAGGGAGGCACGTTTGCTTCGTCGTAGTTGAACCCTTTCGGCGGAGCCCAGCTTAAGCCGGTGAACGCGCTGAGGGAAAGACCGGCCGCCAAAAGCTTCGGTATTCTTCGCGCGATCACGTCTTCGTTCGCGAATGCCTACTCTGAATCCGTGCCTGAGCGATCAGGACGCGCTCGAATGCTTCTGCACGTATTCTAAAATCTCTTCTTCGGAGATTAGCCCGACGAATTGGTCGACTTTTTCGCCTTCTCTGTAGAACTCGACGTGCGGAATTCCCTGCACACCCAGTTCTTCCGCGAGCGCCCCGTTGTTGTCGACATTGATCTTGATGAGCAGAACTTCGCCGGAATGCTTGTCGGCAATCTTCTTGAGAACAGGATCGAGCATCTTGCACGGTCCGCACCACTCGGCGTGGAAGTCGGCAATGACGAGACGTGATTCATCCTTGAGGATCTGGCGGTAAGTCTCCGTGTCGACTTCCGAGCCAGACTTGACGGATTCCTTCACCATTTCTTTTTCCTCCGGTGCAGCGTCAGCCTCGGGAGCCGCCGCTTCTTCCGCAGGCGCGCTATTCGGATTGGTGGCGATGTTTGCTTCCTCGGACTCGGTGCAGGACGAAAGTCCCAGAACGGTCAAAATGGGGAGAACGAAAAGGAGTTTTTTTGTCATTCTTCTTAGTAGTTTTGTTAGTTTATTGAGCGGTTGGTCGCTGAAAAATTGGCCAGCCGTGGAGTTTAATGTCGTGGGAAAAGATTGGCAAGACCACGCCGGATCGGCTTGTGAACGTAGGTTTCCGCCGTGAATCCCTAGGTAAAGACGTCCGCGAAGGCTCAAGTATTCCTTATTCTTCCCGAAATACGGTAAAAAAGAGCCCGAGGAGAACGGGAAGCTTCAGGACTTCGAGGATAATGGCGACGGTGTGATGCCAGCTGGAAGGCACGTCTTCCCCATCAAGAATGCGGACAGCCCGGGCATCTAGGGTGGGAAGAAGGAAAAAGGTTTGGAAGGCGAGGATGGCGGTGAGAAGAAGGAAGGCTACCGCCCCTCCACGTTTGGGCCAATTCCTCCGGAAGAGAGGAATGGCGAGCCCAGCGAGAATCACCCACAGGACCAATTCCATCTTGTTCAAAGCGCCGAAAACAATCCGCCCGATCCCCAGCCCCAGTTCCAGCGTGATGCCAGGCGCCTGAAACTTCAGCGGTGCCTCGACAAAGGAGATACCAAGAACCAACCCCGCCCAGATGCCGGTGAGGAGCAGGATCCAAGGCCGGCGAGCTTTGAGAGAATGCGTCACGGAAAGGGCATTCATCTACGTAGTGGATTCCAACTCACGCCGGATTTCGTCCAGCGTCGCTTCTTCCATATCGACGAGGTTCGCCGTTTCGGGAAAGCGACCTTCCTTTACATCAGCGATGTATTCAGAAAAGGCGGCCACGCGTTCTTTTTGGAGGCGGCGATTTTCCTCAAGGAAGTTCCGGTAGGCTTTGGCGTGGCGGGGAAGGCGGTCGTCGTAATCGCCAAGGATGTCGTCGGAGAAGAGAAACTGTGTATCGCAGCCATCGCCGGAACCGAGGGACATGAGGATCAACTTGGTTTGTGAGCAAAGCCACTTCGCGAGCGGATGCGGAACGCACTCGAGCTCGGCGGCGTAAGCACCGGCGTTTTCGAGGTCCTTCGTCTTTTGATAGAGTGCTTTCGCTTCGTCGACGGTCTTACCGATGGCGCGGTAGTTCGTCCACGTGACATGTCGCGGGACCATGCCGAGGTGGCCGACCACGGGCAATCCCTCGCGAGCCATGCCTTCGATGATGTAAGGACTGGCGGAGCAATAGACCGAACTGGCGCCGAGTTCGAGCGCTTGAAAGCCAACCCGGATCGCTTCCTCCTGCGAAGCCATCCCATGCGGCGTGGCCGCCGAAAGAAAACTATTGGGAGCCGCCGCAACGAGATGCGGCAATCGCGCCTGCGCCTCGGGACAGTCAAAGCTGCAACTCATGAGATCGACCCCCGCCTCTTCGGCGGCGGCAGCCTCCTCCGGCGACTTCACATGAATGTGCGTCAGGCAGCGTTTGCCCTTGAGTCGCTGGAGGTCGTAGACGGTGTATTTCTTGCGGGGGCGAAGCATTAATTTCCATCTACCGGCAAAAAGGACACTCCGCAACCACGTGCCCGTTTCGGAAGAGCTCTGGCTTCAATCGGCGTCGGGGTTTACTTTCCCCTTTGCCTTCTCCCAATCAAGGTCCTTGAACGCACTATCCGCGTATCGGTATTCGTCAACTTCGTCGCCTTGGTGAAAGACTTTCACCCACAGGCCACCGTGAGCGTCTTCATATCTTTCGTTGGCCTTCCCGGTGAAGCGATAGCCGCGCTGGATCTCAAAACCCACTAATTGGAACTCCTTCGTCGTGATCTCCACCGAACCTCCTTGCGGGATGGCCTCAAACTCATGCTTCCCGTATGTAGGGACGAGCGGGGCTTTGGACTTGACGGTCTCGCTGTCGACATCGCGGACGAACGAGATGTATTCGATAGTGACGTCTTTAAGATCAACTCGGGCATTGTTCAGGACCTCTAGGTTATAAACCCAAGTCTCAAACGTGTAAGTATCGCCGGCCTGAATGCGCTCCTGTTTGTCGAGCCGCTTCTTTTCCGCGTTCATGCGGAAGCTGTAATTGATATCCTCCTTGATCCCCAGTTTCGGATTCTTTTTTGCCCATTCCTTGATGTGGGACTGGTCCGCATCGGACAATGACTCGATGGGGATGACGAATTTCTTGCCGTCCTTCCGCTGGATCTGCGCTTGAGTCGCATCTGAGCCGATCAATTTGGCTTCCAGTTTGGCGCCCTTCTTATTGACGAATTCGCGGTAGCCTTCGGCAGCATGAAGCGAAGTCACCAACGCCCATGCCGATATGCCGACCGACAAGACCACCACACGACGAAAAATCCCTAATTTCGTGCCCATGATTCCTCATTTTAGAGGAGAGGCAGCAAGAATGACAAGAAAGAAATACTATAAGCCATCTCAAAACCCTGCATGGCCCTGGTTTTGATGAAGGTGGAGGAGCCGGTGGCTTCGCCAATGGCTGTCGAAGCTCCGCGCTTTTTCTTCCCCAACGTCGTTTCTCGTCGGTCAAAGGTATCTACCTGTTCCCTCCTCGCGCCTTGTCAGAAAAGAAAAATCACTGGAGCAGGCCATCCATGATTGATGAGATGGCTTCTAATAAACGTCGCGCTGGTAGCGCTTTTCTTTCTTCATCTGCGCCACGTATTCCTTGGCCGCGTCTTCGGACATGTTGCCGTGCTTGGAAACGGCGTCGTGGAGGGCTTTGTCGACGTCTTTGGCCATGTAAGTGGCATCGCCGCACACATAGAAGTGCGCGCCGCCATCGATCCAGCTCCAAAGCATCTCGGCATTTTGCTTAAGCAGGTGCTGGACATAGATCTTGTGCTCTTGGTCGCGGGACCATGCGAGGTCGAGGCGGTTGAGGATGCCGTCCTTCTTCCAGCCTTCGAATTGCTCCTCGTAGAAGTAATCCATCGACTGGTGCGGATTGCCAAAGAACATCCAGTTCCTTCCCTTGGCTCCGCTGATTTGCCGCTCTTCGGTAAAGGCGCGGAACGGGGCGATGCCGGTGCCCGGACCGACCATGATGACATCGCGATCAGTATCCTCGGGAAGTTTGAAGCCCTTCGCCGGTTGCGTGAACACTCCGGCGGTTTCGCCGACGGCGACGCG
>JBCCWV010000107.1:0-15487 GCA_039192745.1 Verrucomicrobiota bacterium | reverse complement strand
GAGCTAAAAAAGGCGATTCTGAACTACCTCGAAAAACACAATCAAGACCCTCGCCCTTTCCGTTGGACCGCAACCCCAGAAGAAATCCTCTCCAAAGTCAGTTCAATTTGCAAAAGACTTTCCTAACGGGACACTAGAAGCCATCTCATAAGCCGGGAGATAGACAGCGGGAATATTTCAGTCGGCCAGTAAGTCGGGCCTGTTCGTTTTCGTTCTTTCCTTGGCCTTCTCACGCTTCCATTCCTGAATTTTCTCGTGATGACCTGAGAGAAGCACTTCGGGAACAACTTCTCCGCGAAATTCCGGTGGCCGCGTGTAGCACGGGGCTTCGAGGAGCTTTTCTCCGCTGGAGAATGACTCATCTTCCGCGCTGCGTTCGTCGCCGAGGACGCCGGGCAGAAGTCTTGCGATCGCATCAATGAAAACGACGGCAGCGATGGCGCCGTTGGTGAGGACGTAATCGCCGATGGATAGTTCGTCATCGACAAGTCCTTCGATAACGCGGTGGTCGATGCCTTCGTAATGGCCGCAGAGGATGATGAGGTGTTGCTTCGCTTGCTCTTCCGCGACGGCGTAGGTCTCGGCGATGCTTTGGTCAAAACGCCGCCCCTGCGGAGTCATGAGAATAACTTTCGCGTCTTCGGTCCGCAGCTCCTCGACAGCCGCAAAGAAAGGCTCGGGTTTCATGACCATCCCCTGACCGCCGCCGTAAGGGATGTCATCGACTTTACGATGCTTGTCCGTCGCCCAGTTGCGGAGGTCGTGGACGTTGATTTCGATTAGTCTTTTCTCCTGCGCCTTCCCAATAATGCTTTCGGCGAGTGGCGCCGAGCACATCGTGGGGAAGATCGTAAGGATGTCGATTTTCATGAGTGGTTGCAGCATCTTGCTGCACGGATGGTGCCTCGGTGCAGCTGGAAGCTGCAACCACTGGGCATTGCGCAATTAAGCCCGAAGTTTCGCCTCAATAAACCCATCAATATCCCCATCCATCACACCTTGGACGTTCGACGTCTCGTGATTGGTCCGGTGGTCCTTCACCATTTGGTAAGGCTGAAAGACGTAACTCCGTATCTGGCTTCCCCAGGCGATTTCGCCTTTCTCGCCATAGAGTCGTTCCATCTCGGACTTCTTTTTGTCCTCCTCGATCTGGGCGATCTTAGCTTTGAGGATCTTCAAGGCGAGGTCGCGGTTTTTGTGTTGGCTGCGTTCGACACTACAACGGACGATGACCCCGGTGGGGATGTGTTTCATGTGCACGGCCGTTTCGACCTTGTTGACGTTTTGCCCGCCCTTGCCGCCGCTTCTGGCGGTGTGGGTCTCGATGTCCTTTTCATCGATTTCGATGCCTGAGTCTTCGGTGACTTCTGGGGTGACATCGACGCTGGCAAACGAGGTGTGGCGCCGTGACTGCGAATCGAACGGCGAAATCCTCACCAACCGATGCACGCCGCGCTCGGTGCCGAGATAGCCCGCCGCGTTTTCACCGCTCACGCGCAAGGTTGCGCCGCGGATTCCCGCTTCTTCCCCGTCTTGCCAGTCGATGATCTCGGCTTTGAATCCCGATTGCTCGGCCCAGCGTTGATACATGCGGAAAAGCATTTCGGCCCAGTCGCAGGACTCGGTGCCGCCGGCGCCAGAGTGGACGGTGAGGAAGGCGTTGGCCCCGTCGTTCGGGCCGGACATGAATTGACGCAGTTCGAACGAGCCAAGTTCTTTCTCGAGTCCGTCGAATTCTTCTTTCACCTCGAGAGCGGCCTTCTGCTTATCCTCCTCTTCGTGCGCGAGCTCGATGAGAACTTCGAGGTCGTCGGTGCGCGACTCGAGTTCCTTCAGCGGGGTCAGCTTGCCCTTGATGCGGGAAACTTCGCCGACCGTCTTCTGTGCCGACTCTTGGTCGTCCCAGAAGCCGGGCGCGGTCATCGATTCTTCCAGTTCCGCGAGATTTTTCTCCAGGCCCGGGACGTCAAAGATACCTCCGGAGTTCCCCGAGGCGGCCCTTGAGGTCGTCGGTCTTGAAGGCGTTCAAGTCGATGGGCTCGTTCTTTGGTTCTTCAGCCATGCGTGATCTTAGATTTTAGATTGGAGATTTCCAGAATTCTATGAGGGTCGAGTTTCCACTTGTTCATGGACGACGTCAAAGACCGCGCGATTCTCCTTCGCAAGACCCGCTACTCGGACACGAGTCTGATTGTGTCGTGGTTCACGCGTGGTCATGGATTGGTGAAAACGATGGCCAAGGGCGCGCTTCGACCGAAGAGCGCGTTCAAGGGAAGTCTCGACTTGTTCTTTGAGGCGGAAATGGTCTTCGCCCGGTCAAGAAAGAGCGAACTGCATCATTTGAAGGAGGTGCATGTGGAGAATCCGCGACTCGATTTACGGAAATCCTACAACGCGACACTGGTCGCTGCCTACTTTGTGAAGCTGGTGGATGCGACCGTCGAAGCGGAGGCGCCGGTGGAGGGAGTCTTCGATTTGCTTAGTCGCGCCTTTGACCACCTCGCGGAGAATTCACCCGCGAAGTCCACGGTTCTGCATTTCGAGAAACGGCTCGCCGGAGAATTGGGAATCCTTTCGCCGGAACGATCCGCGATACAGGCGCTTGAGGAACAGGGGCATCGATTGCCCCCGGAACGCGGAAAGCTCATTTCTGAGTTGAACTAGTGGGCCTGAGGTTCAGGCAGATCCATTCCGCAACTCCAGCAGGAGTCATACCCTTCAGGCACATCCGCTCCACAATTGCAGGTCCACGCAGGAATCGTCACGACTTCTTCCTCGGGAAATTCGTGGGAAGAAAGAATCTGCTTGGCAATGCGGTGGTTGTCCGGATCCATCACGCAAAGTGACGGGATAGAGTCCGACAGCACACCACCCAATGGGCCCAATTCGGCGTTCTGGTTCCTGACAAAACACTGGATGCCCGCTTCCTCGAGGATGGATTTGTAATACCCCACCCGCGCGAAGTCGTAATGGCTGTAGACTTCTTTCATTCTCGCGAGAATACGGCATTAGTTACCGCACATGGCCAGCCAATTCGGACATACTTTCCGCATTTCCACCTTTGGAGAATCCCACGGGGGAGGCGTCGGTGTCGTCGTCGATGGATGTCCGCCGCGCATTCTGCTCACCGAGGCCGATATCCAGACCGATCTCGACCGTCGGCGTCCGGGTCAAAGCGAGATCGTGACCCCGCGCAAGGAAGCCGACCAATGCGAGATTCTTTCCGGGACCTTTGAGGGTCAAACACTTGGGTCTCCCATTTCGATTCTCGTCCGCAACAAGGACGCGAGGCCCGAGGCCTACACGGAGATGGCCACAAAGTACCGTCCGTCCCACGCCGACTACACCTACGACGCCAAATATGGCATTCGGAATTGGCAGGGCGGCGGCCGGGCCTCGGCGCGGGAAACGATCGGTCGTGTGGCGGCGGCGGCAATCGCGAAGAAGGTTCTCGTCGGGCAATTTGCGCCGGATTTGGAAATCATCGCCTACGTGAAAACGATTCAGAACATCGAGGCGAACGTTGATCCGGAGACTGTAAGCTTCGAGCAGGTGGAGTCGAACATCGTCCGCACCGGGGATGCCGTGATCGTCGATACGATGATCGAGCGCATCAAGGAAGCGCGGTCCGAGGGGAATTCGTTAGGGGGAGTCGTCGAGTGTGTCGTGCGCGGTGTGCCCGCAGGTTGGGGCGAGCCGGTCTTTGACAAATTGGACGCCGATCTCGGCAAGGCGATGCTCAGTCTTCCCGCAACGAAAGGCTTTGAAGTCGGTTCGGGATTTGCCGGAACATTGCTCACCGGCCGCGAACACAACGACGAATTTTTCATGGAAGGCGACACGGTGCGCACGAAGACAAATCGTTCCGGCGGTGTGCAGGGAGGCATCAGCAACGGCGAATCTCTCGTCTTCCGCACGGCGTTCAAGCCGACGGCGACGATCATGTCGAGTCAGGAAACGGTGTCGAAAGAAGGCGAAGATACGGAACTCAAGGCTCGCGGTCGGCACGACCCCTGCGTCCTTCCTCGGGCCGTCCCGATGGTCGAGGCCATGACCGCGCTCGTGCTGGTGGATCACGCGTTGAGGCAACGGGCACAGATGGGGTAAGTGATTCATGGAAAACGAGTTTCCCATCCCGATCAACTTCACGACCATCGCCCTCGGCATTCTCGCCGTGACGATGATCATCGGCGCGGTGCGCGGGATCGTCCGGATGTTTTTTGGCCTCGCTGCCCTCGCGTTCGCCGTCGTCGCGGCTTGGTTTTGGTATCAACGCCTCCCAGGTCTTTCCGCGACAATGGAAGAACCGCTCGGGCCTAGGGTGGTCGCTTATTCGACGCTCATCGTCGGTGTGCTCGCATACATCGTGGCCCGTTGGCTCTTCGGTTTGATCGCCAAGCCTTTCACGTTTCGTGAAGATGGCCGACCACGCGGTGGCGGGTTATTTGGTGCTTTGTTAGGGTTAATTCCCGCTGCGGGAACCGTTTTCGCCATCGGTATTGTTCTCCGGCTCATCGGAACCTCGGAGTCCGTCGCCTTTGTTGGGGACGCCGTGGAAACCAAAGAGGGCGCGCCCAAACCCCAACCGGCCTGGATGCAGAAGGTGCAGTCGATTATCGATTCAGATCCGCTCGCGAATCTTCTCGAGAAGATCGATCCCTTCATCGACCGCGGCTCGGCGGCGATTTCTGAACTGCTCGTGTCTGCAAAGGACGAAGAATCCGCAGCGACGATTCAGGGCGACCCCGAAATGAGCCGATTGCTCGACCATCCAAAGGTGCAGGCACTTCTGAATGATCCCGAAATTCGCGAAATCATCGCGCGAGGCGATTACAGCCGACTGCTTCAAAATGAGAAAGTTTCAGAAGCCGCACAGGCCCCGGAACTTCAGTCAAGATTCGATGTCGGCCGCGTGGGCGAAGTCGTGGATGAAGCGCTTTTTGATGAAGGCGGCAAGCGGAAGAAGCCGCGGTGGCGGATTTTCGGTGGGAAGCAGTAGTTCGCAAGTTCGTCAGATTTTCCCATGTGTTTTGGCGAAAATCGTTTAAAGAACGCGCCCGCTGATTCCTGATGTTTAGTCTTATTTACCGAAAATACGGGAAGGGTATTCGTTGGAAAGATGACCTTCTTTCTGGCCTGACCGTCGCTCTTGCCCTTGTTCCGGAAGCTGTTGCCTTCGCTTTTGTCGCAGGTGTGGATCCACTTGTTGGACTTTATGCTGCGTTCTTTGTCGGCTTGATCACCTCTGCCATTGGCGGGCGTCCTGCAATGATATCTGGAGCAACAGGTGCGATGGCCGTCGTCATGACGTCGGTTGTGATTCTCTTCGGTGTGCAATACTTGTTCGCGGCCGTCATCATCGCGGGTTTATTTCAAATTCTCGCTGGTGCATTCAAGCTCGGGCGTTTCATCCGGATCCTTCCACACCCGGTCATGCTCGGTTTCGTGAACGGCTTGGCCATCGTCATCGGCTTGGCGCAGTTTGGGCAATTCGAAACGAACCAGCATGTGGTCTATGACGCCGCAAAAGGATTCGTGACAAAGGGCGATTGGCTGAGTCTGACTTCAAGTCCAATGCTGATCATGTTGGGTCTTATCGTCCTGACGATGTTGATTTCGCATTTCCTGCCGAAATTGACGCGTGCGGTTCCCGCTCCGCTCGTTGCGATTGTCACCGGGACGTTGCTCGTGCAACTGACGCCGCTGGAGTCGAAAACCGTCGCCGATGTCGTGAACGAGCAGCGCGTCCTCCAGCGGGAAAAAGAGATAAAGACCGCGGAATTCGCCGAGTTGAAGGATGGTCTCGTTGTTGCAAAAGTTCAGGAAGCGGCGGAAGAGATCGCTGCCAGAGAAGTGAGCGAAGAGGAACTGGGCGAGATCCCCCAAGGGTTAAAGGCCGGGCTTCCGGAGTTCAATGTTCCGGAGATTGATTTTGGAAACTCCGCCGCGATGAAAGCGATTGTCCTGCTCGGGTTGACGCTCGCAAGCATCGGGCTTGTGGAGTCATTGATGACCTTGTCGTTGATCGATGAACTCACGGAAACCCGCGGATCAAGCACGCGGGAATGTTTTGGACAGGGCATTGCGAATGTCGTGACCGGACTCTTCGGTGGGATGGGAGGTTGCGCGATGATTGGTCAGAGTATGATCAATATCAGCTCAGGCGGACGCGGACGGCTCTCAGGAATTACCGCTGCAGTTTTGTTGTTAGGATTCATCATCTTCACGCCGCAGTTCATTGAAATGATTCCGATCGCCTCATTGATTGGCGTGATGTTCATGGTCGTCATCGCCACTTTCGAGTGGTCGAGCCTTCGCCTCATCGGAAAAGTGCCCTCGACCGATCTCTGGGTGATATTCGCCGTGTCTGCGATCACCGTATTCTTCCACAATCTGGCCCTGGCGGTAGGGGTCGGGATCGTGATGTCAGCACTGCATTATGCGTGGGAAAGGTCAAAAGAGATCAAGCTTGAGCTGTTTGAAGAGAAGAAAGGTGAGCGTCACTACAAGCTACGTGGCCCCGTTTTTTTCGGTTCAATCCAGCAGTTTAAGGAGCTATTCCAACCCGCCGAAGATCCTGTCGACGTCTACGTCAGCTTCCGCCGCTCCAAGGTTTGCGATCACTCCGCTATCCAAGCTATTCACGCCGTGAGCGAGAAATACCGGCTCCTCGGCAAACGTTTGCATCTTACCCATCTCGACCCTGCCTGTAGCAAGGTGCTACTCAAAGCGGGCGATATCGTGGAGCAGCAGTATTATTCGAAGGTCGCTTCTGGTCACTAGCAAGGCGTTCGCTTTGCTCGCCGTAATCCAAACATCCCGGCGGAACGGGATGGCTACTTCCGGCTGTATTTATTCCTCGGAAGTTACTTCCGTGATTTCAAACAAGTGCTCAAACCGGTCTCGAAGACTTCCTTCCCAATCAGACAACAAAGCACCTCCACCTTCGACGGACAAAGTGCCGTCTTTCGGATCGATTGTTACATTGTCTCTGGTTGCCCCCTCAAAAATTGCCAACGAAGGCATTCCATTCTTGCCCCCCGAAGCCGAGAGCATGGCGATACGGCTTTCTTCTTTCACCGGCAGCTTTTCTTGAATCAATTTGCTCTGTTCAACCATGACCCTGCCATGCAGTTTCCCCAACTGTCTCGCTGCTTCAGCGAAGTATGCTTTCTTGAACTCCTCCCATTCAGGAGAGTCCGTCCCGGGAATTACCCTGATCAGGACGGTCCCTTCATGGCCTGCCGCCTTTGCCGCCGCCCAGAGAATCTCCGAGTTTTCTGCTTCCCAAGTGAAAAACATATCCCTGACCTTTTCTAGTGGAAGAAGAAGTTGTGTTTCATTCTTCTCCGATTTTGGAGGTTTCCCAACGGCTTCTCGCTCCTCAATCGATTTGGGCTTGCCATTGATATCGAGGCCATTTCCGTGCGGTGGTGCAACGTTACCCGTGGTTGTGAGTAGACCGTTTTCAGTAAAGCGATAGAAAAAAGCGACAAACAATAGCGTCAGTAGGAGAAGAATGCCGAGAGACGCCTTTCTGAAATCCATTCCTCTGTTTAATTCAGTAAGTATTTACCCTTCCGCGGGGGCATTCGACTCTGATTGGAAAACTGGATATAGATCCGTTGCCTTTTCAATAATATGACGAAGATGGAACGGAACTTCTTCGAATTCTTCGTCGCTGGAAACGCTTGTCAGCGTCGTGTATGAATTGTAATCCCTGTCGTTGATTCGGGTGGCCGTTGTCTGTCGCACTTTCAGCGTTCCGTCGCTTTCCAAGCGAAGCAGAAGAGTCCTGTCACGCACGCCGAACTCTCGAAAACCCTGAATCTGGGAAAGTTTGGAAAACCAAAGCGGCGCACGTTCTTCGCCCAAAATTCTCGTAAACTCCTCGTTGTAGCGGGATTCCAGTAGCCTGCCCTCTTCTGGAAAAGGAGGAACGTGGATCTTCATGGAGTAGTCGTTTTTCTCATCGTCATCCAGTTCCGCCAAGGACACTTGATTCAATTCATGTGAACGGATATCAGCATCAAGCTGATTCAGCAGGGTGTTGATTGCTCTCGCTTCGTCCTCGTTGACGTTTAATAAATGCTTCGCGGACGCGGTGACTTTGATGCTTCCTTCAGGAGTCCGGCTATAAAGAGGAAACGATACTTCGTGAAACACATCTTCAGGGACCGCGTAAAGATTGGACTGGTTCTCGGGCTTCAGGCCCTTCTGCTTTTGTTCAGATGGAGTCTCCGCGAGTGAGGAAACCCGCTCGTTTATTGGGCGAGACGACTTGTTATCCGAGGAGTGTACCGGTGGCAAAGCCGTGTTGGAAAAGTGTGGTAGGAAACTGTTTCTAGCCACAAACCCCAAAGCAAATCCCGCAAGTATCAGGACTATTCCAGAAATAGGTCGCACACCCTACAATAACAGAATCACTGTAAGATCGCCATGTCTTCCTCAACCTCATCAAAGATGGCCCGGTTACTCAAGCGCGCGTATTCACCGTCGAGGGCCATGAGGGTGGCGTGGGGGCCTTCTTCGATGACTTCGCCGTTGCGGAGGACGTAGATTTTGTCGGCGTTGCGAACGGTTGAGAGGCGGTGGGCGATGACGATGCAGGTGCGGTCGGACATGAGGCGTTCGAGCGCCTGTTGGATGAGTTTCTCGGTTTCGTTGTCGACGCTTGCCGTGGCTTCGTCGAGGAGAAGGATCGGTGGGTTCTTGAGGATGGCGCGGGCGATGGAGATGCGTTGCTTCTCGCCGACGCTGAGTTTCACGCCGCGCTCGCCGACGTTGGTTTCGAGTTTTTCGGGAAGGTTACGAACGAACTTGGCGGCGTTCGCTGCTTCGAGCGCGGACCACATTTCGTCGTCGGTAGCATTGGCGCGGGCGAGTTCAAGGTTTTGACGGACGGTGCCGTTGAAGAGGAAACTCTCTTGCGTGACGTAGCCGATGGCGTCGCGCATGGAACGTTTGGAGAGGTCGGCGATGAGTTGGCCGTCGATGCGGATTTCACCGCCGTCGTATTCGTAAAATCGTGTAAGAAGGTTGATGATGGTTGATTTCCCCGCGCCGGTGTGGCCGACGAGGGCGATGGTTTCGCCGGGCTGGGCTTCGAGGGTGACGCCTTTGAGAGTCGCTGCCTTTTCAGTGTAGGCGAACTTCACGTTCTCGAATTCGATGAGGCCTTGCACGGGTTTTGCCAGTTCGTTGCCACCGTCGGCGTTGAGTTCCGGCTCTTCGTCGAGGATTTCAAAGACGCGTTCGGCGGCCGCGCGGCCTTGTTGGATGATTTGATTGAGCTGGTGAAGGCGCGAGACGGGTTCGTAGAACAAGTTGAGCGCAAAGAGGAAAGCGAAGAGTATCTCCGGTGGGAGTGTGCCCTTCATAGCCCACCAGCCGCCAAACCCTAACACAAGCACATATCCGAGATTGCGGAAGAACTCCATGCCGGGGTTGTAGATGGCCCAGATGCGCATGACGCGCAGGGTCGCTTGGCGCACGGCTTCGCTGGATTGGTTGAAACGCGTGTGTTCGGGCTCTTCGCGGGTGAAGCTTTTGATTTGCTGCACGCCGTCGATGTTGTCGTGAAGGAGGGAGTTCATCGCGCTGGTTGTGCGACGCGTCTCGCGGTAGCGTTCGGGCGCGATGCGGATATAGACAACGGCTCCGGCAATGAGCAAGGGCATGGGGATCAACGCGATGGCCGCAAGTTCCGGGCTCTGCCAGAACATGTAGGCGCCGACGACGAGGATTTGCAGGGCGGCGACGACACCTTGCTCGATGCCGTCGATGAGGACGCGTTCCATGGCGGTGACGTCTTCGGTGACGCGTGTCATGACATCGCCAGTGCGCTTGTTGTCGAACCACGGCATGGGCAGGCGTTGGATCTTTGAGTAGAGGTCGCTGCGAAGGTCGTAGATGACGCGTTGCTCGAAGGTGTTGTTGAGGATGATGCGGAGGGCGTTGAAAATGTTCGTGAGAAGAAAGGCGCCGCCAGCGAGGAGGATGAGCGGGATAAGTCGATCAAAGGCTTTTTCCGGAATGACTTCGCCGGTGACGATCTTGATGACCTGTGGATAGACAATGACGAGCAGGGTCATGAGCACCGCGCACGTCAGCTGCGCCGCGCCCAAAAGCGGGTAGCGACGGAGGTAGGCGAAGACGCGGAAGATGGTTTTCATGCAGGAGTTAGATCGCGCTGGCGCGGAATTTATTCGGACCGAACATTAGGCGGGAAATGGACTCAAGCCAGCCGACAAAAGATACGCCTTCGACTCCCTCGCGGAAGCTGCCGGTGCTGATTGCGCGGGCGGAAGGGATTTGGTCTTAGCTTACGCCACCGGGACTTCCGCGTTGGCCATTCAGAATTGGGGCATGGATTCGAAATCATTGATGATCCCGCCACTTTCAGGGGCGTCGCAGAGTTCGAAGGTATCGTTCAAGTTTCACGAGCTCGAATTGGCTTCAAAAAGAAGCGGAAATCGGTAGGCTAGCTGTCAGATGAAATGCCAAGTTTTTGCATACCTGTCCCTCGTATTCTTCGCGCTGCCGCTCCACGGCGAAGTGCGCACGTTTACTGATGATACGGGACGGACGGTGGATGCGGAGTTGATCGGGATGCGCGGCGAGTATGCGGTGTTGCAGGTAAAGGGACGCGCTGGACGTTGGCCGGTGAAGCGGCTTTCCCCGTCTGACCAGATCTATGTGCGCCAATGGCAGCGGAACCCGCCGAAGACCGCCCGAGTGAGTGTGCGTATTTGGGAACGGGAGGGAATCGGTGAGAGCGGGACTTTCGAGTCGCAATCCTCCTCCGGTTTGCCGAAGATCAACACGCCGATTCAATCCACGGAAGAAAAGGCCAAATACAAGCACTACGACGTCGATCTCACCAATCCGGCAGACTTCGACGCTAACAAACTGACCATGGCCTACGTGCTTTATGTCATCGGGCCGGACGGACGGGTGGGTGCGGAATCGGATAACGAAAGCGTTCCGACCATTGAAGCCGGGAAGCGAGTGACGTTGAAAACGAAAGGAATTACTTATGTCTCGACGAAGACCACTTCGCTGAAGCTTGGTATTCGTCGCGACGGATCGGTGACCGGGGCGCAAAAGACCTCCCGGGCTTCTGAGCGATTCGGCGGTGCGTGGGTCCGGGTTTACGCGCCGGATGGATCGGTCGTCGGTGAGGCAAAGGAACTGCACCCGGAATTGGAACGCGTGAATCCGGCGTGGATCGGCAGGACGGAAGACGAGCAGGTTCCCGTTTTGGCTTCGTTTGAAGAATTGCTGAAAGAGATCAAAGAGAATCTGCCAAAGCCGCCGGCCGGACTGCCCGAAAAACCTCCGGGATTCCCAAAAATCGGCGGAAAATAGCCGGAGAGCGAAAGGATCGAAGCTGCTCAGATTCGCTGAGACTGAGCGAATTCCCGGAAAAGTGCTGGGATTTTCACGGAAAATGCGTGTTTACCGCTTGACTCACCAATAGCCCTAGACTATCGGGCAATCCATATATTATATAAATCTAAATTATATGAAAACCTTAAGTATATGTGTCGTTGTTCTTGCCATTCTCATGGGCCCCCGGGCAAAGGGTGCCGTGGTTTTGGTCGATTTTGAAGCTGTCACCAGCGGCGTCGTGGTCCTTCCTTACTTTGAAGATGGATTTGAGTTGAGCGTGGACACGTTTGCGGCCGTTTTCGCGCCAGGGGGAGGGTTTCCGATGACTGGAAATCCAACGGCCTACGTCGCCTTTGAGGAGATAGCAGTTATCACGCTGGCACTCGAAGCGGGAGGTTCATTCGACCTCAATCAAGTTATGTTAGGGCCGAATGACTTCGCAGCAGCATCGTCGGTAGAAATCACTTTGACCGGTAGTCTTGCGGGAGGAGGAACGGTCATGCAGACTTTCTCTGGACTGACGACGGCGACCGTTGTGAATCCGGTTGGTTTCGATGATGTAACAAGTGTCACTTTCACGACTTCCGATGACGCCGGGATCGATAACATCGTTCTTGATGTTATTCCCGAGCCCGCCCTGTCGTCGTTGCTATTGATCTCCCTGTTTGCGGTCGCTTTCCGGAGAAGATCCTAAAGCCATCTCAAAAACCCTGCACGGCCCTGAATTTTGTTGTTGTGAAGGAGTTACCCGCGCCGTTGGCTCACGGTGCGGAAGCCGATGTAGATCTTTCGCTCGTTCGGGTCGAAGAGGCGTTTGCGGTTGGTGAGGGCGAAGTTTTCGGGTTCTTCGGCGTCGGTGGCAAATGAGGCTCCGCGCGCCATGGGGATCTTCTTGTCGGGGATCTCCGGATGATCCATCCAAGTGTGCACCCATTCGCTCACGTTTCCGGCCATGCCGACGACACCTTCGGGACTCGTGTCTTCCACAAACGCGTCAACGGGTGACCAGTAGCTGAAATTGTCTTCGGTGCGCGCGGTATTGAGCTTCGTGAAATCGAATTCATTTCCCCAGGGGAAGAGATTGCCCTGGTCGCCGCGGGCGGCGCGCTCCCATTCTGATTCCGTCGGAAGCCGCCGACCTTTCCACGTGGCGTAGGCCCAGGCGTCCCACCAGTCGACGAGCATGATGGGGCATTTCAGGTTGATCGGTTGCCCGAGATAGGTGCCTTCGTTTTTGGCTTCGGGATAGAAGTCGTCCCATGACTCGGGGATATGGTCCGCTTTGTCGGGGGCGACCGTTTTCTGCAGGAAATGGTCAAATTGTCGGGGATTTTTCTCCGTTTCCAGCGCCTCGAGAAATTCGGCGTATTGCCCGATGGTGACTTCGTAGCGGTCGATTTCGAAGGATGGCAAGCTGCGCATGCTCTTGTCCTGAAAAATGAAGTCCCCGCCACGGATGGAAGTGGTGGTTCCGACTTCGGGCGGAGGAGGGGTGGTGTCCCGTGGCCAGGCGAGAAAAGTGATGAGCCCAATGGCGACCGCAGTGCCGACCGCGACTGCGCCCATTTTCCGTTTGCTTCGTCGTTTCCATGCGCGTTGCGCGCGGGGGGGCTGGGCGAAATCGCTTTCAGCAATGCGATCATCAATACCCCGCATGAGAGAAATTAATTCGTCCCAGCTTCCGATCGAATATTCCTCGCTCGCCATGATGTCGAGAAGCTTCGGCATCAAGCCGGGCTTTCCTTCCTTCGTCCCGAGTAATGGTCGCAATGCCTGGCCGAGAGTCCGGATGTGGTCCGACGTTTCCTGCTCGTTGATTGGCTCAAGCGTGACGATGTTTGAAAGTCGCGTCTTGCCATCGCGACCGAAATAGACGTGGTGAGGTTGGAGATCGATGTAGGGGAAGCCCTGGGCCTGAAGGTAGTTCATGCACTTCGCCACGACTTTGATGATCCCATTGATGGCGCGTGGCGTCAGTTTTTCTCCACCTGCGGCGAGTTCCTCGAGATTGAAGCCGTCCACCAACTCCCGTGTGTAGAAAAGGACGCCGAGGTCTTCGAAACCTTCGTAAACTGGTGTTATGTTAGGGTGCGTGATGGCGGCCTTCGCGCGGACGCGACCGCGGAACTCGCGCACCCATTCCTCGCTTTCACAGAATTCAGGCTTCAAGAGGACGAGCGCCACGCGGCGGTCCACGCTTTGCTGCACCGCCTCGTGAGTCTCTGTTTCTCGCTCAACGTGAAGAAGTTTTACAAGTCGATAGTCGGCGAGTTCGCGGGCCGGAGCAGCGACCGTTTGCGCGGTCGGGAGTTCTTCCTCGTTGTCTTCGTTCTCGCCGTCGGCGTCGCTGGCGGGAATGGCCGTCATGCGTCGCCGCCCGAGTCCCGCTTCCGCCGCCCATTCGAGGAGCATCGCTTCCTCGTCGGGCAGTCGCACGATGGGATCTTTCACCGTCGCTTCGCCTTCGCGGACGAAACTTTCGCGCCGCCCAATGAAGATGGTTTTCAACTTCGGAAACTTCTTGCGGAGTTGTTCCCGAAGATCGAATCCCGAAGCCTCGTCGCCGCGCAATGCGCCGGTGAAGAGGACGTCGAGCTGCGGTAGTTCCTCTCCCGCTTCGACAGCTGCGCGGAAGCTGCCGGCAGTGTGAACCTCTTTTGCCCGGGTTGCCTTGAGCGCATCGACGGCGAAGTCAACGGTCTCGGGCGAGGTATGGACGACGAGGACAATCATTCGGGAAAAAGGGAGGCATCCGCTTCGCGACTTTTCAGCTCGGTTTGGTCGAGTATGTCTTCATGAAGCGTCCTCGGGTGCATATATACATCCTGAAGCTGGTCCTTGTAGTAGAGCTTCGCGACGAATCCATAATACTGCCGCCGCTCGCCCGGGTTGCGCTTCGCCAGGGCCTCCGGCAGGACGTAGGTGATGTCGAGCAATTCCTCGTTTTCGTTCCAGTTCACCGGTTGCGTGGACCATTGAAAGCGCACGTTTTCCTTGGAGCGATTGACGTCTACTTCGCGACCATTGATGAGATCGTAGAACTGGACGTCGATGTAAACCTTGGGCACTTCGAGTGGCCCGGTCGCGCGACTTTGTAGCGAAAGGCGCACGGCGATGTTTTCTCCGTCGGAAAAATCCTCGTCCCGCTGGATGCCCGCGCTGCCAATAAAGAGCGCTGTGTCCGGTCGTGCGGGCGTGAACGATGGATCGGTGTAACCAAGCCGGAGCACAGCCATCTCGTAGTAGTCGCCGGCAGCAGGGCCGATGTCGCGAATCAGTTCCCATTCCTGATTGGCCTTCGCGTTGAGGCCCATCGCCTGGTGCGCGTCGGCCATGGCGTAGAGAATGCGCGGGTGGTTTCCGACAATGGTTTGCGCACTTCTCAACTGTTCGAGCGCTCCTTTCATGTCGCCTTCACGTCGAAGCGCCAGCGCGACTTCAACAGCTTCGGCCGCGCCGGGATCCTTGATGGTCGGCACGACAGAGAGATCGTTTTCCGGCGGGCCGTCGTCGGCCTCGATGCGTTTGCCGCCCTCGCGCAAAAGTGAGTTCTCCAAACGCAGCGCTTCCGCTTCCATCTCCAGTTCAAGTTGACCGGATTCTTCCGCGCCGGGCTGAAGCACGGGTGGTTTCGTCGTCGCGGGTTCTTCTTCCGGCGGGACCCGGCTCATGACCGCGTTCGCGATAACCGCCGCCGATACGAGAAGCACCGACCCAATCACGCTCATTGCGATGACAAAGGGCCGGCTCGCTGCGCGGTCGCGAGTGAAGACAGTGGTCGTAGCAGACATTGGGGATTCCCGGGGTCGCCCAACTTCCGCAGGATCGACCATCAGAGCAAATTTCTCTTCGTCATTGACGTCGCCAGTCCGTCATCGAAGTTGTTAAGCAATGTTAATTAATCGCATGGCAGCCCTCGCCGCTGGATGGCTCGCGGTGGAAGCGGCAACGGGGGCGGAATTTGTCCCCGTTCGCGAGTCCCCGCCCGCCATTGCGCGGGAATTCCGCGGAGCGTGGGTCGCCTCGGTTTATAATATCGACTGGCCCTCCAAGCCCGGTCTCTCCGTCTCGCAGCAGAAATCCGAGCTGATCG
>JBCCWV010000106.1:0-15914 GCA_039192745.1 Verrucomicrobiota bacterium | reverse complement strand
TGCTCAATTCCAACGGTGCTTTCGGTCGTCCTTTTGCCATACTTGCATACTCGACCATCGGAGAAAAAGTACAAATTATAAATGATACTTTCTTCCCTAACAGGACACTAGAAGCCATTTCATAAACCCTGCACGGCCCTGAATTAGTTATAATGAAGGAGGCGGTGGCTTCGCCAATCGCCATCGAAGCTCGGCGCTTTTTCTTCCCTGGCGGCGTTTCTCGTCGGTCACAGGTATCTACATGTTCCCTCCTCGCGCCTTGCCAGAAAAGAAAAATCACTGGAGCAGGCCCATCCATGATTTATGAGACGGCTTCTACGGTCGTCGAATTCTTGCGCTTCGAGATTAGAGAGAGTTCCGGGTGCTTTTGCGAATTCCCTGCGCTTCTCGCCGTTGGCGTTTTTGGTGCGTGTTTAAACTACTTTTCACGCTCGCCGTCCACAGGTTGAGCGCTTGCCGAAATTGGCTCGGACCGTAAAATAGAGGCGCTTATCCCTCACACCCCATGAAGCAATTTTTCGGCACCACTAGCCCGGTTTTCTTTATCACGCTCGCGAGTCTTTTGCTTTCTCATTCCATTCTTCGCGCGGACTCTGTCGCACGCATGTGGAACGAGGAAAACCTCGCTGCCATCCGCATCGATTTCCCGGATCCCGCGCAACACGCCCGCAACCTTTTTCACACCTCGGTCGCGATGTGGGACGCGTGGGCCTGTTATGACACGACGGCCGTCGGCTACATTCATCGCGAGGCGGCGACCGCCGTCGACAAACAGTCGGCGCGGGAGGAGGCGATCAGCTATGCGGCCTACCGGGTTTTGAAACACCGTTACCAGAATTCCGAAGGCGCGGTAGACACGATGACTTCCCTCGACCAGCTGATGACGGATTTGAACTACTCGACGACGGTCGACACGACGGTGGGGAGTTTTCCGGCGGCAGTGGGGAATCGCGTCGCCGAAGCGGTCATCGCATTCTGTCTGACAGATGATTCGAATGAAGTCGGTGACTACGCGGACACGACTTATGCGCCGCTGAATGATCCATTGATTCTTGATCTTGCCTTCGAGGAAATGGACGAACCGAATCATTGGCAGCCGTTGGCATTTGCATTCGCAGTGACGCAAAACGGACTGGAAGCAGATTTGATCCAGACTTTCATCGGTTCCAACTGGGGAGTAGTCCGCCCATTTGCCTTGAATGAACAAGAGGCAGATCCGGTCTATTTTGATCCCGGCGTGCCTCCCGAACTCGGCGGCGTAGGAGACGCGGAGTTCAAACAAAACAATGTCGAAGTCATCCGTTTCAGCCGCACGCTCGACCCCGATGAAGGAACCATCATCGACATCTCGCCCGGCTCCATTGGGAACAACCCGTTAGGCACCCACGACGGCACCGGCTACGCGCTCAATCCCCACACGAACCTGCCTTATGCGGCAAATACGGTGAACTCCGGCGACTTCGGTCGCGTTATTGCAGAGTTCTGGGCGGACGGGCCGGACTCGGAAACTCCGCCCGGACACTGGAACACCTTGGCCAACGAAGACGTGGTTGATTCACCGTTTTTCGAAGCGCGTATCAAAGGCGATGGCCCGATCCTCGATCCGCTCGAATGGGACGTGAAGATGTATTTCGCCATCAACGGCGCGGTGCACGACGCCGCTATTGCGGCATGGGGTTGCAAACGCGAGTACGACTACGTGCGGCCTATCAGCAGCATCCGGCAGTTGTGCTTTTACGGGCAATCGTCCGACACGACCCAAGCCATGTATCACCCGCTGGGCATCACGCTTGAGGAAGGCCTCGTTGAAGTGATCTCGGCGGACGATATTGATGTTGGTGAAAAACATCATCACCTCGCGCCGCATGTCGGGAAGATCGCGATCTACTGCTGGGGCGGCGAACCCGCCGATCCCGATACACAGTACACCGGCAATGAATGGATACTCGGTATTCGTTGGCTCCCTTATCAACGCGACACCTTCGTGACGCCGGCTTTCGCGGGATACATTTCGGGTCACAGCACGTTCAGTCGGGCCGCGGCTGAAGTCCTCACCTGCATGACGGGTTCGCCTTTTTTTCCCGGCGGTATTGCGTCCTACACCGAACCGGCTGGAGGACTGGAATTTGAACTCGGCCCGACACAAGACGTCACCCTCCAGTGGGCGACTTATTATGACGCTGCTGATCAAGCCGGCATCTCGCGACTCTATGGTGGCATTCACGTCGCACCCGATGACGGACCCGGACGTATCGTGGGATCGCAATGCGGAATCGCCGCTTGGAATCTCGCCGAGAAATACTTCGACGGAAGCATCCTTGGTGAGCCGTTTCCCATTGAAATCACCCAACTGGAAAATGGCGATTTATTGCTGTCGTGGGACCAAGTCCGCGGGTTTTTCCATGCCGTGGAGGCATCCGATGGACTAGGAGGGTGGACGGAAATCCTGCCCTACACGCAGGCCGGAGAGGACCGCGGAACGCTGCTCATTCCGGCTGGAAGTGACGGATTACGAGAGTTTTACAGAGGATTAAGGACGGAGATTGTGCCCGGGCCAGGAATCTGAGGCATCTTAAGGCGCGGATTTCGGTTAGAATCGGGAGACTTGCTTGGCGATTTTGCCCTTCGGCCAAGGGAAATCGGACCCAAAAGCCTGACTTTTCGGACTTCTTATCCAAAATACCGGATTTTTCGGGGGTCATCGCAATTGGTCTTTTTTCGCCTTTGAATCCGCGCGATTGAGCGAAGAGGACCTCATCCGGAAAATTGAGATAATCCCCCTTTTCCCTTGGCAAATCCTTTCATTCCGCTTAAAAAACAACCCTCAACCTTTTTATAAAATGAAGTCCCTCTCTCTCGTTCTGCTTTCCCTCATTACTTTTGCGACTGGCGCAAACGCAGCGGTGGTCATCAACGAAATCGACCTCGCGAATAACAGAGTCGAACTCGTCAATACAGGTGCCAGTGCCGTTGATATCTCCACTTGGTGGTGGTGCAACCGTGTCAATGGCTCTCCTTTCTACCAATCAGTTGGCAGCAATGTCTCTGTCATCGATAATAGTCTTTCTACGGTCGGAGCAACCAAAACAAACTTTGCCGCTGGGGCGACCCTCGTAATGACCGTGGATCCTGACTTCCTCCCGGATGTAAACGGGGAGTTTTCGATCTACAACACGAACTCTTTCACATCCGCCGCCGCCATTGAGGATTACGTTCTCTGGGGCTCGGTTGGTATCCGCGATATCGTCGCTCAAAATGCTGGTCTATGGACCGACAACCAATCGATCGACATCTCTGGTCTCGGCGCAGGTCAAACACTCCAAGCCAATTTGGGGACGACCGGTAATGGTCCTAGTGAATGGTTCCTCGCTGACAGCACGCTTGGTAGTGCCAACATTCCCGAGCCTACCGCCGCTCTCATGGGCCTCCTCGGATTTGCCCTGATCTTCCGCCGCCGGAAGTAAGTTCAGCGCCAGTAACGACCTTTTCAAAAAGGCAGGTTGGGACGCGTGTCTCGCCTGCCTTTTTCTTTGGCTGGCTGTCGCCGTCGGGTTGGGGCGAAATCAATCTTTGGACTCGCCCGACCGAAGATCCCGCACTTCTTTCTCCAGTTCCTTCACCCGTGCGATCAACTTCGGCAGGTTCCGGGTGTTCGCCATTTGCTTGAGCTTCTCGGCGCCGGGAACCGCGAGGAAGCCCATGTAGGTGCCGGGTTCAGTAATGCTTTTCGCGACGCCGCTCTGCGCGGCAAGGATGACGCCGCTGCCGATGCGCAGATGACCGGCGATACCCACTTGCGCGGCAACAACGACTCCGTCCTCGATGTGCGTGCTACCGGCGATGCCGGCTTGGGCGACGATGAGGCAACGTTTGCCGATGACGACGTTGTGCGCGATTTGCACGAGGTTGTCGACCTTCGTGCCTTCGCCGATGTGCGTCTTGCCGAAGCGCGCGCGGTCGATGGACGTGTTCGATCCGATCTCGACGTCGTCGTCGATTTGCACGATGCCGAGTTGCTCGATTTTCACGTGCTCGCCGCTGCTTGAGTCAAAGCCGTAGCCGTCCGAGCCGACGACCACGCCGCTGTGCAGAATCACGCGGTCGCCGAGAAGACAGCCGTCGTGAATAGTGGCATTCGCGTAGAGTGTGCAATCCTTGCCAACGCGTGCACCGCGCCCAACGAAAGCGCCGCCGTCGATGCGTGAGCCATCTCCGATTTCCGCACCGGATTCGATGATGGCGTTCGGGCCAATCGCGACTTTTGCCCGGTCGAGCTTGGCGTCTTCCGCGACAAACGCGGTTGGGTGAACGCCGGGTGCGGGAACCGGTCGGGCGAAGTAGGCGGCCGCAATTTGGGAAAAGGCCTTCGAAGCATCCTCGACCGTGATCAACGCGCAATCGTCCGGGGCAGAGCCTGCTTCAAATTCCGCCTGCACGAGCAACGCACCCGCCTTGGTCGAAGCGAGGTCATCCGCGTAGCGGTCGTTGTTGTAGAAGGCGACATCAAAAGGCCCCGCATCGGCAAGCGAAGCGAGGCCTGTAAATTCTTTCTCCGCAGTATCCGCGTCCGCGGCGTGGCCGCCGATCAGATCGCAGAGTTCACGGATGGTGGCGCGCACTGAATCGGCTCAGCTGCCGGGCGCCTCGGAGTTCAGCTTTTCAATGATTTGATCGCTGAAATCGACGGCGTCTTTCGAGTGAAGGAGAAAAGGAATGCCGCGTGTCCCGAGTCCGGATTTGTCAAAAACGAGATCGTAGTTCGCTTCCTTCGACATTTCTTCCACGACTTCACGGATGTGATCGAGGATGGCTTTGCGCTTCCGCTCGACTTCTTCAAGAAGCTGGCGCTGGCGGCGTTCGGCGAATTCCTTCTTTTCGCGCTCAAGGCTGCGGGCCTCGGCGGCGACTTCTTCGAGCTCTTTGCCTTTCTGCGTGCGAAGCTCTTCACTGATCAAGGGATCCTGACGGGCCTTGGCCAACTCCTGGTATTTTTCGATGAGCTGCTTGTAGCGGGCGTTGCGTTCGTCGAGTTCCTTTTTCGCAACGGCCTTGTCTTCGTTGACGTCTTTCTCGGCGTCTTTCGTCTTGTAGTATTCCGCAAAGACGCGGGTCATGTCGACGATGCCGATTTTCATTTCCTGCGCACCGGCGGAAGCCGCGGCGGCGAGAGTCATGGCGACGACAAGAAGTGGTTTGAGAATCTTCATGGAGTTAGGCAGTAGATAGATATTAGGGGCGCAAGCCGCTGACTCACGCGAGGCGAACCGTCGGACAGGCAAAGGATTAATCAAGGGCGAAATGACTCACGTCGAGGCGCTGAAAGCCTGCATTTTACGCAGCGAATCGAGCGCGGCGCCGGAATCAATGGACTCTTTGGCACGTTCGATCCCGCTGGCGGGATCGCCGGAAAGTCCTGTGACCATAAAAGCTGCCGCCGTGTTCAAAACAACCATGTCCCGCTTCGGCCCGCGGTCGGTGCCGTCGAGGATGGCCGTGAGGATTTCCGCGTTTTCCTCGGCTTCGCCGCCGACGAGTTCTTCGAGGTTGGGTTTCTCAATTCCCAGCTCCTTCGGATCAATGGCGAGCGTGATGCCGTCGATCGAATCCGCGCCATACGTCATCCCCAAGGTGGAAACTTCATCCATTCCCCGGCCGTCACCGACTTCCCCATGCACCGCCCACGCGCGCTTGCGACCGACACGACCGAGAATGTCCGCGAACGGCCCCGTCCACTCTTTGCCGAACACACCGACGAGCTGATAATCGGGTCGCGCGGGATTCAGGAGCGGCCCTAACAAATTAAACATCGTGCGCACGCCTTCCTTGGCGAGAAGCTGGCGGACGGGCGCAACGGCCTTGAAGGCGGGATGGTAGATCGGCGCAAAGAGAAAAACCGTCCCGCATTCGTCGAGACAAGCGGCGGCGCGGTCCGGGGCGAGGTCGATCTTCACGCCGAGAGCTTCGAGCACGTCGGCTCCTCCGCTCTTGCTCGTGATGCCGCGGTTGCCGTGCTTCACCACTTTGGCGCCGCCGCCTGCGAGGACGAAGGTGACGGTCGTCGAAACATTGAAGAGCCCGAGCTTGTCGCCGCCGGTGCCGCAAACGTCGATGAGCGGTTCGTCGATCGACGACTTGTCGATGCCGGGATCAACGGCGTGCTTGAGAAACTCTTCGACAAAAAGCGCGATCTCCTCTGGCTTCTCGCCGCGCGTGGAAAAGGCTTTGAGGAATTCCGCTTTCGACTCCGGCGCGCCCGCTTCGTCGAGCAGGGCCGCGGTTGCTGCGGCGACATCTTCTGTATTGAGAATTGAACCGGAGCGAACTTTTTCCGTCAGGGTTTCCATAAGGGCATTCTTCGCAAGGCTTGCACGAATGTCCATCGTTCGTAGTCTGATAGGGAGGTTTCCATGGATGAATTCGAACAGCCGGAACAGATCTGCCTCGAGGGCACGCTGATCCTCGCCGATCCCAGCCTTGTCGAACCCACTTTCGCCCGCACCGTCCTGTTGCTCACCAATCACGCACCCGACGACGGCGCCGCGGGTTTTGTCCTCAACCGGCCGTTGGGCAAAAAAGTCGGCGACCTCGTGACTGGCGAGGACCTCGACCGGCTCGGCGAACTGCCCGTCTACGTCGGCGGTCCCGTCTCGACCGAGCAACTCACCTTCGCGGCCTTCGCCTGGAACCGGAAGACTGATGAACTCGACTTTTCCACCCACCTCTCCTCCGACCAAGACGCCCACCGCATGGAAGAAGGCTTCGAAGTCCGTGCCTTTGTCGGTTACTCCGGCTGGACCGAAGGCCAGCTCGAAGACGAATTAAAACGCCACGCCTGGATCACGAAGAAACCCGTCGAACAACTCATCGGCGGCGCGGAAGGAAAGGCGCTTTGGGTGGAGATGTTGAAAGACATGGGGCCGTACTATCGCCTGCTCTCAGACACGCCGGATGATCCGAGTTTGAATTGAGCGACGCCTTGTTCGGAGTCTTCATTTCCAGGGTTTGCTGACAGCGGATGCCGCCTCCGACTCAAACCACTCCGGGATCTCAGACTCATTCAACTTATTACACCGCCAAGATTTGTGCTCTGGCTCTGTAGTTTCGATGATCATGATATCGTCATCGAAGGAAATTTGACGAGTCCATCCTCTAGCCTCCTTCTTCGGGCGTAGTCTATAGGCGCCATCCTCGTCAAATGAACCCCATAGCCGCATCGGAATCCAACGGCGTCTTGCCTCAGGTCGCTCATCCTCGGCGAAGGATACATATCGGAGGTCATCCAAGATTCGAAATATGCTGGTCTTGGAAGTATCCGAGACAAGTTCCGCGTGCCACGTCCCAATAATCGATGGGTTGAGGGTATCCATTTCTGCCGAACGTTTGAGTGATGTCATCCCCGACCGAGGGCGCGGATGACTTGAAAAAATGATGGTTGAATTATCCTCACGCGTCAACTCCACGGCGGGTCGGGGATTGATCATCCACGACTTGTTCGGCCCGTATGACCTTCAGGCCTAGCCCGTCGCTAGAGACTACTGTAACCTGAGTTCCCGTTTCGATCGCTTCGCACGAGGAGAGCGCGGTGTGCAATTCTCCGTCGATATCGATCTTTCCGCTCGGGCGAAGTTCCGTGACGACCGTTCCGACGCGTCCCGCCATTGTGTCCTCCTTCCGATCCCGAACAACGGTATCTTCCTCATCAATATTATAATTGAGCGGTTGAGCAGTCCGCCAGAGATAGGCAAGGATTATAGGCCAGAACGGGACTGCGATGAAAAGCAATTGGGGCGAAAGATAAACAACTAGGAAACCATCTGGATCCTTTCCGTGAGATTGCGCTGCTCCGGAGGCGATAAAGAACGAAACCAATCCAATCAGGAAATAGATCACCAGATAGATCATTTTTCTCAGCCGAACAGTATATATTAACCGACCCACCTCTTTGGCCCTGAAAGGGCCGGTGGGTTCGGTTCAATTAAGCATATTTTACCGAAAAAGCCGAAATTTGGTCAAGCTTAAACTTAAAATCGGCTCACCGGATGATTTTCCCACACCGGCAGTCCCCGTAACTCCGCGGCCATTTTCCCCGCTTTCGAATAGTCCGGCTCATCGTCTCCGTATGCACGTTCCAGTAAGGCGGATGATCCCTCGGTGAAAGTGCGGCGTTCAGAGGCTTCGATTATTTCCAGTGTGACCATGCTGCCCGCTTCCGCATCTAATGGCTCCTGAAGATTCAAATGTGTCGAATCTTCGACCTGCGCTTGGATCGTCATTACCGACGATAACTACTGCTCCGGAAAGTCTCAACCCGATTTCCATACTACCGCCTGCTCTCGGACACGCCGGATGATCCGAGTTTGAATTGAAATTCGGACGTCAAAAGTCTTTCCCTGCCACTGTCGAAGCTCCGCGCTTATTTTCCCTCGCGGCGTTTCTCGTTGGTCACCGGTATCTACTTGTTTCCTCCTCGTGCCTGGCCAGAAAAAAATCACTGTAGCAGGCCCATCCATGATTTATGAGATGCCTTCTAAGAACTATCGCTCGCCACCGCCGAAACTTGAAAGAAACCAGTCGGTTCACTGAGTGGGGAAAGACAGGAGATCTCCCAGACATTTTCTCCCGATCCTGGAACGATCTCGGCATCCTCGACCGTCATCCACGGAGAGCTGCTTCCGAGATCCGTGCTCCGATAGAGCGTCACCGTGGCATCTGCAGCCGTTGTCGCTCGAAGTCGAACTTCGCGTTCGGTTGATGAAATCGGGTTAGCACTCAAGATCTCCAGCCGAGCTGCCACCTGATCGCCCGTCCCGCCTCCGTCTCCGTCACCAACGATGTGATCCACACTATAGTTCCCATCGATGATAAGAGAATTGATGTCCCCCACAAGGGTGACGACTCCCCGCTCTGATCCCGCTGAGATCTCCGAACTTGCCGAAACTTTTACACCGCTGACCTCAGCACCGTCCAGTTCGGAGATGCGGGCAATCGAAGTGGCGACTCCATTAACAATCAACCGGCCAAACGGAATGGCTCCCTCCACGGTTATTCCATAGTGGAAGGTAATCGTCGTTGAGCTCAAATCGTCCAGTAACAACGCCGCCCCGCTGGCAAATCCCAGATTCAACTCATTTCCCAAGTGCCCGGCATCGCCGGCAGATGAGATTGCGGCAGTCGGATCCTCGCCTTCGTAAGAACCCCGCAGTTCCAGCGTAACATCATCCTCCGTTCCGATGATGGTTCCCGAAAAGCTCCAAACTGTCCCCACTCCAAAACCTTCGAAATCAATCGAGAAGCCTTGCGCCGCGCAAGTAGGTGCCCCCGAAAAAAGAAGCGCGTGGGCGACTACAAGTTTGAATAGAAAACAGGACAGGCTGATTCTCATGAGATTCTAATGGGCGAACGCTTGAGCTGACCGACCATCATCCGAGATTGAAGTTCCGAGGCGTGAAGAGGGACTGAATCAAAGCGCCGTCTCCAGCGCCTTGTTCGACTTGTGCGATTACCTCCTCCGCCTTGGAATAGTAAGCCCGGCAATACCAAGACCAAAAAGCAATGCTGAAGCCGGCTCTGGAATCGGTGCCGGGGTAATGGTGAGTTGGTAATCGCCGAAGGTGCCCTCGAGCAAGGCTCCAGTCGTGAATCCGGCACGGGCTTCGGCCTCGTTAAACGCAAAGTCCGAAATTGCTAGGACATAGTCTCCCGGTACCAGATTAAGTGACAGATACGAATCTTGACTTGCCGTCGAGCCATCTGCTGCTCCAACCGTGGGAAACGGGCTAGCGTCGTCGTTGTCTCCAACGAGTGCACCCAACAGACCCTGATCACCTGCAGCGTCAAATTCGAACAGGAATATCTCTGTATCAAGCTTTGATACACCCCCTGCCGCATCGCCACTCAGAACGTCCCTTGATAGTAGGTCGAACGTGTAGGTCGTCGTTTGATCCAGCGACATGATCAAGTAATCAATTGTCGTCCCTCCTGTGTTGATATTAGAGATGGTTCCAGTCGTTGTGTTGCCCGTCACGGTGATTACAGCCGCCTCCATGCGGCCGCAAAGAAACATGCCGAAGATCAAGAGGACGCAAGAACCAAGTAAACAATTCATGTTGTTGGCAATTAAATGGGGCTTTCGATGTAAGTCAACCTTCTGTTGAACAGTATATATTAAACGACCCACCTCTTTGGCCCTGAAAGGGCTGGTGGGTTCGGTTCAATTAAATGCATTTTACGGAAAATTCTGAAATGTGTTCAAGCATAAATTTAAAACCGTTTCATGGGATGATTCTCCCACACCGGCAGTCCCCGTAACTCCGAGGCCACTTCCCCCGCTTTCGAATAGTCCGGCTCATCTTCTCTGTATGCACGTTGCAGTAAGGCGGATGATCCGAGTTTGAACTGACCGCGTGTGATTTTACTCAAGGCCGGTGAAGGTAATCTGCGGAGTTATAAAGCCGCGACTGAACAAATTGTTGATGGGTGTGTTGAGGCGGACGGTCTGGTAGTTGTATTCGGCGCCGGCGGTGCCGTCGAAGTTATTTAGAGGTGGCAGTCCGCTGGCGAGCGCGGGGGCGACCAGCGCGACATCGGTGTTGTTGCCGATCAGGTTATCGTCGCCGAAGAAACGGTAGGTCACCAAACTGGTTCCTCCCTGCAAGGGCCGTGTCCCAGAGAAACTGGTGACGGTTTTGTAGACGGGCAAAGTGAGCGTGAAGTATCTCTGCCCGCTGTCTTCGACAATTGCCACCCGCATTTTGCCCTCGTCGCTGTTGGAAGTGAGCGGATCCGTGTCGAAGGCAAAGTGCTCGGCGTTGGTTCTACCATTGGACGTCGACGACTGGCCGATTCCCCAGTTGGCGCCGGTGAGTCCGTGGAACTTGGCCCACGTCAGGTAAGTCGTGGCGGCCGCACTATTGGCGATTTGTAACCTATAAGTGTCGTTGGGGTCGTTGATGAGGCCGTTGCTCGTGATCTGAAAGAAAGAGTCGAGCCCGGTGACGGTCGAACTGAGCACAAAATCATTCAAGCCCGTGGCGCTGGCCGTCTCGATGAGGTCGAAAGAGAGAGTTTCGGGGCAATCGAGGAAGTCGTTGACGAAGTAGACCTCCAACAAGGGGTTTTCATCCACGTCATTTGCCTCGATGAGAGAATAAAGCGCGCTGGTATTCGATGTGACCAAGGCATCGGCGGCTTGCGTCGTGCCGGCGATCTCCATGATCACGGTCACACTCGGGGGCTGGCTGCCAACGTCATTGAACCGGATGTCTCCGGAGACATCGATGAGTGTGGTGCCCCGGCGGCTTGTCCCGCCTGCATCGAGAAGATTCCCGTAATAGGCATTGAAGGTATTCAGACTGGCCCCGATCACCACGCAGTCCCCTTCCATAGTGAGCCCGGTGTCGGTTCCTCCCGGCGCGTTTCCGTTTCCGATGTGAAGGTAATCCGTCGTCGTGTTCCTGCCCACGAACTGGAGGCTACTCGTGGCCGCCACGCGGACGTCGCCACGACAACTACCGAGGCTTTCCGCTCCGCCGTTTCCAATCTGTGTCGTGCGGTCACCCGAGGTGATTCCGGGCCCATTGAGGATGAAGCCCTGGGCGGTGACATTCACGTCACAGGGTATCGTCAGACCCTTTGTGCTTACGGCGACACCTTGCTGGCACTTTCCGCCCATCCCGATGCGCGCGTAGGCCGACGTTCCGGTTCCTGAGGAAATCCGGCACGCACCGGACACACTTACATGGAGGGGGCTATTAATGGCGCCATTGATGAGCGTTCCCCCGTGCCCGACCTGCGTAAAGCAGTCCTCCGCGGTTCCTGCTTCCATCGCGAGATCGGCGCCGGAAAAGGTGGTATTGACCTGCACGTTCGTTGTCCCGGCAATGTCCCCGTCGATTCTGTAGCCACCGTGACCGAGAAGGGCAAAACACTGGCTCGCAGTGCCCCCATTGAGGAAGAGACCGTTGTCGGTGGAAGTCACTTGGATCGTGCCGTCGATATTGCCCGCGTCCATCAAATCGCCGATTCCCCCGTGCCCGATCTGGACAAAACTTCCCGCGGATCTCCCGCCCGATATCGTCAAATTAGGCGAGGTGACACTGATCCCGCAATTTTGGTTTCGATTCCCACGAAAGTTGAGCCCGCCGTGGCCGATTTGGCAGAAGGAATCTCCGCTGATCGTCCCTGCTGTTCCCGCGCGGAGGGTAAGTCTTTCTGATGCCGTGACCGAGATAGGGCCCCGCGCTTCTCCCATGAAGCCCGTGGTCGTGGACTGCGTTCCACCATGGCCAATCTGGGTATAGCCGCCGTCCGGCGAACCCGAGTTGGTGCTGCTATTCAATTCAATGTTGGTCGATGATTGCAAGTTCACGGAGCCGACGCCGGTGAATTGGACACCCGCGGGTAATGAGTGATTCGAGCCTCCATGACCCACTTGGGCGTAGCCGCCTTGGCTGGCTTGGGTGGCATCGATGCGAATACTGCTCCCGACGAGGTTGATGCTGCTGTTCCCCACCACTCCATTTACATCTCCGCGTTGCCCGGAGTGGCCGTTTCCGCCATGCCCGATCTGCGCGTAGCCCCCGGGCACGTTCCCCGAAGTTAGATCGAACTGCATGTTGGCGGAGACGCTGATCTGGTCATCCACGATCCCAAAGGAATCAGCGCCCCCGTGACCAATCTGCGCATAAGGTGGACTTGACGTCAGGGCGCCACCCTGGAATGAACCGAGCAGCGTCATCGATCCCCCCGACGAGTTCACCGTAATATTTCCCTGACCCAAGACGGCGGTCGAACTGATGTTCCCGACCGAAGCGGTGCTCCCAAGACCACCCGATCCGATCTGCGTGTAAGCGCCGGCTCCGCCGCTGGCGAAGCTATCGAGAGCGATGTTGCCAATGGCCTGAACGTTGATCGCCGTTTCCACGCCAGAACTTCCTGCCCCAAACTGGCCCACACTACGCGCCCCGCCATGCCCGATTTGGACGTAAGCGTCCAAGCCGCCGAAGGTCGTTAGATTCACGTTCTTGTTCGAAAAGCCTCCGACCGGTGTCGTGACGAAGATGCGCCCGGTGGCATCTCCGGTCGATCCGTGCCCGCCGTTTCCAACCTGCGCGTAGCCTCGGGAATTGGACCCGCCGGAGATGGACAAATCTCCGCAATTGATATTGAGGGCATCAAAGCTGGACCCCTTCGGCCCGGTCGCGCTTCGGCCACCATGTCCGACCTGCGCGTAAGAATCCTCGCCATTCCCCGCCATCACATTCAAAACGCTCAGCGCGTCGACGAACAGGGAACTCGACTGCATTCCCGTCGTGAAGGCGCCCCCATGGCCGATCGCCGCAAAACACCGATCCCCACTGCCGCCTTGGACGGCGATCGATCCACTGTTGGCGATGACCAACATGAAGCCGGTCCCGTTGGCCGTCGTCGCGGCGTCCCCCGTGATGGAGGAATCGGCCCGCAGTCCGCCGTGACCAATCATGGAATAGGCATCGGCAGAACCACCACCTCTGACATCAATTCTCCCGCTCTCGACCGAAACGGAACTCCCGGCCGTGTTCGCCCCTTTGGGACCATCGCAATCGAGCCCGCCATGGCCAATCTGGGTATAACCTCCTCCGGTGCCGCCGGAGTTCAAATCGAGGGACTCTCCTGCCAAGACCGAAATCTTCCCGTCAACGCTGGTCTCGGCGCCCTCCCCGCCATGCCCGATCTGCGCGTAAGTGCCGCTTGGACTCCCGGGCTGGACCGTCATGTTAAATAAGCTCTCTACCGTGATGGACGCATCCACAATGCCGTTTCGCACCGTGGAGTCGATCAGTTCGAGGCCGACATGTCCGATTTGACCGTAGCTATTCGCGGAACTCCCACCACGAATGAAAGTCCCGCTATTGACCCGTAGCAGAACCGGACCCGTAATCATGGCATCCTGCCCGAGGTTTGTTCCCGCCAAATCCAAACCGTTCTCAAAGCGGAAGCCCAAATGCCGGTAAGCAACGGGACTGCCGAAATCCGAAAAACTATCGAAGCTGAAACTTCCACTGTAAACGCGGGTCGATCCACTGCGCGCGCCCACCGCCACCGCTCCGGCGGAGGACCCTCCGATGACAAAGCTCGATCCCCCGAAGACGGATGTCGTCCCCAGGGTCTCGGCATTGAAGGTCGCCGCATCAAAAGCCGTGCTGCCGTCCCAGCCGCTGACGAGATTGATGTCGCCACTCGTCGGATGGCTGTTCTGGATGTGAGCCTGAACATTCATCGCATTCTGCGAAAGGATCGTCAGGTTGTTCGGGGAACTGTAGAGAATCGGATCTGTAATCGTGATCCCGCTGAACCCCCCACCGGGGATTCCCCCGTAGCGCAGGACCGCGGTCGTGGTGTCAATCGTCACATCGCCAACCGCGAGGTCGGCGACAATGTTCGCGGCCGCCGTCGTGTCGATGGTATACTCGAACTGCGCTAAGACGACTGAGGGAAAAGAAAGGGCAACGAAAAGGAAGAGGGTTTTCATGAACGTGAGGAAGTTCCCAACAAAGATACAAGGGCAAAGAGAAGCAGGGATAAAGCCAATTCGATACGCGAAACCCTCTTTCTGCACCGTGGAGTACTTAGGCTAACAGTACTCATTAACCCACGTCTCTATCCTTAGTGCGAGTCACGCACTGGATGGAGGCTGTCTTTGAAGTTCGAACGTTTGTCGATTGCCTCGCGTGAAAAGGATCAACTCAACTTGTAAGCGAGCTAATACGCTGCAGGCAGATCATGACGGAACCCGTCGGAAAACTCATCGGCAAAGCGGCGGGAAAGCGCACCGAGTTGGTATTTTGGAGAAAATTACAGCTAATTGTCGCTTGCTCTCAAACTCACCGGATGATGCGAGTTTCAATTGAACGCCGAAGTGTCACGCGGAGGGGGCGCAGCCCCCGGAGTAGTGACCACTGACTTCTTTGCTTCGCCACCAAGCTGGATAGTCTTTTAGTCTCGTTCGAATTTCTTCGATCTCTTGCGGATAGGCAGACCACTCGAACAACATCTCACCCATGTTGGAAAGATCCTTGGAATGAATACGTATCTTAATTCCCTCATCTTTTTTAACTATTGAAATCAAAGGACGCAGACTCATGTCCTGAAGTGCTATTTCATCCTTCTTTCCTTCAGTCATTTCAGTCAAAGACCTTTCGAATTCTTCTAGAGTGCCGTCTTCGAACCAAACTTCCTTTCTTTTCATTTCAATTTGCTCGTGTGGCATTTGCCAAACAAAGTGAACGTTAAAGCAAGAGGATGGCAGTCGCGATTCCGCATCCACTAAATCGAGTCGAAGTGTGGCTTGGTCATCTTGTATTAGGATGAGTTCGTCCATCTTATTTCAGCCAACGTCCGAGTCATCCTACGCCTGACCGAGGGTGCGCTCTGACTTCTGGGTTGATGGTTGAATGGTCATGACACTTTCGATTCGCAGCGGGTCAGGCGTTAGGATCGACGCCTTGTTCGGCAGTTTGGTTCTTTTCGCGTGGAGGGCAACCGTCATCGATCCATTTCTGCACACTAGCCTCGGCAGCAATAACGTCATCCGCAAACCCAGGGGAATCCGAATCGAACTCTGCATCAGAATCTAGCCGCATCCTCAATCCCACTCCGGACTTCACGACGGAAACAATCTGTTCATACCACTCCTTGTATCCCCATGTTCTCGGTGGTTCGCCGGAGTGGAAGCAGCCAAGTTCCTGATTCCAGTATACTCCGCAAGCTTCGCGATAAATGTACTGCCAGCTTGGTTCCTTGCGATCTGGAAACACCGCGAATCGACCGTCATCTAGCACGGCTACTTTCTCGATTTTTGCGGATCCCATTTTCTTTGCCGAACAGTATATATTAATCGACCCACCTCTTTGGCCCTGAAAGGGCCGGTGGGTTCG
>JBCCWV010000105.1:0-16125 GCA_039192745.1 Verrucomicrobiota bacterium | reverse complement strand
CGAACTCGCGGAGGGAGACCCGATCGCCTGGAGATATGTCTCGTGCGTGTTGGAACTCTGCTCGGATAATGTAAGTGAATAGAGATCCCAAAACGATGCTCACCACAACGAACTCAATTATCTGAGATCGGGTAATCTTCATTTCAGGCACAACGTCAAAGGCCACTCGCCCGACACTGAGAGCGCGGCCTCGCATGGAGGGTAAGAAATCGAAATCCGAAAGTCAATCGACTCCAAGCGAGTGTCGGGTTGAGTGCGCCGATTTGTTAGGGCCGTTGGATTGCTCCATGACGAACGTAAACGGATTCAGCTCGTCTGTGACAGGCAAATTCGGATTATTGTAGGGGTTCACTCTGAAAGGCCAGAAATCCAACAACTCAACTTGTTTCCCCCGCTGCTCGGGACGGCCACGTATGGAGAAACCGGACTTTGAAAAATCGTAAAGAATTACTGCGTTCGCCTTGCGCGCTTTGACTCGGAAATGACCGTTTAAGTCTGTCTCAAATTCTGTTTCCCGCTCAAAATATCCCCCGATGACTCGATATGATCTAATTTTGGCTGTGAGATTGACGCCAGGAATTCCGTTTCCTTGAGGGTCAACAACCCTTCCGTGAAAATCTACGGGCCCGAGTTTCTCGAGATTCGAGAAAGTGCCGCTAAAACTCCAAGCGAAGACATACACGATGTAGGGCCCCGCAAATACGAGCAGTACCACGACGAGACCAACGCAACCCGCAATTTTAAGGCCGGGCTTTAAATCTAGATCTCGCTCCATTTTCCTGCCCTAACGTCAAGCATGAGGCGCGGCTGACCGGGAGCGCGGGCTCGATGCAGGACAAAGGTTGGAATTGCGGTGAATCATACGAACTCGGAGCGGGTCAGCCGTTGCTCTCCATGCGCTTGTTCTCCATTGCTGGTTTATGACGACCGAGAACGGATTCAAGTTCTCGATGTGGTGCGTCTAGGAATCCCTTGCTGTTGGTACGGTAGACACCCTCGATCGCTGCCTCGTAATGGGCGGCAAGAAATACACTAAAGCTGCTGAACTCGTCAGGGCGGCTATCACCAGCGTGAAGGAATGTTCCAATCCATCCGAAGCGTTTCGAACTTGGTTGAACGTCCACGACCATGTAGTCACCGGCGCCATCGTCGAGAAATGGAAGCGCACAACGCCGGTCGAATGCATGGGGCTCATCTGCGACAAACGGTGAGTCTTCAATTGCTTCATCAACGATCTCCTTCGCTTCAATTGCCTCGCTGAGGCTCATGAGATGAAACCCGTCTACGAACTGTGCCTGGCCGAGGAAAATGTCGCCCGAAAAATCTGTTCCGTTGTGCAGGGCGAAAAGCTTAGCGATCTCGTCTGGCAGCTTGAGGGAAGTTACGGTCTCAAACCGCGTTATCTCGCTCATATCGATGCCAGGACGTAGATGCTGCACGACAGGATGGCCGAGATCGGCCAGCACATCTAGGTATTCCCGGACATCAGGCATTTTTCTGGAGAACAGTCTAATTAGATGACGTGGGAGTCACGAGCAATTTCTTGGGGGGTTTTTGTTGGTGAGTGTATGTGATTGAGGGCGTGGTTGTTCTGCATGTGTTGCACGATGGTCAAAAGATTGGAATTCTTGAGAGGTGGATGTCTCAGAATGCTGAAGGATCGTGATATTTTGACCTGAGTTCGCTGATGTGATATTCTGACCCGGATATGCTGACGGAGTGGTTATCGGAATTTGGCTGGGATATAGAAATTCAGATTTTCCCAGAAGAAGTTGAAAAAGTTCTTGCAGGAACTGTTCAAATGAACAAATTCGACAGATGGTGCTTTGTGAATCTCCGCCACGTTATGGAAAACGGTCTGAGGGGAAAGGTGAGAAGGATGGAGGCGAGAAAGCGCCGGGGTTTCCGTGGGAGGCAGATCTGGAGCATTCGAGGGAGTTGACGGGGAGCGAGCGGCGGCAGTTTGGGTTTGTTTTGAAGTGGCTGGAGGAATGGAGAATTCGGGGGCACCGGGAGCCGGGGCGGGTGGCTTGTGTCGAGTTTTGGAAATCTCAGGTGATGGGGAAGGAGCGACATTCGTGGCAGTTGGAATCCTGGGGAGATGCGATTCAGTGGTATTTGAAGTGGTTGGAGTTGTCGAAGAGGGAGGGCCGGGAGGTGATGACTCTTCAGGAGCGAATGGGGGAGAGGGTGGATACGGTGGGAGCGAGGCGGGGTTTGGCGATCAGGACGAGGCGGACATACCGGGGATGGGTGATCCGTTTTTGCGTATGGGCGGGGGCGGAAGATGCGGTGCGGGATGTGCATAAGGCGCGGGAATGGCTAGGGTATCTTGTGAAGGAGGAAGGGCTGGCGTTTTCGACACAGAAGCAGGCGTTGAATGCGTTGGTCTTTTACTTCAGGGATGTCTTGGGAGTCGAGGAGGTGGATTTGTCAGTGCAGATGAAGAGGACGGGGAAAAGGGTGCCGGTGGTGCTTTCCCCGCGAGAGGTGGAGGCCTTGTTCGCGAGGCTGGAAGGGGTCTATCTCTTGGCGGCAGAGTTGCAGTATGGAGCGGGGCTAAGGCTCGCTGAGCTTGTATCTTTAAGGATCAAGGACTTGGATTTAGAGCGGCGAATGGTGACAGTACGTGGCGGGAAGGGGGATAAGGACAGGGTCACGGTATTGCCTGATCGTCTGGTGGATCGATTGGACCAATGGCGCAAGGCGGTAAGGGTGGTTTATGATCGTGACCGAGAAGCGGGGCGACCGGGAGTAATGTTGCCAAAGGGGTTGGCGAAGAAGTTCCCGAAGGCGGGTGAGCAGTGGGCCTGGTTTTGGCTGTTCCCGGCGAAGAACGAGTCGAAGGATCCGGATTCAGGAATTCTGCGTCGGCATCACATTCACCCCAGTGTGTACGGGAGGGAGGTGACCGAGGCGGCGCGGAATGCGCGGATCGAGAAGCGAGTGACGAGTCATGCTTTGCGGCATTCGTTTGCCACGCATCTCTTGGAGAGTGGGGCGGATTTGCGGACGATCCAAGAATTGCTGGGGCATGAAGATATTCGGACGACGGAATTATATACTCACGTCACGAAGAAGGTGGGCGGGGCCGGAGTGCGGAGTCCCTTTGATGATTTGCCGTGAGGGGTGACGGATCGCGTGGGGCACGCTGCCGCCCGTGGTCGCAGACGTCCAAAATTTCGGTCACCGGCCATGCCTCCTGTCGCGCTGTCTTGTTGCCAAGTGGTTCACGGACTCGTGTCGCACTCTGGGAACAGGCTAGGGGAAGGTGGGGTGGAGTGGCAAGGGGAATCGGAGGGTGGAGGTCAGAGGTCAGAGGTCGGAGGTCAGAGGTTGGTAATCAGTGGTCGTGAGACGGAAGTTGGGGAGGCGGAGATTGGAAGGTGGTATGTGTTGGGGCGGAATGAGGGTGGGGAATGAGTGTTGAGTTTTGAAGAGGAGGGAGAGGGAGTGTCGCGTTTTGCGTGATGGGGGTGGATGGTCGGTGAGGGCGAAGACGCTCTGTTGTTTTGGGCGAGCGAGGCCGCTCGCGCTCCGGCTTGGGGAAGAAAATGGGAATATGTTTTCTTACTTCTGGCTTGTGACTTCTGGCTTGTGACTTCTGATCACTGACAGGTGACTACTGACTATTAGAGTGCGCGCTTTCGCGGGGGGGTGGAGGGATCGCGCCCGGAGGTCGCGATCTACCTGCGGCAGGATGCCGCAACCACTGACCACTGACCTCTGAATTCCGATTACTGACTCCCGCTTTCCGTTAGGTGGAAAGGAGCGATTCGACCAGTTTCGTTAGTTGATCGGGCTGGTAGGGCTTGGGGAGGACGGCGTCGAAGCCGAAGGCGCCGGGGTTGGCCATGGCGGGGTCGTCGCTGTAGCCGCTGGAGACGATGGAGCGGACGTTGGGGTCGATGGAGCGGACGGCTTGCATGGCTTTGCTGCCGCCCATGCCGTTGGGGATGGAGAGATCCATGATGACGAGGTCGTAGGCCTGATTGTTTTCGAAGGCGTCGCGGAAACGTTCGACGGTTTGCGAGCCTTCTTCGGTTTCGTCGACGTCGTATCCGGCGGCGACGAGGTTCATGCGCATGAGCTGGCGGATGAGGGCTTCGTCTTCAAGAAGGAGGATGCGCGGCGTTCGCGATTCCTCGGGAGTCGGCATGGGTGGTGACTCCGGTTCTTCGTTGACGGGCGAAGAGTCACTGGTCGTGGATTCAGATTCGAGGATGGCAACGTTTTTTGAGGTGGCTTGGCTGCCGCTCGCGAAGGGGATGTGTGCGGGCAGGGCGATGGTGATGGTGGTGCCTTTGCCTTCTTCGGATTCAAGAGCGATGCCGCCGTCGTGGGCGCGGACGATGGATTCGCAGACCGTGAGACCGATGCCCGTCGCGTTTTCGGCCTGGCGGGTGCTGAAGTAGGGCTCGAAGACTTTTTTCAGATTTTCGCGGGGAATGCCGGGGCCGTCGTCGGAGATGCGGAAGAGGATGTATTGGGCGGAATCTTCAAGACTGAGCGCCTCAGGGAACTGCTGGCGGAGTTCGTGGGTATCGGGGGCGTTGGCGACGCGGATTTCGATGCGACCTCCGTCGCGGCCGAAGGATTGCTCGGCGTTGGCGAAGAGGTTTTCGAGGAGGCGGACGAACTGGTTGCGGTCGGCATTGGCGGGCCAAAGGCTGTCTGGGACGCTGAAGTGGTAATTGACGTTGTCCCGGCGGTCGCGGTGCTCGAACCACTCGCGGATGGCGTCGGGTATTTCGATGCGTTCCTTTACCGGGGCGCCGCCCTTGGCGAAGGTGAGGAGTTGTTGGACGCGGTTCTGTGCCTGCAGGGTGGCCTTTTTCGCGGCGTCGACTTCGGGCCGGCCGTCGGCGTCGGCGGGAATCTTGATCTGTGCGAGCGAGACATTCCCTAACAAAACCGTCAAGAGGTTGTTGAACTCGTGAGCGAATCCGCGGGCGAGGAGGCCGAGGCTCTCAAGTTGTTCGACCTTGCGCAGCCGGAGTTCATCCTGGCGTTTGTCGGAGACGTCCTTGAGGAGCATGAGGAGGCCGTCGCCGAAGGGGTAGGCGGTGACTTCGAACCACGTGTTCGTTTCTTCGGCGTGAACTTCGAAGTTGCGTTGCTCGCGGTTTTCGAGGGCCTGGAAATACTCGTTGTAGTAGCGCTCGTGGACACTGTCGGGGAAAGCTTCCCAGAGGTCGGTGCCCGTCATGGCATCGGGCGACTGATCGAAGTAGTGGGCTGCCTGGCTGTTGACGAAGGTGATCTGCCAATTGACGTCGACGGCGACGAGAGGATCAGAAATGCCTTCGACGATGCCGACGAGGCGGCTCGATTCGGTGTTGAGGTTTTCCGCTTCTTCGGGGCTGACGAGATCGCGTTTGCGGAAGACGACGACCAGTCCGGTGAGGCTGCCGGTTCCGTCCTTCACCGGGGCAGAAGTATCCTCGATGGGAATGATTTCTCCGTCGCGACGGGTGAGGAAGAAGCGCCGTGGTTCCCAATTTCCCTCCTCGTTGCGATGCGGCATGTAGGAGGCTTCCTCGCCGGACTCGAGGGTGATGCCGAAGACTTCGCGGAGGGGGCGCCCGACAGCTTCGACCATTTTCCAGCCGGTCAACTCCTCGGCGAGCGGGTTCATGAAGGTGACGTTTCCTACCAGGTTCGTCGCGATGACGCCGTCGGCGATACTGCGCAAGGTGCTCGCGAAGGTCTCGCGGCTTTCCTGCAGCATGTTCTGCGTTTGCGAGCGCGAGAGGGCTACTTCGACCGCCGATTGCAATTCCTGCTCGTTGAATGGTTTGAGGAGGTACCCGTAGGGTTCGACGCTTTTGGCGCGGGCGAGAGTTTCCTCGTCGGCGAGGGCGGTGATGAAAATGACGGGGACGCCAAAGCGTTGGCGGAGTTCGCCGGCGAGAGCAATGCCGTCGTCGTTTTGCGCGAGATTGATATCGACAAGGACGAGTGACGGTTGGTAGCGCGCGACGGTGTCGAAGGCTTGCTTCGCCGTTGATGCGGCATCGGGCACGCGGTAGCCGAGAGTCTGGAGGACGGCGCGAATGTGGCTGGCGACGAGGGGTTCGTCCTCGACGATGGCGATGCAATTGGCGACGGCGGACGTCGCGGTCTTTTCGGGAGCGGCGCTAACGGGTGAAGCGGCGGACATTAATTAGTTGGAAGGTAACGACGACAACAAACGGAGATCTCAAGAGCTGCAGCTCCCGGATCGTGTGCAAATCAACACGTCCTCTGCCGAATCCTCAAGCGGCATTCTGGCATGAAGTTGTGTAAGGACATGGGCACAAAAAAACCGGGACAGCGCGTGGCTGCCCCGGTCGCAAAGAATTAATTATAATCTTTGTTCAGATGGAATCGGTTACTCGCCAGCCGGTGCAGGTGCCGGTGGGGGTGTGGGTGCCGGATCTTCTCCGAGGGCGTCGCTGGCGGCGTCGAGGGCCTCTTTGGCGGCCTTCTTCGTCTTGTCTGCGGCTTCGCCGGCAGCCTCTTTGGTTTTCTTGGCGGTTTCTTCGACGGCTTCTTTCATTTCACCGGCCTTTTCCTTGACGGCTTCGGCGGCTTCACCCGCTTTTTCCTTCAAGCCTTCGGCGGCTTCACCGGTTTTTTCGGCGACTTTCTCGGCAGTTTCTTCGATGTTTTCGCCGGTTTCGGCGGCGGCGTCTTTGGCCTTGTCACAGGCTGTCATTGCGACGAGGCCCAGCGCAAGGAGTATGGTGGTTAGGATTTTCATGGTAGTGCTACTTTGTTTGTTCGTTCGGATTATTGGATTGGTTTATATGGGGGCCTTTTTCGGATTTTAACATGGAAGAGTGGTGATGCGACCAACTCTTTCTCTCGATATCGAAAAATGGGATAGCCTTAGAATCAAAGGGAAAGGCTGAGGAGTGGATAATTTACCGGCATTTTGGCGACGAAAGAGGCAGAATTCCTCCGTCTGTGCCGGACGGGCGGGCTCACGAGGCTGCTCGCGCTGCAGCATTGTGTTGTTGCCGTTTCCCGTCAATCTGAGGCTGGAACTATTTCGCGAGAGTTTTGATCGTTTGGACGATCTGGTTGAACCCGTTCTGGCGAGTGGGGGTGAGTTGGCCGCGGAGTTGGGTTTGGTCAAGGAGAGTGGGGGCGAACGCGGAGATGGTTTCCGCGTCAGATCCGCTAAAGATTTCGCAAAGTGTGCCTGCGAGTGCGCGGACAATGGGGGCGTCGGAATCGGACTCGAAGTGCCATTCGTTTTCACGAGGGGAGGCGACGATCCAGACCCGGCTTTGGCATCCGGGGACAAGACGTTCGTCGAGTTTCTGCTCTTCGGGCAAACCGGGTCGGCGCTTGTCGCTCTCGACAAGGTGGGTCATGCGCTCAAAGCTGTCGGGCAGGAAGTTGAGTTCCTCGATGAATTGTGCTTCACGGTCGGCGGGTGACATGAGGAATCTTCAAGCGTCGTGTGGCGGATGACAAGTGGTGCTTGTGGCGAGAAACAGAGGACTTTACGTTCCGCGCCAGACATCACCCTCTGCCAATCCGGAATAACCCGGAGAGATGGCGTCTCCCATTTTTGAAATGACAAAACGTAGTGCGCGGCAACTCTTTTACTTTACGACAACAAGCTTGTGGATTCTCGTCGCGAGCGCGGTGGGGCAGTTTGTTCCCGTTGATCTAAGCGACACGGAGGACGAGCCGGAGGTCACGGTTTCGCTCGTTTCCCCTAACAAAACGATTCAACCCGGCGAACCGTTCACCGTTGCGCTTCGCATGGAACACGCGAAGGGATGGCACACTTACTGGAAGAACTCCGGAGGCGTGCAGTTTGGGCCGATGATCAACTGGGAATTACCCGACGGGTTCGATGCAGGTGAGTTGGAGTGGCCAACACCGAAGAAGGACTTTTTGCAGGGGTATCACGCTTACGTTTACGGTGGAACGAACTATCTCTTCACGACGATCACGCCGCCTGCGGATCTTGCCAATGGATCTTCCATTGACTTGAAGGGCGCGATGCGTTGGCAGCATTGCGATGAGACGAGTTGTATTCTGGGAACGGACGATGTGTCGCTGACGCTTGAGGTGGGGGACAACGCGGTCATTGATGAGGCGATCAAGACGGAGTTGGATGCGTTTCGGGAGAAAAATTTTTCAAAGTCTTTGGAAGGCTGGACGGTGGAAGCGGCTCAAGCCGGGAGTGAGCTGCAGTTGACGCTCAAGCCGGACAAGGCGTCGACGCATGACTTTGGGAGTGTTTATTTCTTTTCCGAAGACAAGCGCGTCGATGGACAGGCCGAGCAATCCTTTGAAGCCAAGAACGGCGGGGGCGTCCTGACGGTTTCAGAGAATCCGGATGAGTTTGCTCGTGATGATTGGCGCACGGATGGAACCTTGCCCGGCGTTCTTTATGCAGAGAATGGCTGGTCGCCGGATGGGCCAAAGGCGTTCATTATTGCGCCGAAGGTGGGTGAGAGCGCGGGCGGTGGTGGCAAGACTGCAACTGATGGAGCGGCGGAGGCGAGTTATCTGTATCTGCTTTGGGCGGCGTTTCTCGGTGGTCTTATTTTGAACCTCATGCCCTGCGTTTTTCCGGTGATCGGGTTGAAGATCATGGGTTTTGTGAGCCAAGCCGGGGAGGATCGAAAAAAGATCGCTTTGCACGGGGTCATCTTCGCGGTCGGCGTCCTGCTCTCGTTCCTTGTTTTGGCCGCCCTGTTTTACCCAATCCGGACGGAAGGCTGGGGCTTCCAGATGCAGAAGCCGTGGTTTGTCTTTGGAATCAGTGCCCTTTTGCTTGTCGTTGCGCTGAATATGGCGGGGGTTTTCGAATTTGGCGCGAAGGCTACAAGCGTCGGAGGGAACCTGATGCAGAAGTCGGGGATGAGTGGTTCGTTCTTTTCCGGTGTCCTTGCGACAATCGTCGCGACGCCGTGCACGGCGCCGTTTCTTGCGGTGGCCTTGGCGGCAGCTTCGGGTCTCGCCGGAATTCAGTTCTTCCTGCTCTTCGTGATGATCGCCATTGGACTAGCGACTCCCTATCTCGTGCTCTCTGCGTTCCCCGGACTCCTGAAATTCCTCCCTCGGCCGGGAGCGTGGATGGATGCATTCAAAGTGGGATTGTCTTTCCTTCTTTTCGGTGCGGCGGCTTACTTTGTTTGGGCTTACTTCGGACTTGTCGATGAATCGACGCATCCGGCCATCATTGTTGGATTCACGATCATTGCGTTTGCGATTTGGATCTATGGTCGTTTTTCCGTTCACGGCAAACCCGGACGCGGAAAGGTGGTTGCGAACGTGCTTGCGTTGATCTTTGCCGTAATCGGGGGCTATGTTGCACGGCCTGTTCCGCCAAGCGGTTGGAAGGATTGGTCGCCGGAATTTGTCACAGAACTTCGGGACGCGGGTCAGCCGGTTTACATCGACTTTACCGCACGTTGGTGTGCGACTTGTCAGACAAACAAGCGGGTGTATCGCAATGAAGCGGTGAAAGACCTCATTCGGGAAAAGGACGTGGCGCTGCTCAAAGCGGATTGGACACAGCCTGACCCGCGAATTGCAAATGCGCTCCAAGGCTACGGGAAGTCTGCGATACCGGTGAATGTCTTGTATTACCCGGGCGAGGAAGAGCCGTTTCTTTTCGGGGAACTTCTCACTGCAGGTGCGGTGAGTGAAGCGCTTGAGAAGATTCAGTAAGTGGGGGCGGAAGGTGGATCGTGGCCTTCGGGTGCGATGGCTTCCGCGACACGCGGAGCGTGGAGGGCTTTGGCTGGACGTGTTACGTTTTTTGTGGCGCTGCCAGATTGGAAGTGCTCGCTTCGCTCGGCGATGTTCGGCATCGTGCCCGGAGGTCGCGATCCACCTGCAGCAGGATGCTGCAACCACTCTGATCACCGATCACTGCTTACCATCCGGCGCCCTTTGTCTTCGTTTGAATGCGGCAGAGCCACATGTCGCAGGTCATGTAGAGGGTGCTGCCGTCGTCGCCCCAGGCGCAGTTGGAGATTCGTTCGTTGATTCCGATAACTCCTAATAATTTCCCGTCTGGGGAAAAGACATTCACGCCGCCGGGGCCGGTGGCGAAGAGGTTGCCGTCCTTGTCGATCTTCAGCCCGTCGGGCGCGCCGGGACCGGGGCGGTCGGTGGCGTCGAAGAAAATGCGACCTTCATCAATCGTGCCGTCGTCTTGCACGCCGTAGGCCATCCAGATTTTCGCTGAGCCATCGGATTGCGCCACGTAGAGCGTTTTCTCGTCGGGGGAGAAAGCGATGCCGTTGGGGCGGGTGACTTTGTCGGTGAGCAAGGTGACTTCGCCGGATGTGCTCAAGCGAAAGACGCCGAAGAAATCGAGTTCGCGTCGCGGGTCGTCTTGTTTGCCGGGGAGACCGTAAGGTGGGTCGGTGAAGTAGAGGTCGCCGTTCGAGTGGTAACAGGCGTCGTTCGGGCTGTTGAAGCGTTTGCCTTGGTAGTTGTCGGCGAGCGTGCGCTTTCCGCCGTCTTTGGTGAGGACGGAAATTCGCCGGTCGCCGTGTTCGCAGGAAACAAGTCGACCTTCAGCGTCGAGGATGAGGCCGTTGGAGCCGGGCTCGTTGCCGTATTGGATGGGGCCAGAGAAGCCTGCGGGTTTGAGATAGGTGCTGACGCCTTGGCCCTCGACCCACTTCATGACGGCGTTGTTGGGAATGTCGGAGAAGAGGACGTAGCCGCCGCTTTTCAGGCTTTCATCGGGAACCCAAACGGGTCCTTCCGTCCAGACAAAGCCGCCGCAGAGCACTTCGATTTTGGCGTCGGGATCGACGAGAGCGTCGAGGGCGGGATCGAGGCGTTCGACCTTGCCGTGAGTGGGGAAATTGGTGGTGTCTTGCGCGATGGCCGCAAGGGTGAGGGCGGCGAAGGTCGCTCCGGAAAGCAGGGATTTTTTCATGAGGGGATCGTAGCGCCTATTTGGATTGTGTGGAGGAAATTTGGTGGTTCGTCGCACGCTCAATTCATTCCTGGGAATTCGTTCCCGGAAAAGGAAATCACGAATGAGCGCGAATTATTATGAGTGGTGATCTGCGTAGGATTTAGAGATGGATCGTTGTTGGGTTCTGGATCGGTGAGAAAAATGCGCGCTTTTGCGCGGCTATTCCAGCATCGCGCCCGGAGGTCGCGATCCACCTAACCTCTTGGAATTTTAAGCGTCCGACCGTTGACGATGGTGTCGCTGCTCAGGCCGTTGGCGCGTTTGATGGCGGAGACGGATGTCCCGTATCTTTTGCTCAATCCCCAGAGCGTGTCGCCGGCGGCAACCTTGTGGTAGCGGTAGGCGCCGGTGCTGCTTCGGCTGCTTCGCGAGCGGGAAGAGGAACTGCGCGAACTGCTGGAAGTAGATCGCCCCGCTCGGCGTTCGCCTTCGATGGCCCAGGCTGAGACGTAGTTCCCTTTCGAATCAAAAGGGTACTCGTGCCGCGGAAGGTTGTGGGGTGGCGTCTCGCTGGAGCGGGAGATGGTCGGCGTGGATGAGGGGTTCCACTTTGGCGTGGTTGAGGTCGTTTTCCCCGTTTTTGAACTGCCGCAAGACGTGAGAAGCAGCGCGACAGCGAGGATTGCAAGCGTGGGCAGGGGCGATTTCGTCATACGTCCGGATCAACGGGAAATAAGGGGCGAATTGGTATGATTTCAATGGCGGCTTTGCCAAAGGGTTTGCGGCAAAAACGGGTGGATTCGACATTTTTTGAAAGATGTGGGTGGGGATTTCGTCAGAATGACCATGAGGACTTTACCTGCTACCCTGTTGGTCGGGGCCTTCGCTTTTGCAGCGAATGCTACCGAGATCGTTGTCACTCAGAAAACTCCCATCGATATCGTTTCGTTTTCCGCGTCGGGCGACGCCGAGGAAGTGGCGAGCAAGACGAAGGTGACGCTGCGCACCACATCGGAGTCATCGACATTGCGAGAGGGGATTTCGAAGAGTCGTGTCGCGCAAAAGGAATTGATTGATTATCTCGTGGCATCGGGGATTCCTCGCGACGACATTAAGACGGAGAAATTCTCGTCGGTGCCTGAGCATGGGATACTGAAAAGTCGGGTTCGTAGCTACACCGTGACGGCGACACTGGAGGCGACGGTTTCCACCGAGAAGCAATTCCTTGCGGTCGCGCATCGGGTGGATGAATCCAGTGTGGTGGAAATGGTGGGGCCTGCAGTGGATTACAGTAATCGAGAGGAAATCTCGCGTGCGGCGTCTTTGGACGCTTATGACAATCTCGAGAAAAAGAAGAAGGTGTTTGAGGAACGCTTGGGTGTGAAGTTGGAGCTGGCGTCGTTAAGCGAAGTGCATCCGAATGCAAAGGCGGGGTCACGTTACGTGGCGCCAGTATATAGTCCAAGCTCGGCAGGTTTGCGCTCGGGCGGTTATGCCAGGAATGAAGTCGATGGTCTGCTCAGTGGAATGAGCTCCAATTTCGGCAAGATCTCCGCATCAGTCACGCTTCACGCGAGTTTTCGCATCATACGTGCGGACGAAGGAGAAGTTGCGGCGGCGCGTTAGACCCCGAGCCGCTGCTTTACAGACAGGGGGTTCTCGCGGATGGTCGCGGTCCGTTTTTACGATGGCTGCTGACTCACAACGCGTTGTCCTCAAGTTCGGATCGGGCATCCTCACCCGGTCGTCGAAGCGCGTGGCGCTGGACAACAACCAGTTTGAAGACCTCGTCGCCGGGGTCGCGAAACTGGTGAAAGAGGGACATCGACCGCTGGTCGTCTCGAGCGGCGCAGCGGCAGCGGGGATGATGGCCTTTGGGCTTGAAGAGCGGCCCTCGGACCTCGCGACTTTGCAGGCTTGTTGTGCGGTCGGGCAATCACGCCTCATGCATTTTTACGAGACGCTTTTCCGGGCGCATGGATTGAGTGTCGCGCAGGTGTTGTTGACGAATGACGATTTCAAGACGCCGGAACGCCGGGAATACGTGAAGTCTACGGTCGAGCGTCTGCTGACGTTTGAGAATGTTGTTCCAATTTTTAATGAGAACGATTCCGTCTCCGTGGACGAGTTGAAATTCGGCGATAACGACGAGTTGTCGGCGAAGATTGCGGTTCTCGTGGAGGCGGACCAATTGATCATTCTGACCAGCGTCGATGGCGTGCAGGACGAAGGAGGGAAGTTGGTGGAATTGGCGACGGTCGATGAGGCGCTCCAGCACGTTCGCGGAGAGATCGGCGAGTTTTCCACCGGCGGAATGCAGACGAAACTGGAAGCGGTGCGCATGGCGCGCGGCGAGGGGATTTCCACGATGATCGCGAACGGGCGTCGGGCGGATCAGTTGTCGGAATTGGTCGCGGGGAACGGAACTTGCACGAGATTTAACTAACTATGTCAGAGAATATCCAGGAACAGGTGCACGAAATGGGGCGCAAGGCTTTGGCGGCGTCGCGTGAACTTGCGAAGCTCACGAGTGACCAGAAGGACGCGATTCTTCTCGCGATGGCGGATGAGTTGGTCGCGCAGACGGCGTCGATTCTTGAGGCGAATGCCAAGGACATCGCAGCGGCGGAAGAAAATGGCCTGACAAAGGCGATGGTGGACCGTATGCGACTCGATGAGAAGCGGGTGGCGGCGATCGCGGACGGGATTCGCCAGGTGGCGGCGCTTCCGGACCCGGTGGGAGAGATTCTTGCCGAGTGGGATCGGCCCAACGGGATGCGACTGCAGAAAAAGTGCGTTCCGATTGGTGTGATCGGTATCATTTTCGAGAGTCGACCCAATGTGACGAGTGATGCGGCGGTGCTCTGTTTCAAGAGTGGCAATGCGACGATTCTTCGGGGTGGCAAGGAGGCGATTCATTCCAATCGCGCCATTGAGACCGCGCTGGACGCTGGCGGCAAGTCCGCGGGCATGCCGGAAAACTGCGTGCAGCTCATTCCCATCACCGATCGAGAGAGCGTGAAGCATATGGCGGAGATGGACCAGTATCTCGACCTCATCATCCCGCGGGGTGGAGCGGGCTTGATTGAAACAGTGGTTTCGCTGGCGCGGATGCCGGTGATCAAGCATTACGATGGAATTTGTCACACTTACATTGACGAAGGTGCCGATCCGAAAATGGCTGTGGACATCGCGGTGAATGCCAAGACACAGAAGCCGAGCGTGTGCAATGCGTTGGAGACTTTGTTAGTTCACGAAGGAATCGCGGAGGCGCAATTGCCGGTGATTGCAGAGGCGTTGATCGAGAAGGGTGTCGAGATACGCGGTTGTGAAAAGACCGTGGCGTTACTCGGTGAGAAGGCGATTCTGGCAACGGAGGAAGATTGGACGACGGAATACCTCGATCTCGTGATCAGCGTGAAAATCGTTTCCGATGTCGGTGCGGCGATTGATCACATCAATCGCTACGGTAGTCGTCACAGTGATTGCATCGTGACGGGCGATGAAGCGACTGCGGACCGATTTTTGAACGAAGTCGATTCGGCGGCTGTTTTCTGGAACACCTCGACGCGCTTTAGTGACGGCGAAGAATTTGGTTTCGGCGCGGAGATTGGCATCAGCACTGACAAGCTCCATGCGCGAGGTCCGATGGGGCTGCCGGAATTGACGAGTTACAAGTATCTCGTTCGCGGCGACGGGCAGGTGAAGTAGTTGCAGCATCCTGCTGCAGTCTGAGCCTGAGGTGCAGCTGGAAGCTGCAACCACTATTCAGTTCGAATCGACGCGGATCGTCCGTGGGCGTCGAGGCCTTCGATTTCGGCGAAGGTGGAGACGATGGGCTCGGACTTTTTCATCGCTGACTCGGTCAATTTCACGATGCTGGTACGGCGTTGGAATTGGTCGGCCATGAGGCCGGGGAAGGACTTTCCGGCGCCGCCAGTGGGAAGCGTGTGGCTGGGGCCGGCGAGGAAATCGCCGACGGCGACGGGGGACTGATTGCCCAGGAAGATCGCGCCGGAAGTGGTGATGCGGGGAAGGATTTCTTTTTCGCGAGCGGTGATCAGGGTCAAGTGCTCGGGAGCGAAATCGTTCACGAGTTCAATGCCCTGCTCTAACGATTTCACCAAGGTGAAGACACAGTTCTTTTTGATGACATTCAGAAGCTGCTTCTGGCGAGTGAGTGTTTTCGACTGGGCTTCGACGGCCTTGACGACCTCGTTGAGAAGCTTTTTCGAGTCGGTAAGAAATCCGATGACCGAATCGCCGCCGTGTTCAGCTTGTGCGAGGAGATCGGCGGCGATGAAGTCGGGGTTTCCGGTTTTGTCGGCGAGGACGAGGATCTCGCTTGGTCCGGGAAGGAGGTCGATGGAGGCGATGCCGAAGACTTGTCGCTTCGCTTCGACGACATAGGAATTGCCGGGGCCGAAAATCTTTGCGACGGGCGCGATCGTTTTCGTGCCGAGCGCAAGGGCGGCGATGGCTTGGGCTCCGCCGATCCGGTATATCTCGGTCGCTCCGGCGGCATCGAGGGCGAAGAGGAGGTTGGGATTGATCGATCCATCGGGTCCACACGGCGTGCAGACGGCGATCTCTGGAACTTTGGCCGCAGCGGCAAAACCGACGGTCATCAGCGAAGTGGAAACCAAGGGGGCGGACCCGCCGGGAACGTAAACGCCCACGCGTTCAAAGGGTTGGTAGATCTCGCCGACGGTGGCACCCTGTTCGTTTTTCATCCGCCAGTTTTTGCGGAGGCTCTGGCGGGCAAAGGCGGTGACATTTTTCTTTGAGGCGGCAACGGCGCGGCGGACATCGGGTGTCGCTTGCTTCTTCGCGGCGGAAATCTCGGCATCGGTGATGCGGAGGTCGGTGGCATTCAGGCTGGCCTTGTCGAATTTTTTCGTGAGTTCGAGCACGGCCTTGTCGCCACGTTTGGCCACGTCGGCGAGGACATTGGCGACGACATCGCGCACTTCATCCGATGCAATGGCGCGCCGGGAAAAGAAGGCAGCGGCTTTGCGGTCGAATTGGGGATCGCTGTGGCGAAGGATGCGCATGGAGAGAGGGATTGTAGGAGAATAGGGGAAGGGGTCAACGATACGACGCGAAAGTGGTTTGAGCTTACAGCAGCAAATATAGAAGAAAAATTTGAGCGGGTAGCTTCAACCACAGGGGACCAATCACACCCAAAAGGATTTAAGGTTAAAGCAGGCCGGGGAAAAAGGGGGGAATGG
>JBCCWV010000104.1:0-16337 GCA_039192745.1 Verrucomicrobiota bacterium | reverse complement strand
GGGTGTGGAAGTAGTAGGGTTGGAAGCAATCGATGACGCTCGCGCATTTGCCGACCTTTCCGGATTTGAATTTGAGGAGGGCGGCGGTGGTGGTGGGGTATTCGTATTTGGCGAAGATCTCGTGGGATGACTGCGCGTTGAGGGCGGTGACTTCTTCGACGTCGGTGCCCATGCACAGGAGGAGGGCATCGAGGGCGTGGCAGCCGGCGGAGAGGAGGGAGCTGCCGCCTTGTTCCTTTGTCGTGTTCCAACGGTATTGGCCATACCACGGGCCGACGCCGTGGTAGTAATCGATCTCGCCGTAGTGGAGGTCGCCGATGAGTCCTTCGTCGAGGATGCTGGTGATGGTTTGGAATTGGGAGATGAAACGGAGTTCGAAGCAGACGCAGGTGCGGACGCCTGCGGCGTCGATGGCGGACTTGACGGCGTGGGCGTCGTCGCGGTTGAGAGTGATGGGTTTTTCGAGGATGAGGTGTTTGCCGGCTTCGGCGACGGCGATGGCTTGGTCTTTGTGCTGGGTGGGGAAGGAGGTGACGTCAACGACGTCGATGTCGGGGTCGGCGATGAGGTCGGCGATGTTGTTGTAGACTTTGATGGGGGCGCCGCCGTGGGTTTTTGTGACTTCTGCGGCGTCGAGGGGGCGCGAAGAGTAGACGGCGGTGACCTGGCCGTTGGTGGTGTTGTTGATGGCTTCGATGTGGGCGCCTGCGGCCCAGCCGTATCCGATGACGCCGACGTTGTGGGGTTTGCTCATTTTTTGATAGTAGCACGGGCTTCTAGCCTGTGATGGGGATGGGGTGAGATGACGAAGGGGGGGTTAGAAGTTTGGTGGTTGGATAGCGGGTGGAAACAGGCTGGAAGCCTGTTTTACAGTGACGGGGGCTCCCAGGCGGGGATGCCTTCGGCTTTTTCCTGGGCGTAGTACCATTCGTGGTAGGGGCGGGTGGGGGACATGGGGACGCCTTCGTTGACCATGAGTGGGCGGGCTTCGTTCCAAAATTGTTCGTAGGCGGCTTTCATTTTGGCGACGACTTCCGGATGCTTGTCGATGATGTTGGTGGTTTGGCCTGGGTCTTCGATCATGTCGTACAAAGCGGATTTGTCGGAGCTGTCGTTTTTGTTCACGCTGCGGGAGATGCCTGCGCTGACGAATCGATACCGGTCGTTGCGCACGGCGTAGTTTTTCCACTGGTTGTCCTCGGGTTTTGCAGCGCTCGGGTCCTTTCTGTCGGCCCAGCGGGCTTTGTGGGTGAAGAGGTAGCGGTCGGGAAGTTTGGCGCCGGGGTCAGTGAGCTGGGAGACGAAGCTGCGACCCTCGACCTGGCCTTCGGGCAGTTCGGTGATGCCGGCGAGTTGGGCGAAAGTGGGGAGGACATCAATGTGGGCGGTGACAGAATCGACTTGGCCGGGCTTCACTTTTCCGTCCCAACGGAAAAAGAACGGGACGCGGACGCCGCCTTCGTCAGTGCTGCCTTTCATGCCTTTTTGGTTGGCGTTGTAGAAAGGATAGCCATCGGCGAGGTCCTTGCCCTGACGGCCCGAACCGCCGCCGGTCATACCGTTGTCAGACATGAAAATGACGATGGTGCTTTTGTAGAGGTCCCACTCTTCAAGCTTGGACATGAGGCGGCCCATGTTTTCGTCGATATTCTCGATCATGCCGTAAAAACCGGCGGTACGTTCGTCGAAGCCGATGTCGGTGAAGCGTTTTTCGTTTTTCGGCGGAGCGATAAACGGACCGTGGGGGGCGTTGGTGGTGATGTAGGCGAAGAAGGGAGAGTCGCCGTCTTTCACGCTTTTGATCCAGCCGAGACCGGCGGTGAAGAAGAGGTCGGTGCAATACCCTGACGTTTTGACGAATTTCCCGTTGTGGCGAATGGCGGGGTCGAAGTATTCATTGTTCGGAGCGTCCGCGCAGGAGCATTCGTAGGCTTGGCCGATGCCGCCTGCGCCGTGGATGAAGGCTTCGTCGAAGCCACGCTTGTGCGGCTGGTATTCTTCTTCGTCGCCGAGGTGCCACTTTCCGAAGATGCCGGAAGTGTAGCCCGCTTTTTGCAGAACTTGCGGGAGAGTGACGGTGCTCAAGGCCATGCGCTCTCGTTCAAGAATGGTGTGGGTGACTCCGTTCTTCATCGCGTGACGCCCGCTCATGAGGGCCGCGCGGGTGGGCGAGCAGGTGGGGCTGACGAGGAATCGGTCGAAGCGCAGGCTGGTGTCGTGGAGTTTGTCGAGGTTCGGCGTTTTGATCCACGGGTGGCCGTGTTTGCCGACGGGGCCGTAGCCTTGGTCGTCGGTGATGACGAGGATGATGTTAGGTTTCGTGCCGTCGAGACTGGCGACCGCCGTTGGGAGCAGCGATGTGGTGAAGAGGAGGGCGAGGAGGGTTTGCTTCATGGGTGGATATGTCTGTGTAGGTGAATCAAATCACGAAAATCTGAGTTGATGAAAGTGGAATGGCGATTTTCGGAAAAAATGGAAAAGGAGCGTTGGTGTCCTCCTCGACCATCAGCTTGAACGAGGAAGCTTTGGAGGCATGTGGTTTTTGAGTGGATGGGGTCGAAAGACGTTCGACCGAGTGAAACTCGGTGTTACGGAGAGGGGTTATTTGACGATCATTTCGCCCTTCATGATGACCCAGTGGCCGGGGAAGGTGCAGAGGTAGGGATAGGTGCCGGGTTTTTCCGGGGCGTTAAAACGCAGGACTTCCGCGGTGTTCGGCGGAAGCAGTTTCGTCGCGTGTAGAACCTTGTTGGAGTCGGGGACGAAGTGTTTTTTGAAGCCGTCAGGGTCTTTGGCCATATCGTTGCCGGCCATGCCGATTTCTTCCAGGGATCCCGGCGTGGAGATGAGGAGATTGTGGGCGGTGGCGTCGGGGTTGGTGAAGAGGAGTTTTACGGGTTGTCCTGCTTCGACTTCGAATTGCGTGACCGTGAAGAGCATGCGGCCCTCGACGCAGGAGATCTCGATTTCCTTGAGGTTCTTTTGGCTGTCGAACTGGGCGTCCTGCGCGGTGGTTTTCGGGGGCTTGAGTTTTTGGGTTTGGTCGAACTTAGCGAGGAAAACATTCAACTCGGGGTGTTCGGCGAGGAAGTCGTCGTTGCGTTTCCAATGCTTCACGAGCGTGTGAGACCCGAGGGCGCAGCGGATGGCGTAGCTCAAATGGTCGTCGTGGGGGTGCTTGAGAACATCGAGCATGGCGACGAGTGCTTCCTTCGTGCCAATCCAGCTCGCGGCGATGGCGGCTTCCATGCGGACGATGGCGCTCTCGTCATTGGCGCGTTCGCGGAGGAGTGCGGCGGCCGATATGCTGTCACTGGAGAAACTGGTTCCTCCATGGTAGCGAAGCTGCTGTGTGGCCGCGGCCCGTGCGTGAGGATTGTCGCACGCGAGTAAATCCATGAGGAGAGGAATGTTTGGCTGATTCAAACTGCGGTAGAGCCACACGGCCTCGATTTGGTGGTGGCGGTAGTCAGTTTCGCCGGGTTGTAGTCCTGCCACCCACTTGTCGAGTGCCTTCTTCACGGCATTGGGTTTGTTGCGGTCTCTGAGTTCACGCTTTGCCCAGTAACGGACGCGATATTCGGGCCGGGCCAGAAGTTCGACCAGTTCCGGGATCGATTTCTCCGTGTAATCGATAGGCTCTTTCGCTTCCTTGCCTTTGCCCATGATGCGCCAGATGCGGCCGGAGTGGCGGTCGCGGCGTTCGTCGCGGAGGGAGTATTGCGCGTGACCCTTCACTGGGTTGTACCAATCGCAGACATACATCGCACCGTCGGGGCCGTAGCCGAGGTCGACGGGGATGAAGCTAAGGTTCGTCGAGAAGAGGAGGTCGCCGATGTATTCTTCTTCGTAACCGAACTCGCGTTCATGCCATTGGTGGATTTCGACGCGGTTGGTCGGTTTGTAGCGGACCTTGATGAAGTGCTTTCCGTCTTCGAGTTCATCGGGAAAAGTGCCGAAGTCGACGAACTCATGGCCGCAGACACCGGAGTAGGCTTGCAGTCCTGTGGGTTTCGGATGTTGTTCTGGGTAAGGAGGATCGAGTGAGTGGTGAGCGGCGGCGTAGATCGGGTGACTGGCCACGTGTTGACCCCATTTGTCGAAGGTCACTCCCCAGGGATTCGTGCTGTGGTAGGTGCCGAAACTTGTGAACTCATGCGTCGAGGGTCGGAAGCGGAACCATCCTGAGTTGGCTTGGCGCACGGGGCCACGCGGCGTTTCGACCTGCGTGTGGTGGAAAATGGATTCGCGAAAAATGAGGTCACCGTCAGGCGTCCAGACGAAGTCATGCAGTGCATGGTGTGAGTCTTCCATGCCGAAGCCGGTGAGCAGAATCTGGCGTTCGTCGGCGATGTCGTCGCCGTCAGTATCGCGGAGGAAGGTGAGGTGCGGTTCTTCGGAAACATAGACGCCGCCGTTTCCGAGAACAAAAGAAAGGGGGATGTGGAGATCATCAGCGAAAACCGTCGACTTGTCCGCACGGCCGTCACGGTCCGTGTCTTCAAGAATGACGATTTTGTCGTTTTGATAGTTTCCGGGATAAACGTGTGGGTAGGTGGTCGAGCAACTGACCCAGAGCCGACCCTTGGCGTCCCAGCGCATTTGGATGGGTGCGGCGATGTCGGGGAACTGTTCCTCGCTGGCAAAAAGATTGACCTCGAAGCGCGGATCGATTTGGAAGGCCTTGTATTCGTCCTCGGCGCTCATCCACTTGTTCGCGCCGCGGCTTTGCTTCGTTTCGGGCATTTCCGGGACGTTGGAATCATCGATCCATCCTTCCTCTCCGGTCGCCGCGGACCAGATGGCTTTGCCGCGGTTGGCGGCGAGGATTTCGAAGTTCCGCATCGCCGGCAGGAAGTCGAGGTAACCGTAGGTCTTGTTGCGTCCCCCGGTGTAATAGAACGTGTTGGGTGGGCGGAAGCGGTTGGCCCACTGGTAAGCCTTGTCCACGACGAGATGCTGCACTTTTGCGTCGAAGACCGGAGGGGTTTCGTCGAAGGTCGCGCGGAAAAGGGCGTTGGCGAAGACTTGGTAACCTTCGTCATTGAGGTGGGCACCATTGAACGTGAGCGGTCGCTTCGAGTTGGAGATCGCGGCAAACGTCGGAGAGAAAACATCCGCGAAGCCGACTTCCTGTTCGGCGGCAACTTCGGCCATCGCCTGGGTGTATGCTTTCAGCCGGTTGTTATTGGAGTAAGAGTTAAAAACTTTCCCGACCGATTCATTCGCAATGGGAGACACAAGGACGATGCGCGGGGCGGTCTTGCCGTTGTAGGCTTTCGATTTGGTTTTCAGAAGCCACGTCGTCAATCGGACTTTGAAGGCATCAATCGCTTCTTCGCCAGCGAAGGACTCATTGAATCCAAAGGCGGCAAAGATGACGTCCGCTTTGATGTGGTGAAGATGCTGGTCGGTGTCGGCGAAATTGGCGGGGCGTGGTTGCAGGTCGACTTCATCCGCGGACCAGGCGAGGTTTCGTACCGTGAGTTTTTCTTCGGTAAAGCGTTGGTGAAGGAGAGACTCGAAGTAGCCGTGTTCGCGAGCGAGGTCGAAAAGGGTGTTGCCGACAAAAGCGATGCGGTCGCCGGCGTTGATTTCCAAGGGCAGATTCGTCGCGATGGGTTCGATGGAGGGCGGGTGCGGTGACGTGTTCTCAAAGAGCGCGTAGGCGGCGAAGGCAGGGTCTTCGACGGGATCGGGCTGGCCAGTGGAAGTGTTCCTCGCGTCGTTCGGGTTTCCTGAATTTCTGATCCCGTCTATGAGCTTTTTATTCTTCTTCGGCTTCGAGTCGGCGGTGGCCTCTTCCTGGCCGGCGACTGGATGAACGAGTAGGAGCGCGAGAACGAGCGGGAGGAGTTTGAGCATGGCGGTGAGAAGAAATGTAAAGAGGAACCGCTTTTTAAACACGGAATTGCAGCAATTTTCCGCACTTTTGTAAAGACCGACGGGCTTTCCCACGAGGCAATTCTCTGGTAGGATGCCTTTATGCCCCAAGCCATCATGGATCCGGAGGATGTCCGGCGCTTCGCGGAAGAGCTGAAGCGGTTCAACCGAGACATCGAAGACAGAGCCTCGCAACTCAATGCGCGCTTCTCCGCGCTCGGCGGAACCTGGCAGGACCAGGAACACGTGAAGTTCGCCGATGAATTCTCGCAGACGATGAAAGCGTTGAAGAAGTTCGTGGAGATCTCCAATCAGCACACGCCGCTCCTCATGCGGAAGGCTCAGCGGATTCAGGAATATTTGGATCAACGTTAGTATTTTCCGCCCATGAGCAACGAAGCCCACGTTGTCTCGATTGAGACCATCGAGAACTTTCGCAATCGCCTGATCATTTATGTTCAGGATGCGAAGCGAGCGCTTGACGAGGTGGGCGATTCGGTGCGGAAGACGCGGGAGTGGTTGAACTACGAGAAATCGCAGGAATGCCGCATGGAGATCAAGAAGTGCGGCAAGAAACTGGCGCAGGCCGAAGAGGAGCTTTATTCGGCGCGCCTGCAGGATCTCCAGGCCCAACATGCGGCGAAAAAAGTGCAGGTGACGCGGGCGCGAAGGATGCTCGACGATGCCGAGCAACGGGCGAAGAAAGTGAAGAAGTGGATTCGTGAGTATGACCACCTTGTCGAACCTCTGGAGAAGAAACTTGAGGGCTTGCGTCAGATGCTTGCGCAGGACTTGCCAAAAGGAATTGGTTACCTCGCGGAGACGAAGAAGACCCTTGAGCGTTACTCGGAAGTGGGTGTCGGCGGGGGACCGACTCCTGTTTCTGCAGAAGTCACTGCGACGGCCACGGAGTCAACGAAGAGCGAGGAGGGCTCCGAAGAATCATGAGTCGTGGTAGTGTCAGACCAGCCGGCGCAAAATTGGCGAAGCGGACGAAGGAGTTGTTGCTCGACTGGCAGCAGACGAAGGAGTATTGGAGGGATGTGAAGAGTCGCGAATTCGACAAGAAATTTTTGGGCGCCCTGCCGGACGCGGTGCAGTCGGCGTCGACGATCATTGCGGAATTGGATGAAATTTTAGCCAAGGTAAGGAGAGACTGTGAATAAGGTTCCCGGCGTTAGTTATTCCATCGGCCTCCTCGATGAGTTACAGCGGACGGCAGCGAAATTCGCTGCGCATGAGACCGAGATTGAAAAGACACGTCGCTCCGAAACGGCCGCGGCTATCCGCGAAAGCCGCGAGAAGGTTGAGGACGCGCAGCGGAAACTGAACCAGGACATCGAGCGGGCGCAGAACTTTTTTCCAAAGGAAAAGGAACGCCTCGAGGAGGCGCGGGAGGCCCGGATCGTCCGGATTCGTAAGGCCTATCAGGACACGCGCAAGTCACTCGTCGATGAAGTTGAATCCAAGAAAGGTCGCGAGATCGCGGGCTTGCAGGCGAAGATTCTCGACGCGAAACGTGGACTGCAATCGGGTGCGGCCGAAGCGGAGGCAGCCTTCAACGAGTTCCACGCAGAATCATCCCAAGAGAAGGCGCGGCAACGCAAGCTTCTGAAATTGGCGCGGGCTGCATTGCGTGGAAATTGGCAGCACTCGCGGGCGTTGATGAAGAAGTTCGACGAAGGCGTTTCTGACATCGATTACCAGAAGACGGAATTGGAGTTGCTCGAGCAGAGCCGGCGTGAAACCGATATCGCCGAAGAAAAGATCAAGGACTTTGCCACGCATCCGGGACCGAAGCTTTTCGGTGTCCTTCCGATCTGGGCCACCGCACTCATCGGAGCCGTCGTTGGGGCAGCCGTGACGAATGGCATGGCGGGTGGCGCCGCGGATTGGGGGATCGCTGGCGGGATAGTGTTAGTGTTTTCCGCGGTGCATTTCGTGGTGCATCGTCTTGTTTGGAATGGTGTTAGTAATGAGGCTGAAGAAATCACGCGGTCGTTCACAAAGGCGCGGCAATTGCTGGAAGTCAGCCGTGAAAACGCTCAAGTCCGCTATGAACGGCAGGTCATGCGGTTGAAAAGCGAAACAGAGAAAGTTAGCACCAAGGCCGATGAAAAGTGGAAGGAAGAGGTCGATGAAGCGGGAGAAAAACGCGGAGATATTCTCAAGGAACTCGACAAGCGCCGGGAGCGGGCGTTGAAGTCTTGCGAGTCGTTGTTCGCTGGACGAATTAAAGCCCTCGAGGGCGAGCCCGGTGAAACGATCGAGAAACTGCGGGTGAAAGCGCAGTCAGTCATCGAGGGGCTCAACTCCGAATGTGTAAACCGAGAAGCCGCGGCGAAAACAGCATTCGAGTCGGCGAAAGCAAAGATCGAGACGGACTGGGGCGCGGAGATCGGTCCCATTTATGAGAAGTTCGCTGCCCTGCAAAAAGTAACGTCGGAAACCTTCGAGGATTGGACGCCGGAATATTGTGAAGGCTGGAAGCCGCCAACTGAGTTCGCGCACGCGGGGAAATTTGCCCGCATCGACGTGGACACTTCGAAACTCGTCACGGTGCCGAAAGCGGATGTCCTCGCCTTGCCGGAGCCGACAAAATTGGAGGTGCCGCTTTCTGTTTCGCTTCCGCGGGAAGGTTCGCTGCTTTTTGAAACGGATTCGTCGGCGAAGGACGTGCTCATCGACACGCTGAACAATGTCGTTCTTCGCCTGCTCTCGAAATCACCGCCGGGGAAACTCGGTTTTACGATCATTGATCCGGTTGGGCTTGGTCAAAACTTCGCGGGCCTGACGCATCTCGCGGACTTTGAGGACAGCGTGATCAATGCGCGCATTTGGACGCAACGTGGACAGATCGAGGAACGGCTGTCGGAGTTGAACGACCACATGGAGAAGATCATTCAGATGTATCTCCGTAATGAGTATCAGACGATCTTTGAATACAATGAAGAGGCGGGGAACATCGCGGAGAAGTATCAGTTCGTCGTTATTGCGGACTTCCCTGCGAGTTTCAGCGACGTGGCGGCGAAACGGCTTTTGAGCATCGCGGCGAGCGGTGCGCGTTGTGGGATCTACACGCTCATTCACTGGGATCGTCGTCGGCAGTTGCCCGAAGGGTTTGAGATCGACGACCTTCGCGAACACAGCCACTGTTTCGAATGCGACGGCGAGGAATACTATTTAATGACCGATGAGTTCGGCGAAGGCGCCAAACTCGTCTTCGACCGGCCGCCGGATGCGGATCTCGCCCGGACATTCGTGCAAAGGGTAGGGCAAGCGAGCGTCGATTCGAACCGCGTTGAGGTGCCGTTTTCCCATGTCGCGCCGCCGGATGGCGATTACTGGAGCGGCGACACGACAAGTGAGTTGCGAGTGCCTATTGGAAGGACCGGGGCGACGAAGTTGCAGTATCTCGCAATCGGAAAAGGCACGCGGCAACACGCGCTCTTTGCGGGTAAGACCGGTTCCGGTAAATCGACCCTCTTCCACGTTATCATCACCAACCTCGCGCTGCACTGCAGCCCGGAGCAGGTGGAATTCTATCTCATCGACTTCAAGAAAGGGGTCGAATTCAAGTGTTACGGCGCGAAGAAACTTCCGCATGCAAAGGTTGTGGCCATCGAGAGTGATCGGGAGTTCGGATTGAGTGTTCTTTCGCGGGTGGACGAGGAGCTAAAGCGCCGCGGCGAAATGTTCCGTGCGCTCGGTGTACAGGATATCGCAGGCTACAAGGCGGCGGGTGGCAAGGAACCGGTGCCACGGTCGCTGCTCATCATCGACGAATTCCAGGAGTTCTTTACCGAGGATGACCGCATCGCACAAAACGCCTCTGTCCTTCTCGACCGCATCGTCCGACAGGGCCGAGCCTTTGGAATTCATGTTCTGTTAGGTTCGCAAACGCTTGGCGGTGCTTATACCCTCGCTAGAACGACCATGGGCCAAATGGTCATCCGTGTGGCGCTGCAGTGCAACGAAGCGGATGCGCTTCTCATCATGGACGACGACAACCCCGCGCCGCGTCTCCTCACACGGCCGGGTGAGGGGATTTACAACGACAGCGCCGGGGCCATCGAGGGTAACAGTCCTTTCCAAACCGTGTGGATTTCGGAGAACGAGCGCGACGAGTGGCTCGATAAGGCCTGCGCCATGGCGGTGGAAAAGGGTAAGTCCTACCCGGCGCCTATCGTCTTCGAAGGCAACGCGCCCGCCGACGTTCGCGACAACGAAGCGCTCGCAAAAATGCTCGCTTCCGAACCTTCCGGTCGTCCCGCACTGGGTCGCGCCTTCCTTGGAGCGCCGAATTCGATCAAGGGACCAACAGAAGCCGTTTTCCAACGTCAAAGCGGCAGCAACTTGCTCGTCGTTGGTCAACGCGACGAGTCAGCGCTCGCGATCACTGGCGTGGGCTTGCTTTCGCTGGCTGCACAGTATCCAACCGGTGCCGCGGAGTTCGTCATTTTTGACGGGACCACTCCTGAAACACCGGAGCAGAGTTATCTCGACGCGGTGATCAACGCCATTCCTCATCCTGTCGCTCGGGCCAAGAACAACGACGCTACGGAGATTATGCAGGCATTGACGGAGGAAGTGAAACGACGGGAAGACGATGCCCACCTTTCTTCGGCGCCGGAAGTTTTTGTCGTGGCGTTAGGAGTCCAGAAGTTCAAGAAACTCCGCTTTGAGGAAGACTTCGGCTTCAGCATGGATGATGACGACGAAGCCGGTAATCCCGGCCAACAACTCAACGATCTCATCGCCAGCGGTCCTTCGGCGGGAATCCATATCCTTGCCACGATCGACAGTTACAACAACATCAACCGCTGCCTGAGCCGCAAGGCGCTGAGCGAATTCGAGATGCGAGTTGTCTTCCAGATGAGCGCCAACGACTCCGCCAGTCTCATCGACGCGCCCGATGCCGGTTCTCTCGGCCTGCACCGCGCGATCTTCTACAATGAGCAGGAAGGCGTCACCGAAACGTTCCGACCTTACGCAACTCCCGATCAATCATGGCTTTCTGATGTTCGAGAGAAAATGGGAGAGCTGGCCGTTGAAGCCACGGCGTGATGCCGATGGGCGATGCCCGCGCTGAGACTTTTTTAAATCTTCAAAATAAGATTCTGAGAACAGTTGCTTGATGGGCAGGGTTCCCGACATTTACCGGTCGCGGTCGATGCAATCGAACTCCCTCTTGTCTTTTAACGAAATCAGTCGGTCATGGGTGACGGCCATGAGCACGACTGTCCGGTAGATCCATGGTCCGAGTTGCGTCCTTGCGCGAGATTCTGACCGGCCCTGCGAAAGCGGAGCGGAACGTTTGTCTCGCGACCTTTGAAATCGACGGCCCGACCATTCCCAGCGAACTCGGCACGTTCTTTTTCAATCACGCGAAGATGCTCACGGATGCGGGGCACAAGGTTACCGTTCTCCTCCTGCGGGATGCGCCGGTCGAGGGCGAGATCGATGAGTGGATAAAGAAGTTTGCCGCCGACGAGATCGAGTTGGTCTTTCTCCCGGAGGCGAAAATCGAGACCGAGTACCGCAACGCGAAGGAGCTGACGATTTCCTACCGGGCTCTGGAGTGGCTGGAGACGCGGCGTTTTGACATCGTGCATTTTCATGAATGGCGCGGGCCTGCCTACTATTTCATGCTCGCACGGCGACAGGGAATCTTTCCTTATGAGTGCCGAGCCTTTGTTTCCGTGCATCATCCGCACCGCTGGCTCGAGATGATGAACTGGCGTTACATCAGCCGTCCGTATCACATCGAGGTCAATTTCATGGAGCGGAAATCGGTCGAACTCGCAGACGCGGTTGTCGGCCTTACGGAGTCGATTCAGCGCTGGATGGAATCCATGGGGTGGAAACTTCCCGCGTCGCGTACTTACGCGTGGCCGGGTTGGTCCGGGAAGACGGATGAACTGGCCGTGACGTCGTCGGGAGAAGACGGGCAAGCGCGGGAATTGATCTTCATCAACTACGGCGATGTCAGCGGCGGCGTGCGTTTGTTGGTTTCAACCGCAGAGGAACTTCGGAAGCGCGGGGAATCTGGTTTCAAGGTCCGCGTTCTCTACCTTGGATCGAGTGGTCGGCTGACGGGATTGAACAACCTCATCGAGGAACTTTGCGAAGAGTGGGCGGAGAAACCTGAAGTCGTGAGGCTGGATGAAGTGTCAGAGATTGGCCCCCTTGTTTCGGGTCGCGGCCGGGTTGTTCTCTTTGCTTCGGGTGGTCACCATTATGGGAGCGTGCTTTCATTGTGCCTTCAGTCCGGGGCGAAAGTGATTCTCAACGAGAAAAGTCCGGCCGTGGAATTGATCGAGACTTCGGATCGCCGCCAAATCGCCCGCGAGCCGCGCCCGCAGGCGTTTGCGGAACGCGTTTGCGAACTATGGGAGGCGGAATCGGCGGCGGCCGTTGACTTTGCTCTCGACCCCGACGAGGTGCGGGAGCAATGGTTGCGCTGGTATGCTGGCGCTCCCATCGAACAAAACGCCGTTGCTCGAGCGTGGCCTGGCGTGCAACCGCGCGTGACCGTTTGCATGCCGCACTACAACCGGCCGGACATGCTCCAGCAGGCGATCAATTCTCTGGAGAAGCAGACTTACCGGAATTTCCAGCTCATCCTTGTCGATGACGGAAGCAACGAACCAGAGGCGGTGCAGTTGCTGGAGGAGCTGGAGCCAATGTTTGAGGAATGCGGGTGGGTCATCCTGCGGCAAAAAAACCGCGGTCCCGCCGTCGCCCGCAACTGGGCCGCGCAGGAAGCCGACGGTGATTACCTCCTCTTCATGGATGACGACAACATCGCCAAGCCTGATGAACTCGACAGCATGATCCGCGCGGCTCTTTCGAGTGGGGCTGTCATACTATGCCCGTTCATTCAGGCATTCTCAGGCGAAGGCGTTCCTGAATCCGATGACGAAACCGATTGGGTGTGGCTTCCGCTGGGTCCGTGCGCCGCCATGGGTGCGATGTCGAATTGCTTCGGTGATACCAATTTCCTCATCCGCAGTGACGTCTTCAAAAAACTTGGCGGCTTCACCTCTGATCTTATCGATGGCCAGATTGAAGAAGATTGGGACATCCTCTCTCGTGCCGTCCTTTCCGGATACGAGGTGCAAGTGATCCCCCGCATGCTCTTCTGGTATCGTCGCAACGAAAACGAAGGCGCCGCTCGCTCGATAAGTGGTCCGCGCTATGTGAAGGACTTTGCCGGGACGCTGCCTTACTCGTCGAACGTGAACCCGGACCTCCACGATGTCTTTCTCATTGCCAATGCCTTGGTCAAGGGGCCGAAAACGGATTTTGCGGGAGGTAAGAAAGCGAAAAAGATCATCCGCCGACAAGAGAAAGCGATCCGGAGTCTCCTGAAGCGCATCGAATCCCTCATCAAAGCCGGCCGCCGCATGCAGAATTCAAGCCGCTGGAAGATGGTCAACCCGCTTCGCACATTGAAAGCGAAGTTCGGAGAGAAAGGGGCAAATGAGGTGGATAAAAACGCGCCGCCCGTCGCTGGTTATGCACCGTTTGAAAAGGAAGTCGCGAAGCTGGAGGCGTTGAAGGAGCAGGTTGAGGATTTGCTGGGTAATGGATCGAATTGAAGTAGGAGCAGGGAAAAAACTCCTTAGAATCCGAACCTAACAGGGCAAAGAAAATTTTCGAAGTTTTCTGAGAGGGATCCAGGACAAGGGTGGCTTCTAAAGAAAGCGGTATCGGCTTACCGCTTTCATTCCTTCAATCTCCAAAAGATCCTGCGTGACTCCAGCTTTTAGGTCGCGACTGGCGGTTGCGGTCGAGATAGTTTTATGAAGTGTAAGATAGTCCTTCCGTGTGAACCACCGCTTGCGAAATTCAGCTCTGGCGCCATCTAACCTGTCATTCGGTCCGGGTGCCTTCGACCGGAAGGTCGAGAGAAACTCTTCAAGAGCCTCGAGAATCATTTGTAAGGAGAATTCAATGAAGTGGGTCGACTCTCCGGCATTGTCGCTAGTTTCCAGTGCGTTGTAATACTCTTGTTGATGCGCTTGGATGATCGATTCAACAGGGATGTATTCAAAGACGCGATGGAAGCGATAAAGGAGTAGAGTATGCCAAAATCGACCGAGCCTCCCGTTTCCGTCAGAAAAGGGATGGATGAATTCGGATTCATAGTGGAAAACGCAGCCTTGAATGAGTTGATGGTCATCACCTTCCAAAAAGGAAAATAACTCAGCCATCAGGGCAGGAACGCGTCGTGCCGGAGGAGCCATGTGCGTGATTTGACCTTTCTTCTGAATTCCAACGTTGGAAGAACGCCATTTTCCAGCATCGGGGATAAGTCCCTTCATCATTAGCCTGTGTGTCTTTAAAAGATGTTTCTGGTCAAGAGGATTGAGTTTCTTGAATTGTTCGTAGGCCTGATTTGCATTGAGGATTTCGGCAATGTCATCTTTAGGGCCGAGGATTTTCTTTCCGTCGAGTAGAGCGGTTACCTGTTCCAACTCGAGTGAGTTTCCTTCGATGGCCAGACTCCCCTGAAGCGTCCTTACGCGATTGGATTTCCTCAGTTGAGGTTGCGGTTTTGGAGTATGAAAACCCTCTAGTCGCCCTAATCGTCGTTCGATTTTTCCGGTTAGGGCCAGAATCTCTGCGGTGATCTGAAAAGGCGGGCTCAATGTATGATAGTATCATATGATACTATCAATGACAGCGTCAACAAGACTCTTCGATTGGCAGATAGAAGCATGCACTCGCCGATGAATGCAGCTGGCAGGGTATTCTCAGAGGAAGACTTGTCCTCTAATCCTGACGCATCGGGACTGGAGCCGGGAGATTCTTTTGCACGATGACCTGGTAGTCCTGATGAATGACTTCCAGATCATTACCGCGCGCTTCGAGGAACAAATCGATGGCCATGCGTGGTCGATGGTGGGGGGCGTAGTTGGGTTCCCAACCGTAGTCGTCGAGAATCATGATGCCGCCGGGTTTCAGGAGCGACCAGCTCGCCATGCTGTCGAAGAGGACATGCACGGCTTCGTGGCTGCCGTCGACGTAGATGATGTCGAAGGCGAGGCCGGAATTGGTAATGCGTCCGAGATAGCTGTCGGAGGTTTCCTTGACCTTAGTGATGCGGTGACTGCGACCGCTGGCGGCGATGTTGCGGTCGAAGGCGTCTTCCACGCCGGACTCGAAGCAATCGAGGCAGACGATTGATGAAGTGGGATGCGTGAGAATGTTTTCGAGGAACCAAATCGCCGACCGTCCCTCAAAAGATCCGATTTCCAGCATGCGGAGATTTTCCTTTCCGGCGAGGGGCTCGAGGTGCTTTTCCCAGTTCCAAGTCCAGCCGGTGACGTAGTCCTCCCGGAAAGTATATTGAGCCTCAGGGCTTTCGGAGTTTCCGACGATTTCGAGCAGGGCGGACATGTTGGAGGTATTTAAGCAATCTTAACTAATTTTGCAATGATTATCCGCGGTTTTTGAGAATGTGTTTCTCCGCTGACTGCCGTCATCGGGAAGTTCCTGTAATCCATCGCGTAATTCGGAAGTATTGTGTGGAACCTCCGTCACCCCCGGGATGGACATGCGAAAACTCTTTACAATCATCTGTGCTCTTGGTCTGGCTCAGCCAGTGTTCGCCGAAGAAGAATTCTTCTCGGCGGAATTTTCGGGAGAGGGAGCGTTGGAGGAATGGAAGGTCGGTGAACCGCCGAATTGGGCGGTCAACGAGGACGGCCAGATGCAGAGTATTTTTCCGGAAGGAACGCCGTTCCCAGGTTGTCGCAGTCCCTTTTTCAAAGCCGAAGGTGACTTGCGCTACGAGTTTGAGTTTTGCCTGAACGAGGCACGCGAATTGCAATTCAAGGTCAATCACACCGGCGGTGGCCACCTCTACCGACTCATGATTTCGAATGCGGGCGTGAAACTTCGCGTGAATCGCAACCAACAGATTCCGATTCCCGAGGCCTCCGATGTCGGAATGGTTAAACAACGATTGGAGTCGGATAAATGGTATAAGCTCGTGATGGAGTCCCGCGATGGGAAGGTGACCGTGCAAATTGACGAGGGAGAGTCACACGAGTTTGAGATCGAGTGGTCGAAGTATCCGATTGGAAGCATCGGCTTGGCTTCGCGTGGGGGCGACGTCCTCTTGGACAATATTGTGATCACCGCTGCATCGGGGACCGCGAAAAAGGACAATGCGGCGGTTCGGGAAAATGAAATTGAGAAGAGGATTCCTACTTCGGTTCCCGCTTCCACGGTGGCTTCCAAAAAGACGGAGCCGGTGTCGGTTGTCGAGAATTTGGATCCGATTTTGAGGAAGGACTGGCTCGGGCCGCTCGACGACTTCCTTGCCCAGCATTGTTTCGACTGTCACGACGACGCCGTGATGAAGGGCGAACTCGATATGTATTCACTGGGCACCGACCTCTCCGACTCGGAGACATTGCGCATTTGGGTGAGGGTTTTTG